>CAZSEH010000014.1:0-16732 GCA_964605835.1 uncultured Opitutaceae bacterium
TCAGCGGCCGCGGCGACAAGGACGTCCAGCAGGCCCAGGCGCTGCTGAAATAGGCTGGGGCTGAGGTCTTGGTATTGCGCTCGCGGGCCGGATGTCCGTTACTGCCCGCATGCGAAGCATGACCGGCTACGGCCGCGCGACCTCCGCGATCGGAAGGCAAACCCTCACGGTCCAGGTGAGTTCCGTCAATCGCCGCACGCTCGATTTGAGCGTATCCATGCCGGCGGAGTGGGAGAGCCTTGAGCCGCAGATCGGCGAACGCGTGAGGCGCGTCGTCCTGCGCGGCAAGGTCCATGTGGGCATCGAGCTTCCGGCGCAGCCCGGCGAAGACGGGGCCGTGTGGGACGATACCGACGTGAGGATGACGCTCGACCGGCTCGCAACCCTGGCCGCGGCGCAGGGGATAGCCTTCCGCCCGACCCCCGAACTGCTCTGGCAGATCGCCAATTCCCGGCGCAGGCCCGCAGGGTTCCCCCCCGCCGAAGAGGCCGCGCCGGTCGTTCTTGAGGCGCTCGACGAGGCCCTCCACGGTTTTGCCGTGATGCGTGCGAAGGAGGGCGAGGCGCTGCTCGTCGATTTTCTTGCCCGCGTCGCGGCCCTCTGGCGCATGGTCGAGGCGATAGCGGCCCGCGCGCCCCTCGTTGCTCCCAACTATCGGGACCTGCTCCTGAAACGCCTCCGCGAGGCCGGTCTAGAGCTGAATCTGGACGATGAGCGCGTCCTCAAGGAAATCGCACTTTTTGCCGACCGCTGCGACATCACCGAGGAGGTCACCCGGTTCCGGAGCCACCTCGAACAGTTTTCAACCCTCATCAAGTCCGGCGGCGAAATCGGGCGGAAGGCGGAGTTCATCCTCCAGGAAATGGGGCGGGAGAGCCACACCATGGGCAGCAAGGCCAACGACCTTGCGATTTCGCGGCATGTCATCGAACTGAAGAACGAGATCGAGCGGGTGAAGGAACAGATCGCCAACGTCGAATAGTCCCCACGCCGGCGGCTCATCCTATGAGTCCGGCGACCGAAAAGAGAATATCAGGTACAGAATCACGCCGACGCAGATGCCTGAGTCGGCGACGTTGAAGGTGGGATAGTGGTAACTGCCGAAGTACAGGTCGATGAAGTCCACCACATGGTGGCGCACGAGGCGGTCGACGAGATTGCCGAGGATGCCGCCGCAGAGCAGGCCGAAGCAGACCTGGGTGCTGGTGGCGCGCAGTCCCAGGGCGCGCCTCCAGAGGAAGATCGCGGCCAGCGTTGCGACGGCAAAGACCGCGAGGGCGGGGCTTCGCCCCGAGAACAGGCTCCAGGCCGCCCCGGTGTTGCCCACATGCACGAGGTAGAAAAATCCCCGGATGACGGGAATCGAGCCTTCGCTTTCGAGATGGACGCCGAAGGGGAGGAGGGCCGCAATCCATGCCTTCGTCGCCTGGTCGGCCGCAACGACTGCGACGGCCACAAGCAGGAGCCAGCGGTAGGCGAGGATGCGGGAGGCTTGCAAGGTGCGGGCAGCCCGAAAACCGGTCACTCCTCGCCGCCGGCGTCGTCCTCGACCAGTTTGGCGCCATCCTCGCCCAATTCGCCGAACAGGTCTGACTGGGCGCGGGAGCGGTAGCGGTTCTTTTCGATCTGCTTCTGGGCTTCGGTCGAGTAGCGGGTGAACGGCACCGCAAGCAGGCGCTCCTTGGCGATCGGCTTGCCGGTGACCTCGCAGGTCCCGTAGGTGCCCTCGCGGATGCGCTTGATCGCCGAGTCGATCTCCGACAGGGCCTCCTGTTCGCTCGAGACAAGGCTCAGGACAAAATCACGGTCAAACGTGTTAATGCCGCCGTCGGCCATGTTCTGGCCGTACGCGGAAAGATCGCCGGCGTCGTCCTTGGCCGAGCGCTTGAGGGATTCCTCCGAATGGCGCTCGATGCCCTCGGTCAGCTGCGCCCGCATATCGACGAGAATCCGGTAGTAGCGCCGGAATTTCTCGGGCACGGCGTTTTCCTCGATGACCTCGACCGACTTGGTCTTTTTCGGATTGAATCCGAGGATGTCGGCCAGGGAGGCGGCCTTGACGTGATTCGGCTTGGCGGGCTTCTCGAGGGCAACGGGCTGCTTGCCGATGCCCGGCTTGGCCGTGGACCCCTTGAGAGCCCCTTTGACCGGTTTTGCCGGGACTTCCACCACCTTTGAGGCGTTTGTCTTCGCGATCGCCCGCACCTCGTCGAGGCTGAATGCGATTGGCTTGGTCGCCGCCTTGCGCGCCAGGATGCTTTCGCGCAAAGCGGTTTTCTTTGAAGGCTTTTCCATGGTATTGGCCGTGCGTTTGACCTCGGTGACAGGAAGGGATGCGGGCGCCGCCTTGGTCGATTTGCCGGCCTTGGACTGCGCCGCGGGCTTCTGTGTTGCCGCGGATTTCGATTTATTTTTTGCCATGGGGAGTCTTGGAAGGGGGGATGGGTAGCTACAGCAAATCGGACAGGGGTCAATCCCGTGGTTTCGAAAGTCTAGGACTTCATCGAAGAGCCTCCGTGCAACGCGGGCAGATTTCGCCGTGCGCGGAATGCTCCAGATGCGGCACCCAACGCCAGCAGCGCGGGCATCGGACATGGCCAAGCTCCTGGCTGTGACGCACCTCGATCCCAATTTGACCGGCTGGAGCCGCCGCGGCGGCGGCTCCGGACTGGGCGGGGACCGTCTCAATTGAAACCCCGGATACGATGAATAGTTCGGCCAGAAATTCGCTGTGTTTCTCAATGATTCCCCGGACGGGATCGTCCGCCGGAACCTTGAGCGTGACGGAGGCGTCCAACGCCTTTCCCAGCTTTCCAGCCGCCCGGAGCGGTTCGATCTCGGCGTTGACCCCGGACCGGATCTTCAGGAGGGCGGCCATTTCCCCTTCGAGGCCGGCGTCGGTCCATTCGGCGGGGGCGTCCGGCCAGTCCTGGAGATGGACCGAATCGCCGCAAAATTCCGTCCGCGCGGTTCCAAACGCCCACGCCTCGTCCGCTGTGAAGGCAATGATCGGCGCAAGAAGCCGGACGAGGGACCCAAAGATGTGGCAAAGGGCGGTCTGCGATGACCGGCGGAGGGCGCTGCCGGTTCCAAGGGTGTAGAGCCTGTCCTTGAGAATATCGTGGTACGCGGCCGAGAGGGTCACCGCGCAGAACTGGTTGCAGAGCTGGTAGACCCGGTGGAACTCGTAGGTCTCGTAGGCCTCCGTGCATGCGCGGATGAGCGCGGCCGTTTGATGGAGCGCCCACCGGTCGAGGACGTCGAGCTTCGCGGCGGGGACTCCGTCCCGCTTCGGGTCGAAGTCGAAGAGATTCGCGAGCTGGAAGCGGAACGTGTTCCTGATGAGCCGGTAGGTCTCGCTGACGTGCGACAGAATCTCCTTCGAGATCGGAATGTCGTCGCGGAAGTCCTGCGAGGCGATCCAGAGGCGGATCACGTCGGCGCCGTATTCCGAGACATAGGCGTCGCTTGTCTGGGGCTTCTCGTAGGTCGAGCTTTTCGAAATCTTCTTCCGCTCCTCATCGACGATGAAGCCGTGGGTCAGGACGGCCCGGTACGGAGGTTCGCCTCCGCGAGAGACGACGCTCGTCCAAAGCGAGGACTGGAACCATCCCCGGTGCTGGTCGCTTCCCTCGAGGTAGAGATCGGCCGGCCATTGGGTGCCTCCGATGCCGCGCGCCAGAACCGCCGCGTGCGACGAACCCGAGTCGAGCCAGACGTCGAGGGTGTCGGACCCGCGGGTCAGCGCGGAGGGTTCCGGCCAGCCGGCCGGAAGCGGGATTCCCTCGAGAATTTGGGCGGCGGACGAGTCGCACCAGAAGTTCGATCCGAGCTTTCCGATCTTGTCGGCGACCGCGCGCACGACGCCGGCGTCGAGGAAGGGCTTTTTCTGCGCGTCATAGAACGCGGGAATGAAGACGCCCCACGCCCTCTGGCGGCTGATGCACCAGTCGGGACGGCTCTCCACGGCGCCGCGGATGCGGGCCTGGCCCCAGGCGGGAATCCACCGGACCCCCTCGATGGCCGCAAGCGCCTGACGCCGGGGCGAACCCGCCGCGAAACCGCCGGACTCCTCGTCCAGGGAGACGAACCACTGGTCGACCGCCCGAAAAATGATCGGGGTCTTCGAGCGCCAGCAATGCGGATAACTGTGCGCAAAGCGCTGCTTTGCAACGAGCGCCCCGCAAGCGTCCAGTTTCCTCAAAACCCCGATGTTTGCCGCGGAGGTCTTCTTCTTCGCGAGGTCCTCAACGCTTTCAAGGGTCGTCAATCCGACGAGTTCCGCGGGGATTCGCCCGTCGTCGATGTAGCGCCCGTCATCGCCGACCGGGCAGTAGACCTCCAGGCCATAGCGGATTCCCGTGCGGTAATCGTCCATGCCGTGCCCGGGCGCCGTAT
Source organism: uncultured Opitutaceae bacterium (assembly GCA_964605835.1). Lineage (GTDB taxonomy): Bacteria > Verrucomicrobiota > Verrucomicrobiia > Opitutales > Opitutaceae > Palsa-1447. The sequence goes on from CAZSEH010000014.1 coordinate 4,399, forward strand.
GGACGGCTCCCGTTCCGGTTTCGGTCGTCACATAGTCGGCCAGGACGACGGGCGAAGGTCGGTCTATGAAGGGATGCCGCGCCTTCAGGTTCTCCAGGCTTCGGCCGGGGATTCCCGCAATCCTCGAAAGGACGGGGTGCTCGGCGCCCGGTTCGCCGAGGACCGAGGCGAATGCTGCGATTCGCTCAGTCGCGACGAGAAAACGCTCCGGAGCGTCCTTTGCCGTCTCGACGATCGCGTACTCGAGCTCGGGATGGACGGCGATCGCGAGGTTGGCCGGTATGGTCCAGGGTGTCGTCGTCCAGATGACGATGCCCAGGGGCTTGTCCACGGGCAGGCCGAATTTTTCCGCCTCGCCGCGCGGGACAGGGAACTTGACCCAGATGGAGGGCGAAACGTGCTCCCTGTACTCGATTTCGGCCTCCGCCAACGCCGTCTCGAAAGGAATCGACCAATAGACCGGCTTCTTGCTGCGGTAAACGAGCTTCTTCTCGATGAAACTGGCGAAAGTCCGCAGGATGTCGGCCTCGAATCCGGGCGCCTTGGTCTTGTACTCGTTCCCCCAATCGGCGAGGACGCCAAAGCGCTGGAACTGGGCCCGTTGCCTGGCGATCCAGCCTTCGGAGAAGTCGTCACAGGCCTTTCGGAGTTCGCCGATGGTCGCGGTGATCTTCCTTTCCTGCAGGTCCCGGGCGACCTTCTGCTCGATCGGGAGCCCGTGACAGTCCCAGCCCGGGACATAGGGCGTCCTGAAGCCGCTCATCGCCTTGAAGCGGAGGATGATGTCCTTCAGCGTCTTGTTGAGCGCGGTACCGATGTGGACATCGCCGTTGGTGAACGGGGGGCCGTCGTGGAGGACAAAAACCGGGGCCTTGGCGCGGGCCCTCCTGTCTTGGATCGCCTCATAAAGGCCGGTCTTTTTCCAGTGCTCCACCCGCACTGGCTCCCGCTGCGCGAGCCCGGCGCGCATGGGAAAGTCGGTTTTAGGCAGCTGCAGGGTATCTTTCAGATCTTGCGCCATACCAGAGAAAAGCGGGCGAGGCTAATTCGCTGGCTGGGCGAGTCAAGGGTGGAGGGCGCGAACCCCCGGGCCGGCCGAAGATTACGAGCTGGCGCGGTCGGCGAGTTTCAGGCCCGAGGCGAGGCAGTCCGGGACGGAGATCCCGTCGCGGGCCTGGCCGCCGATGTAAAACCCCGGGAACTCGCGCTCGCAGTCGGCCATGGCCTGGCGGTGCGCGCCGAACCCGACGTCGTATTGCGCAATGGCGCGCGGCCAGAAATTATGGCGCCAGAAGACCGGCTCGCCGGTGATTCCGAGGATGCCCCGAATATCCGCGAGAGCCACCGACAGAAGATCGACCGTCATCAATCGCCCGATCTCCGGCTGGAGCCTGCCTCCGGTCATGACAGTCAGGGCGACATGGCCGTCGGGCGCCCGGCCCGGGAAAAGGCTCGAGGAGAAAAGCACCCCCAGGACCCATCTGCGCTCGATCGCGGGGACGAGGATCCCGAATCCGTCGAGCGGATGGGCCACCTGGTCGCGCCGGAAGCCGAGGAAGAGGGACGAAACGGGCGGGTGATTGATTTCCGCCAGGGAGGCGAGCGGGCGCCGTCCGTCCTCGCCGATCTCGAGTTCCGCAAGCGCCGGAGCCGGGAGGCCCGAAACCACCGAATCGAACTCCTCCTCGGTTTCTCCGCGCTGGTACCGGAAGGCGACGCGCCAGCGGGCGCCCGGGATTATGCGCTGGACCGACGTGTCCAGCGATATCGACCCTTCCGGCAACCGGGAGGCGAGCGCCTCCGGGAGCACCTGGAGTCCGCGGCGGAACGAAATGATCTTTGCCGGCCCGGACTGGCCGCGCTTGCGGCGCTGCCGCGCGCCGGCGATAATACCGCGCAGCAGGGAGCCGTGCGTGCGCTCGAGTTCCAGCAGTTTCGGGAATGCTTCGCGGACCGAAAGAAGGGCCGGATCGCCGGCGTAGATTCCGCTCACGATCGGCTGCACGGCCCGCTCGAGTATCTCGCGGCCGAAGTGATCGCAGACGAATTCAGAGAGGCTCACGTCCAGCTCCCGGACTCGCGGGCGCTTCAGCAACTCGCCCAGAATGCGCAGTTTTGCGCCTGTCGAGAGAAAGTCGGACTTCAGGAAGGAGGAAGGCGACATGGGGACCGGAACAGCCCGGCCTCCTTTGAGCAGAAACCGGTTCTTGGCCATGGACCCAGCCTCGATCCGCTCGGAAGCGAGGCCGAGTTCCCCGATGAGCGAGGTCAATTCCGGGCTTTCCTGAAGCGAATTGGGGCCGGTTTCGACCAGCCACTCGTCCGCGATTTCGGTGCCCACCGAACCGCCGACCCGGGCGTTGCGCTCGAAGACCCGCACGCGATGGCCCTTTGCCGCGAGCCGATAGGCTGCCGCGAGGCCGGTTACACCGGCCCCCAGGACTGCTATGGACTTGGAACTCGTGGCACCCATTGGGCTGGATCAACAATACGCTCTGCGGGGCCTTTCTGGCTCCGCATTAATTGTCAATTTCTGTTCGAGCGACTGGTTCCATGGCTCGGGCTGGGAGCCTCATTTCCAGGAGGTAACCGCCCCGACCAGGGCCTCGACGCATTCCAATTTGGCTTCGGGAAGAATCCCGTGGCCGAGGTTGAAGATGTGGCCGGGCTTCCCTCGCATGGATTCCAACAGCCTCGTCGTCTCGCGCCGGACGATCTCCGGCGTCGTGTTGAGCAGCACCGGATCGAGGTTTCCCTGGACGGCGACCGGGGCAAAACGCCCTCCCGAGGAGGCGCGGGCCTCTTCCCGGGCTGCCGCGAGATTCACCGTCCAGTCCATGCTCAGGACGCGCACACCTGCGGCCGCCTGCGCTCGCACGTGCGCCGCCGTCCCCTTTGCAAAAAGAATCACGGGAAATCCCGCGGGCAGTGCAGAGACTATCCGGCGAATCCATTGGAGCGAAGCGGCCTCGTAGTCGTCCCCCGCGATGATGCCGCCCCAGGAGTCGAATATCTGGATCGCATCGGCGCCGGCCTCGATCTGCATCCTGAAATAGGCGATCAGGGCGGACACGAGCTTCTCGAGCAGTGCGTCAAAGGCGGGCCGGTCCGTGTAGAAAAGGCCCTTGATCCGCGCGAAGTCCTCCGAACTTCCCCCTTCGACCATGTAGGTGGCCAGTGTCCACGGCGATCCCCCGAAGCCGAGGAGGGCCTTCTCGCCGGCCAGTTCGCCCTTCAGGGTGCGGAGGGTCTCAGCAACATAGGCGAGGCGTCCGGGGACCGATTCGGCCGGGGCGAGGCGCTCAATGTCCGCCCGGTTTCCGATCGAAAATTCCATCGCGATCCCGCCCTTGTCCCTGAACCGGTAGGGCTGCCCGAGCGCCTCGGGGATGACCAGAATGTCGGAAAAGAGGATCGCCGCATCGAGGGCGAACCGGCGGACGGGCTGGAGGGTCACTTCCGCCGCAAGCTCCGGGGTCTTGACCATGCCCAGGAACCCGTGCTTCGCCTTGAGTTCGCGGTACTCCGGCAGGTAACGTCCGGCCTGGCGCATGATCCACACCGGCGGCCGATCCAGGGGCTGGCACGCGCATGCGGCGAGAAAGCGTTCGCGGGAGGTCATGCGGATGGGATTTCGCGGCTGGGGCGGGATATTGTCAAACTAGCCTGCCAGCCAGTCGCGCGGTTGCAGGAAGTCCGCGGCCAGGCGGGACTCCGGGCTGTCCGGCTCGGGGTGCCAGTCGTAGTCCCATCGGACGAGCGGGGGGAGGCTCATGAGGATCGACTCGGTCCGCCCGCCGCTTTGCAGGCCGAAGAGGGTGCCGCGGTCCCAGACCAGGTTGAACTCGGCGTAGCGGCCCCGGCGCCAGAGCTGGAAACGCCGTTCGCGATCGCCGTAGGGAGTGGTCTTGCGTTTCGCCACGATCGGCAGATAGGCCGCCAGGTATGCGTCGCCGACGCTCCGGGTCATGGCGAAGCTGCGCTCGAAACCCAGTTCGCTGAAGTCGTCGAAGAACAGGCCGCCTATTCCGCGGGCCTCTCCGCGATGCTTTAGGAAGAAATACCGGTCGCACGCGCCTTTGAACCGCGGATACAACTCCTCGCCGAACGGCCGGACGGCCGACTGCGCGACCCTATGCCAGTGTACGGCGTCCTCCGCAAAACCGTAGAAGGGAGTCAGGTCGAATCCGCCGCCGAACCAAAACGCGGCTTCGCAGGGCTCCGTCGGGCCGGGCTTTGCCAGAAAGAACCGCACGTTGGCGTGGCTTGTCGGCACGTACGGATTGCGCGGGTGGATGACGAGCGAAACGCCGAGCGCCTCCCAGCCCATCCCCGCAAGCTGCGGACGGTGTCCCGTGGCCGAGGGTGGAAGCTGGCTGCCGCACACATGGGAAAAGGCGACACCGGCCTTTTCGAAAACCGCCCCTTCGGCGAGCACCCTCGTCCGCCCCCCGCCGCCCTCCGGCCGGCTCCAGAGATCCTCGCGGAATTTTGCCGCCCCGTCCTCGGCCTCGAGCGCCGCGCAAATCCTGTCCTGGAGGTCCAGGAGGTAGGCTCTGACCGCTGGAATGGCCGGGGGGGGCATCGGAATCAGTCGGCCGAGCGATGGACGCTGTGGCGTTCCCGGATGAACTCGACAAGCCGGGCCGTGGCGCCGTGACGGGGGCTGAACAGGGCGGACGCGACGAACACGGCTCCGAGGCAAAGGACGATCGAGGCTCCGCTCGCCACACCTGAGTGGTAGCTGATGACGATTCCGGCAAAGGAACAAAACGCCGCCAGCGCGACGGCGACCAGGAGCAGGAGGGCGAAATGGTCGCACCAGAGATACGCGGTCACCGCCGGAAGGAGAAACAGCCCCAGGGCCAGGACGACGCCCATGGTCTGCATTGCGGCGACCAGGTTGAGGACCGTGAGGGCAAGGAGGCCGGCGTGGACGAGCGGCCCGCGGCCTCCTGTCGCCCGGTGAAAAACGGGATCGAATGTCTCGAGGAGGATGCTGCGGCGCGCCACGACGAAAACAACGAGGGTGATCGAGCTCGCCAGGGCGGCCAGGCGCAGATCGGAGGCGCTGACCCCCAGGATGCTTCCGAAAAGAAAATGATCGAGGTTGATTCGGGCGGGAAGCCGGCTGAGGAGGGCGACGCCCCCGGCGAAGAACACGGTGAACAGCGACCCGAAGGCAGCATCCTCCTTGATCCGCGTCAGGCGGCTGACCAGGGCGCTGCCGAGGGCCGTGAGCAGGCCGGCGACCAGGGCGCCGACGAAAAGGGCGAGCGTGTTGGTGCCGAATAGGAGCCACGCCACGGCGATCCCGGGCAATAGCGAGTGGGAAAGGGCGTCGCCCATGAGCGCCAGCCTTCGCAGGACGAGGATGCTGCCGAGGAGGCCGCCGCTCAGGCTCAGGAGAAGCGCGGACGCAAGCCCGCGCTGCATGAAGCCGAATGAGAACGGTTCGACGATGAGACTGTGGAATGACATGGGGTCCGCCTATTCAGGGAATTCGGCCGTGCGCGTCGTTCGCAGCGGGTCGTCCCCCGCGCTCTTCCCGCGCCTGAATGCGAGGTCGATGTTTGCCTCCGTGAGGACCGTTTCCATGGGGCCCTCCGCTACGACCGAGGTGGCCAGGAGGAGCCCGCGGCCGAAGATCCGGCGGGCGATGTCGAGATCATGCACCGCCGCCAGTACCGTGCGCCCCTGCGCCTCCCAGGACCGGAAGATGCGCTCCAGTTCCTCGACGGCCAGCAGATCGAGGCCGGCGAACGGCTCGTCGAGAAGGAAAATATCAGCTCCCTGGGCGAGCGCGCGCGCAAGGAAGATGCGCTGCTGCTGCCCGCCGGACAGCCGGCTGATCTGCCGGTCTGCGAGGCTCGTGAGCCCGAGCTCGTCCAGGGAACGGTCCACCAGGGCCCGGTCGCGGTCGCCAAATCGCTGCCACGGGCGCAGGGCGGGGTAGCGCCCCTGTTCCACGACGCCCCGCACGGTGATCGGAAAATCCCAGTCCACCGCGTGGCGCTGGGGAAGGTAGGCCAGGCGCGGAAGCGCGTGCTGCGGATGGGCGTCGCCGATCCGGATTTCGCCGCGGGTGAGGGGAAGCCAGCCGAGGCAAGCGCGCAGGAATGTGCTCTTTCCCGCGCCATTCGGCCCCAATACCGCCGTCAGGCTGCCGCAGGGAATGTCGAGCGTGACATCCTGCAGGGCGGGCTGGCGCCCGTACAGGACCGTGACGTCCCGAAAACGCAGGATGTTGGCGGCGGCGTTCACCGGGGGGTGCCGGGAATCGAAAACCTGACCGCGGGGTTCGCGGGCGGGGCGGAACTGGGGGCGGAGGCCGCCGCTCCGCCTGCGGACTGGGCCTGTGCTCCGACCGGCGGGACGGCGACCGGCTCGACCGCAAAGCCGTGCTCGATCAATTGGGCGATCTTCAAATCGAGGCTCCTCCAATCCGGACTGTCCATCACGACGGCGATTACGCGCCTTCCGTTCCGCGCGGCGGTGGCGGTGAGACAGAAGCCCGCGGCGTTGGTGACTCCGCTTTTCAACCCGTCGACGCCCGCGACCTTGCCGAGCAGGTGATTGTAGTTGCTCATCTGCACCGGCGGGAAACGGCGCCCCACGCCAAACTGGCGCGATTTCACCGAAGTGTACTTGAGGACACCCGTGTGAAGAACCAGATAGCGGCTGAGGATGGCAAAGTCGCGCGGAGTCGTAAGGTCGCTGTCCGCGACCCGCCGGCTCGGCGGCGGCAGGCCGTTCGGGCTTCGAAAGGTCGTTCGCGTCATGCCGAGCTGCCGCGCCTTGTCATTCATCCACTCGACGAAGAGGGGGACCGAGCCTGCGCTGGCGCGGGCCAGGGCGTACGCCGCGTCGTTGGCCGACCGGATCATCATGGCATAGACGAGCTCCTCGACCGGGAAGACCTCGCCTGTCTTCAGCCAGACGCAGGTGCTGTCCCTCAGCATCGCGACCTTGGCGTCGGCGTTGGTGATCGTGATCGGAGTCTGGAGCCCGAGGGCTCCGCTCCGGATCCGATCGTCCAGGACGGCATAGGTCATCAGCTTGGTCATGCTGGCCGGCGGGCTGACCTCGTCGGCATTGTCCTCGAAGAGCACCCGGCCGGAGGCCGCGTCCATGAGGATGGCGCCCTTGTAGGAGGCGCTGCCGCGCGGGGTCGCTCCGCAGGCCGGAGGCCGCAGCGCGGGAAGAAGCGCCAGGGAGGCGGCTAAAGGCAGGTATTTGCGGAGTCTCATTCGGAGGGCGTGAAGTCTGGAGGCAGTTCGCGAAGGGTCAGGCCGGGATTTTTCTCGACAAAATAGCGCAGAGTCCAGTCGTTTGGGAACAGTACGACGGGCTGGCCGTTCTTGTCGGTGCCGAAGCTGACTCCGGTCGCGACGACGAGACTCCTCGGGTCGGCGAGCGCGGGATGGGGGTCGGCCCACCGCAGAAGGGTCCAGGGCGTCTCGCTGAGACGGGACTCCGCCCCGTATTCGCTTTTCAGGCGGTACTGCACCACCTCGAATTGCAGGGGTCCGACCGCGGCGAGGAGCGTCGCACCGGGTGGCGCGAGCCGCGCCGTGAACGACTGGACGACGCCCTCCTGGAGGAGTTGCTCCAGTCCCGCCCGGAATTTCTTCGCGTCGGCGGGACTCGGGTTCGAAATGTAGGTGAAGACCTCGGGAGGGAAGCGCGGAATCTCGTTGAAGACGATGCCCCGCTCGGAGGAAAGGGTGTCGCCGATTCCAAAGGAATCGTGGCCGACCAGGCCGACAACATCGCCCGGCCATGCCTCGTCGACGGTGGCCCTTTCCTGGCCGAAGAGCTTGTGCGAGGAGGACAGCCTCACGGTTCTTCCCGTGCGCTGGTGAATGACGTTCATGTCCCGCTCGAACTTGCCCGAGCAGATCCTCATGAATGCGATCCGGTCGCGGTGCTTCGGGTCCATGTTCGCCTGAATCTTGAAAATAAATCCGGAAAAGCCGGGATGGTCGACCGGGATCAGCCTGGGTGAGCCGGCGGGCTCGGCGCACCGGCGCGGCTGCGGCGGCACGGAGTCGTGGAGGAACCCGTCCAGCAGAAGCTGGATTCCGAAGTTGTTGACGGCGCTTCCGAAATAGACCGGCGTCTGCCGCCCCGCGCGAACGGCGGCCAGGTCGAAGGCATGGCCCGCCCCGTCGAGCATGGCGATCTGCTCGCTGGCCTCGGCATGCGCAGACTCGGACAGCCTTTCCCTTACGACCGCGTCATCGAGCGAGGCGACCTTGACGGGCGCCCGGTAGGCTCCCCCGGGCACGCGCTCGAACAGGTGGACCTGGCGGGTGCGCCGGTCGAACACCCCCCGGAACTCGGGACCGTTCCCGAGCGGCCAGACGACCGGCGACGATTGCAGGCCGAGGACGCTTTCCAGCTCGTCCAGGAGGGCCAGCGGATTGCGAGTCGGCCGGTCGCACTTGTTCATGAACGTGAAGATGGGAATCCCCCGCCTGCGGCAGACTTCGAACAGCTTGCGGGTCTGCGCCTCGACGCCCTTGCCGGCGTCGATCACCATGAGCGCCGCATCCACGGCTGTCAGGACCCGGTAGGTGTCCTCGGAAAAGTCCTTGTGTCCCGGGGTGTCGAGCAGGTTTACCGCAAAGCCTTCGTAGTCGAACTGGAGGACCGTCGAACTGATGGAAATGCCGCGCTGGCGCTCGAGTTCCATCCAGTCCGAGGTCGTGGCCCGCTGGTTCTTCCGGTCCTTGACCGCCCCCGCCAGATGGATCGCGTTTCCATAAAGGAGGAACTTCTCCGTCAGCGTGGTTTTCCCCGCGTCGGGATGGGAGATGATCGCGAAGGTGCGTCGGCGGGCTATTTCGTCGGCGGTGGACATGGAAAAAGGAGAAAGTGTGCCTCGGCGTGCGGCCGCTGGCAAGGGGCGAAAACCGTCGCAACCCCCGTGGCGGGAACTCAGAGCAGGTTTAGCTGCGAGTCGTCCGCGGGCGGCGAAACAGTGATCTTCTTTTTTGGCCGGGCGGAGGGGGCGGCCACGACGACGGAGGCGTCCTCCCCCTCCAGCCGCGCAAGGATGTCGCGGGCGCGGTCGATCACGGGAAGAGGAAGGCCGGCAAGGCGGGCGACCTGGATCCCATAGCTGCGGTCCGCCGCGCCGGGCACGACCCGCCGCACGAAGACGATGTCGTCGTTCCATTCCTTGACCGCAACCGAGAGGTTGCGCAGGCGCGGCAGGTGCTTTTCGAGCTGCGTCAGCTCCTGGTAGTGGGTGGCAAAGAGGGTGCGCGGTCCGCGCTCGGGCCCGCGGTGGAGGTGCTCCACGACAGCCCAGGCGATGCTCAACCCGTCATACGTGGAGGTGCCGCGGCCGATCTCGTCCAGGATGATGAGCGAGCGGTCGGTCGCGTTGTTGAGGATGTTGGCGGTCTCGTTCATTTCGACCATGAAGGTCGAGTTCCCGCGCGACAGGTCGTCGCTTGCGCCGACCCGCGAGAATATCCGGTCCACGAGCCCGAGGCGGCACGATTTTGCGGGGACCCAGCAGCCGACTTGGGCGAGCAGGGCGATCAGGGCGACCTGCCGGATATAGGTCGACTTGCCCGCCATGTTCGGCCCCGTGATCAGGGCGATTTGCGCCTCGTCGCAGGAGAGCGTGGTGTCATTCGGCACGAACGCGGGTCCGGCTCCGGCCGGCCTGGATTCCGGGGCGCGCAGCATCTGTTCAACGACGGGATGGCGGCCCTCCACGATCTCGATCCCTTCGCCCTCGTCCAATTCCGGACGGCAGTAATCCCACTCGCGCGCGAGGACCGCCCAGCCCGCGAGGACGTCCAGCTCCGCGAGCGCGTCGGCCGTTTCCGTGAGCAGGGGCGCCTCGGCGAGCACCGAGGCGACGAGCGACTGGAAGATCTCGTTCTCCCGGGCGAGCGCATTCTCCTCGGCGCTGAAGATTTCCTTCTCCTTTCGGCGGAGTTCCTCAGTCGCGTAGCGCTCGCCCCCTACGGTGGTCTGGCGGCGGATGTAATCGGAAGGAACCAGGTGGAGGTTCGCCTTTGTGACTTCGATGTAATAGCCGAAATTATTCGTGAACCGCACCTTGAGGCTCCGGATTCCAGTGCGCTCCTGCTCGGTGCGCTCGAGTTCCGACAGCCACGTCTTATTGTCGCTTGTGAGGGCGCGCAGCCGGTCGAGCTCGGTGTCGTGGCCCGCCTTTATGAAATGGCCGTCCTCGAGGCCGGCGGGAAGCTCGCTCGCCAGGGCGCTTTCAAGGAGCGCGCACAGGGCCGGGAGCTCGTGGAGCCGTTCCTGCACGGTCGACAGACCGGGGCCATTGGGCGGTGCGTCCGGGGCGGGCGAGAATTCCCCGAGGCCCGACCTCAGGTCGGGAATCTGGGCCAGCGTGTCGCGGATTCCGCCGAGTTCCCTGGGGTTGCGGAGCCGGTTCTGCAGCCGCCCGAGAATCCGGGGGACGTCCCGGACTTGGATGAGCCGGTCCCGAAGCCAGGTCAGCCGGGCCGGATGGCGGGCGAGTTCGCCGACGAGCGCCTGGCGCCTGCGGATCTCGCCGATCTCAAGGGTGGGCGCGGCGAGCCAGCGCTCCAGCAACCGGACGCCGCAGGCGGTGGCCGTCCGGTTGATCGCCCAAAGAAGCGATCCATCGCGGGCGCCGCGGCTGGAGTTGAAGATCTCCAGGTTTCGGAGGGTCGCGGGATCGAGGAGCAGGCTCTGGGAACTGCGGTATTCCTGAAGGCTGCGCAGATTCTCGGGCTTGGCGCACAGGTTGTCCGTCGCGTACCGGACCAGCGCCCCCGCGGGGCCCAGGGAGGGGTGGGTCGCGGCGACGCCGAATCCCTCGAGATTGAGCACGCCGAGGGTCGCCATGACCGCCTGGGCACCGGAGACCCGGGCAAACTGGACCTCCGGAAGCTCGGTGCAGAGCCGGCGTTCCGCGAAGGCATGGAGGGCGTGGATGGCCGTCTGGTCGTGCGGGCAGGCCTGCCAGCGGGCGAGTTCGCCTTCGGCGACCAGCACTTCGTCGGGAGCCAGGGCGGAGAGGATCGGAAGGAGATTCTCGATCCGGCTGTCCGTCGCGATCTTGAACTCCCCGGTCGAGATATCCAGCCAGGCCGCATGAAGGCCGGCTCGGTCGCATACGATTGCGGCAAGATAGTGGTTGCGCGCGGCATCGACCTGGTTCGCGGCGAGGGTCGTCCCCGGGCTGAGGATTCGCGTGAGCTTGCGCGTGACTAGCCTGCCCGGGCGGGCTGCATCCTGCTGGTCGCAGAGGGCGACCTTCTTCCCGGCCGCCAGCAGCCTCGAGACGTAGGTGTCCACGGCGTGGTGGGGAATCCCGGCCATCGGATGCTCCTGACGCTTGGTCAGGGTGAGCCCGAGCAGGCGGGATGCGACGACGGCGTCGTCAAAGAACATCTCATAGAAATCGCCGAGCCGGAAAAGGAGCATGGTGTCCCGCGGCAGCCCCCTTCGCACCTCGAGGTACTGCTGCATCATCGGGGTCGGCTTGTCGGGCTCGTTCATTTTCTGCAGGAGAGCAGGTCAGAATGGCTGGCCCCCGAAGGCAAGGGGGATATTCAAGAGGCATGGTCGTACCATTGTTCCATCGGGAGTTTGGCGGGGAGGGGCATCCGCCGCTCGTCGTGCTGCACGGCATGCTCGGCTCCTCGCGGAACTGGCAGGCGGCCGGCCGCGACCTGGCGGCCCGATACCGCGTTTTTGCGCCCGACCTGCGCAATCACGGAGGTTCTCCCCATTCGGACGAGATGACCTTCGAGGCGATGGTGGGCGATGTCCTGGCCTGGATGGACTCGCATGCGCTCGAACGCGTGGCCCTCCTGGGGCACAGCATGGGAGGGAAGGTCGCGATGGCCCTGGCCTGCCGCCACCCGGAGCGGGTGCAGCGGCTGATCCTTGTCGATATCGCCCCCAAGGACTATTTCTGGCCGGGCCGCCGCCGCGAGTTTGCGGCCATGAACGCGCTCGACCTGGGCAATCTCCGTTTGCGCGCGCAGGCGGAGCGCAGTTTCGAGGCCGGCGTGCCGGATCCGGCGATGCGCCGGTTCCTGGCGACCAACCTGGAGCGGACTGATGGCGGGGGCTGGAAGTGGGTCATCAACCTGCCGGTCCTGACAGCGGCCCTGCCGGTCCTGGAAAAGACTCCCCTCGGCCCGGGCGATCGCTACACGGGCCCGACCCTGGTCATTTCCGGCGCGCGGTCGGCCTACGTGAAGCCGGAGGACGGGGCTTCGATCGCCGCGCACTTTCCGGATTCGCGCCTGGTCGTCATCGAGTCCGCGGGGCACAATCCGCACGCCGAGGCCCGGGAGAG
>CAZSEH010000014.1:16832-51992 GCA_964605835.1 uncultured Opitutaceae bacterium
TTGCCAAAAAGGATTCGCGGATTGCGGACAACGCCTCTACAACGGGACCATGGCTGCCCGGCTGCACGCTTATCTTGCATTGTCCCTTTGCTGCACCATCGAGGCGGGCGCCGCGGGCGCCGCTTCCGTACCCCCGGCGAGCGCCATCACCGGCGAGGATCTTCTGAGCCACCTCAATTCGGCGGTCCGGTGGCATCGGCTTTCGGAGGCCGGGAGCCAGTGGCTGAGCCAGCCGAGCGATGAGTTCTTCTTCAGCACGCAGCGAAACCTCTCGAACCAGGTCCTGCAGAAGGCATTTGCCTCGGCGAGGGCCGAGCTTCCGTTCGTGCGTTCGGCGGCGCCTGCGTCGCCGTCCGCCCAGACAGCCGAGCAGACCCGGATTGCCGGCATTGCCGCCGAAAGGGCGGGCCGCGTGCAGCGCCTCCGTGACGATATCGATGCGCTCGACGCGCGTTTTCGCGCCGCCGCCGGTCCCGAGGACCGGGCTGCGCTTGCCGCCCGAAAGGATGCATTGCAGGCGGAGCTCGATTTCTATTCGGCTCTTTCCAGCTCGATCCAGACGATCGGCGGAATGCTGGCCGGCCCGGGCGATCAGGATCCCAACGCGACTTTCGCAGGCCGGATCGAGTCGCTTGCGCAGTCGGTGCCCGAGGCGTTGGGCGGCGAGGCGGAGCCCGCGGCCCAGGTGACCCCGTCCGTGAAGGCGGCGGACGGGGGCGGACTCGTCGCGCGCACCGTCGCCTTGTTCGCCCTGATGAAGGACCTGAAGTCCCTGGACCAATTCATCGATCAGACCGTCCGGCTTCAGGATCGGGTCACGACGACGCAGGCGCCGCTTCGGGCGGTCGTTCGCGACGTCATTCAGCAGGGGCAGCAGGCGGGCGAGCATTTGACGGACGATCCGGGCCGGATGGCGGCCGGAAGAAACCGGCTGAAGGCCCTCACGGACGAATACAAGCAGCTCACCGGCGCCTCGCTGCCTTTGCGCGAAGAGTCGCTTCTTTTGGACCAATGCCTCGCCAACCTGCGCCAGTGGCGCGATTCGGTGGGAACCCGATACAGCCTGATCATCCGCAGTCTCCTGTTCCGCGCCGGAGGAATCCTGGCCATGCTCAGCGCGGTCTTCGGCCTGTCCGCGCTGTGGCGGCACTTCACCTTCCGCTACGTCCAGGAGGACCGCCGCAGGCGCCAATTCCTGACGGTGCGGCGATTCGTGACCGCGGGCCTGGTGATCGCCGTCATCGGCATCGGCTTCATCAGCGACGTCTCATCCCTGTTTACCTTCGCGGGCTTTCTCACGGCCGGCATCGCGGTGGCCCTGCAGGGAATCATCGTGTCGATTGCGGCGTACTTCTTCCTCATCGGGCGTTACGGCATCCGGGTCGGCGACCGGCTCACGGTGTCGGGCGTCTCCGCGCCGGCCGTCACCGGCGAAGTCACCGACCTCGGGCTCGTGCGATTCCACTTGATGGAGCTCAGCGGCTCCGGCCCCGAGGCCCGGCCGACCGGCCGGACGATCGTCTTTCCCAATTCCGTCATCTTTCTCGCCAACCCGATCTGCAGGCAGATGCCGGGGGCGGATTTCGCGTGGAGGGAGGCCGTCGCGGCGCTCACACCCGGGACCGACGCGGCTCTGGTGCGGGATGGCCTGCTGGCCGCGATTAACGCCGCGTACGCGGAATATCGCCCGCTTCTCGACCAGCGGCCCGCCGGAGCGGAAAAGCTCCACGGGGTCAGGCTGGATTTCCCGAAACCGTATTCCCAGCTTCGCGCCGCGGGCACGGAGCTCAACGTGGCGGTCGGCTATCCCGCAAGCCTCCACCACGCCGCCGAGATCGACCAGATCGTCGCCAGGCACGTGTCGGAGGCGCTGGCTTCCGCTCCCAAGCTCCGGCAATCGATCGCTGGAACGCCCCGCCTCGGGCCGGTCGCCCGCGTTTGAGCCGGGGATGGCTGAAAGGGTCTTGACGGCCGCCTCAGCGGCCGGACCACAGCCGCAGGGATGCGAGCAGGAAATCCTCCAGGGCCGCCGACTCGTTGAAGTTCACCTTCAGCAGGCGCGCGCCGTGCTCGAGCCTTGCGATTGCGCCGGTGAAGGCCCGCCGGGCCGCCTCGTCTCCCGCCTCCAGCCGCGACCTGGCATGAATGCGGGTGGATTCCTCGACCTCGGCGAAGAATCGGGCCCGCAGCCCGTTGGCCAGACCCGTTTCGATCGCGATTTGCTGATCGTCGTCCACATCGGGCGGCAGGGAGTCCTTCTGCACGTTCCAGGCTTCGTCTGTCGCCTTGTCCAGGATGAAGCCGAAGCGCGCGACAAGCCCGTAAACCGTGAAGACGTGGTCCGCGATGGAACGCTTGTCCATCGAAGCGGTGGGCGTGATCCGGCCGAGCCACGCCCTGTAATCGGCGAGCCAGGCCGACCAGAGGGGGACGGAGGCTGGAGCGGTGCCGTCCGCATTCGCCAAGGCCCCGGCGGACAGGCTTCCGGCGGCCAAGGCCGTCGAGAACCTGAAGTGCAGGCATCGGCTGCGAATCGTCGGAAGAAGTGCATACGGATGCGTCGTCAGCAGAAGCAGGGTCGTGTTGCCGGGCGGCTCCTCCAGCGTCTTGAGGAAGATGTTTGCCGCCTGCGCATTCATCCGGTCGGCCTCATGGATTATTGCGACCTTGCGGTGGGAGAGGATTGCCGATTTCTGCACCTTGTCTATGAGTTCCCGCGTCGCACCGGCTGTGATGAAGCGCATCTTGCCGGTGGGTCGAAGGGCGAAGCAGTCGGGGTGCCTGTCGGGAGGGAAGTAGGCCGAGTCCCCTTCGTTCAGCAGCCGGTCTGCGATTGCGCAGGCCACAGCCTCGAGCGTTTCCAGATTGTCCCCGTGCAGAAGCAGGCTGTGGCCCAGGCGACGCCGGTCGATCGCCCTATCGATGACCGCCGCGGCCGGCGTGCCCCGCAGGGCCTCTGGCCACGGTCGGACGGAAGGAGGCGGCTGCACGGGATTGGCGACCGGCGGGCTGGCTTCCTATTTCAACCGGGACTTAACCGCCTCCCAGATCTTCTTCTCGATAAGGTTCTCGTTCTTAGTTCCGTCGATGACGACAAAACGCTCGGACATGCTCCTCGCGAGCACGAGGTACCCTTCGCGCACCTTCCTGTAGAAATCGATGTTCTGCCGTTCCATGCGGTCCGGCACGTCGGAGGCGCGCTGGCGGATGCGGGCCAGGCTCACCTCCGTCGGCACATCGATGATGACGGTCAGGTCCGGCATGACATTGCCGACGGCGAACTGGTTGATCTGGTGCACGGGGTTGAGGGCGAGATTGCGCCCGATTCCCTGGTAGACGGTGGATGAATCCAGGTAGCGGTCACTCAGGACGATCGCGCCCCGCACCAGGGCGGGCACGATCATCTCCCTGACGAGCTGGGCCCTCGCCGCCGTGAAGAGCAGGAGCTCCGTCTCGGCGCACATCTCCTCGCCCTTGGAATTGTGGACGATGATGTTGCGAATCTGCTCGCCGATCTCGGTTCCGCCGGGCTCGCGCACCGACACGACGTCGCGCCTGAGCTTCTGCAGATGGGCGGCCAATCGGATGATCTGGGTCGATTTGCCGCTGCCTTCCGAGCCTTCGAAAGAGATGAGCTTGCCCGCGGGTTTGTTTTTGAGAGGCATCGGCCCGATCTGAGCATCAAGCGGCTTGTCGTTCAACATAATTGGCCGCGGAAATGAACAAAGGGGCGCACGCCAACAAAAAGGATGCCGGCCCGAAGGCGGCGCAACCGGCCGTCAATCCTTGATATCGACCGGGCGCCCGCTTTCATCGGAGGCATCAAAACTTACGGACTGGTCATTCATGGAGGGGCCGGCGCCATTCTACGAGGCGAGATGAAGGCCGCTGACGAGAGCGCGTACCGCTCGGCTCTCGGGGAGAGCCTTCGCGCCGGCCACGATGTGCTGGAACGGGGAGGGCCGTCGATGGACGCCGTCGTCGCCGCAATCCGCGTGATGGAGGATTGTCCGCTGTTCAACGCGGGCTTCGGTTCCGTCCTCAATGCGGAGGGCGACTGCGAGATGGATGCCGCGATCATGGACGGGAGGACGTTGGCTGCCGGATCGGTCGCCGCATTGCGGCACATCCGCAGTCCGATCCTCCTCGCAAGGGCGGTCCTGGAAAAGTCACCGCACGTTCTTCTCGTGGGAACGGGCGCCGAGCAGTTTGCCCGGGATTCCGGATTCGAGCTGGTTTCCAATGGGGTATTCAGGACGCAACGGCGAATCCGGGAATTGGCGCTTGCGAAGAGGCTTGAGAAGGATCCCGACGCCGCGAGGCTCCTCCAATCGATGCAGGAGAGGATGGTCCCGGAACCCGGGGATCCGGACGGCCAGCCACCCCAAAAGATGGGGACCGTGGGCTGCGTCGCCCTCGACACGGAGGGCAACCTCGCCGCAGGCACCTCGACCGGGGGGCTCACGAACAAGAAATTCGGGCGGGTGGGGGATTCTCCGATTGTCGGGGCGGGCACCTTCGCGAACAACAGGACGGCGGCCGTTTCCTGCACGGGCCACGGCGAATTTTTCATTCGGGCGGTCGCCGCCTACGACATCTCCGCCCGGATCGAGTACGCCGGCCTGGCGCTCGAGGCCGCGGCGGAGGCCTCGCTGAAAAAGGTCGCCGAACTCGGCGGCGACGGAGGCCTGATCGCGATCGACCGGAACGGCTGCGTCGCCATGCCCTTCAACACCCCCGGAATGTACCGCGGCTTCAGGCTTTCCACCGGCCAGTCAACCGTTGAGCTCTACGGCGCCGGCAAATGAGCGCCTCGTTTCGGGCCGCAGGGACGGAATCGGATGGGCGCGCCATTTGTTTGCGGCCTCAGGCCGCGAAAGTCGTTGATCGGCCCGGCCAAAAGGCCAACACTTTTTCCCACTGACATGCCCGCCGCCCACCTTCTCGTTCCACTCTTCGCCATAGCCAATCCGATCCGGGTTTTCCAAAACTGCGACGGCGTGGGCGAGGCCATCACGGCCGGGCTCGGAATCTTCAGCATCATAGCATGGGCCATGATGATAGGAAAGAGAAACGACCTGACGGCCCTTCGCCGGATGAATCACATCTTTGAACAGCGCCTCCGCGAGGAGCGCCGCGTCCTCGACCTGCCGGAGGCGTTTCGCAACAAGCGCTCGATCCCGTACGCCGATCTCTTCAGCGAGGCTATCGAGGCGTACTGGCGCGCCGCGGCGATCGGCAAGGAGAAGGGGATCGATTCCGCGCGTTTCCGCCTGGAACTTGCGGAGAACGCGCTCCAGCGGGGCCTCGCCCGGCAGATAGACAACTACGAATCGAACATGATATTCCTCGCGAGCATCGTTTCGGGGGCTCCCTTCCTCGGCCTCCTTGGGACGGTTTGGGGCGTCATGACCGCATTCGATTCGGTTTCGGTCCAGCAGACCGCGTCGATCCAGACCCTCGCCCCCGGCGTGTCGGCGGCGCTTCTGACGACGATTTCGGGGCTCCTTGTCGCGATCCCCTCGCTCTTCGGATACAATCTGCTGCAGGCCAAGACGCGGAAGATGATCACGGAAATGGAGAACTTCTCCAGCTCGCTCGCGGACCGGATCGAGCTCGAAAGCTGACCCCCGGGGAAACGAGCCATGGCACGCACCTTTCGCAGGCGGCGGCAGTCCCATCCGATCGCGGACATAAATGTCACGAACCTGATCGATCTCGGCTTCACGCTCCTGATCATTTTCATGATTTCAACGCCGCTCATCAACCAGGAGCAGACGATCCCGGTGCGGCTGCCGTCCGAGTCGAAAAGCCTGCAGGTGAAGCCGGAACCCGGGGACAGTTTCATGGCGATATCGGTCGATGTTCGCGGCCGCTACTACATCAACAGCCGGCAAACCCCGCTCTCGCTGGCGGAACTGCGCACCCACCTGCAGGCGTGGGGCCAGGAGAGGAAGCCGCCGATCATACGGATCCGGGGCGACGGGAGCGCGACCTATGACAAGATGATCCAGCTCCTCGACGAGCTGAAGAAGGCCAACCTGTCGAGGATCACATTCGACACGCAGACGGGGAACTAGACTGACCGAAAACGGAAATGGGGATCGGACCAAAGGTGAAGCCGTGAACGCAAACTCCCCCCAGGCCTATTTCCTTTCCGCCTTCCTGCACGCGGTCGTGGTCGCGCTCGTGCTGGTCCTGGGCTACGCGGCGAGCCAGACCCGGCCCGAAACGACCAAGGTGTTCGAACTGGTCGCAGGCGCCGGCGACAACTACGCGGCCACGGTGGCGCCCGCCATCGGCGTCCCCGGGGGCATCAAGGTGACGGTTCCGGAGGCACCGGCGGCGCCCGCGCCGGAACCGCCCGCTGTCCCGCCGGAAGCCGTTCCGCAGTCGGTTCCGATGACGGAGGCGCCTTCGGTTCCGGTCGCAAAGGCGCCGCCCGCGAAGGCCGCGCCGGCAAAGGCGGAGCCGGTGCCCAATTTCGCGAAAGTGGTTCAGCGCACCGAGAACAGGAAGGCGGCCCGGATCGAGGCCCAGTACCACAAGCAGCTCGAAAAGCAGGCCGCCGCCGAGAAGAAGCGCGAGTCGTACGAGCAATACCTGAAGGAGAACGGGGGGAGGACCTTGGCCTCCGCAAAATCGTCCAAGGCCGGCGAGGGAATCGCCGGCGGCGTCGTCGGGGGATCAACCGCAAACAAGGAGGGCGGCGCGGGCGGAAGGGCGCTCACCCGGGACGATCAGGATCTGCTCGAATCCTATTTTGCAATGCTGATAGCCCGGGCGAAGGAGAGCATCGTTCCGCCGCCCGGCGTGAGCGACCGGCTGGCGGCTCGTGTGCAGTTCTATAATTCGGCGACCGGCGCCCTTTCCAGCGTGCGGATCGTGCGCTCGTCGGGAAACAGCGATTTCGACGATTCCGTACTCGAGGCTTTCCGTCACATCCAGATGCCGCCCCGTCCCGACCACAAGGGCGAGACGGTCACATTGACATTCAACCTGCGGGACGAGGACGCGCAGTAGCGGAAATCCGCCGGTCAGGCCCTGTAGGCGCCGCCGTTCACATCGATCGTGGCCCCGCTGATGAAGCCGTCGAATTCGGCGGCGAGGAAAGCCGCCGCCCGCGCAACGTCCTCGGTCACGCCCGGCCTGCCGACCGGAATTCCGGCCACGATGCCGGGTATCGCCTCGGGCTTGGTGTGGATGACGTGGAATTGGGACCCAAGGATCAGTCCGGGAGCGAGCGCGTTGACGCGGATCCCCTTCGGGCCGAGCTCTTCCGAGAGCGCGCGGGTGAAGGCGAGCGTGGCCCCCTTCGCCGTCGAGTAGGCGAGGGTGCCCGGGGCGCCGCCCTTTCGCCCCGCGAGCGAGGCCAGATTGACGATGCTGGCGCCGCCGCCGGACGGGACTGCGGCCGCAAGATGCGGCTCTGCGGCGCGGGTCACCCGCTGCATGGTGCCTATGTTGAGCGACATGGTTTCGGCCCAATAGTCGTCGTCGGTCTGGGCAAGCAGGCGTTTGGGCAGCATCGTGCCGGCGTTGTTCACCAGGATGTCGAGCCCGCCGAGGAACGCCACGGCCTCGGCGACCAGGCGGTCGCATTCCGCGGGATTGGTCAGGTCGGCGGCGGCGCTGCCGCAGCGCCGGCCAAGCTTGGCGGCCTCGGCGACCAGGGCCCGCGCGGCCTCGGCGCTGCTGTGATAATGGACGAAAACGTCGCAGCCGTCGGCGAGCAGCTCGCGGCTGATCGCAAGGCCGATTCCCTGGGCGCCGGCCGTAACCAGGGCGCGTTTGCCGGTCAATTTGGAGGAGTATGGCATGAAGGATGGCTGGCCTGAACAATTCAGGAACCCGTGGAATGTTCAGGCTGGCATTCGGGCTTCGGTTGGCAAGACGGAGAGGGGATCCTAGAGCGTGATAATGCCTTTGACCACCTGGCTGCCCGGCTTCGCCCAATTTGGAATCCGCTCCGCAGCCTCCTCGAATCCCGCCAGATGGGTTATCCATGGACGCGTGTCGATGCGTGAATCGGCGATCAGCTGAATGGTTCGCGTAAAATCCTCCGGCATCGCGTTGCGGCTGCCGAGCAGCGTCAGCTCGCGGCGATGCAGGACCGGCGCATGCCGAAAGGAGAGCTCCTGCTGGGTGATCCCGACGTAAACCACCCGTCCGCCGAAGGCGGAATACTCCAGGGCCTTCGACATCGCCAGGTTGGATCCGGTCGCATCAAACACCACATCGGCCATCGCACCGCCGGTCGCCGCCATCAACCGTTCCACGGCGTGATCGTCCCCGGGGACCACATCGGAAATGCCTAGATTGGCGCGGACGAACTCCAGGCGCTGCGGGTTGATGTCGAGGACGATCGTCCGCGCGCCGCTCAGTTGCGCGAAGGTGATCACGCTCAGGCCAATCGGTCCCGCGCCGACCACGAGGGCTGTTTCGCTTGGAAGCAGGGCCCCCCGATTGACGGCGTGGGCGCCGATGCAAAGGGTCTCGACCAGGGCGCACTGTTCCGGGGCCAGGGCGTTCGCCGGATGAAGCTTGGCAACGGGCAGCACGATTTCCTCGGTCAGGCCGCCATCCATCATCACGCCGAGCACCTTCAAATTTTCGCAACAATTGCCCCGGCCCTTGAGACAGGCATGGCAGCGTCCGCAATTCATATAGGGCTCCACCGCACAACGGTCACCCACCTTGACCCGGCTGACCCCCGACCCGATGGCGACTACCTCGACGCACAACTCGTGGCCCGGAATGCGGGGGTAGGTGTAAAAAGGCATCGTTCCCAGAAATCCGGCATAGTCGCTGCCGCAGATTCCGACCCGGCGCACACGCAAAAGCGCCTCATCTGCCTTGATCGCCGGCGGTCCGGGCATCGTCACATAATGAAACTCCCGGGGTTTCGTCAGTTGAAGGGCTTTCATCGAAATTGGGATTGGAAGCCTAGATTGAGCCGCCGGGAGGCATGGCGCCCGGGGCGGCGGCGGGGCTGGCGACCGCGGGGAGAAGGCGGCGGAGGACGGCGATGGTCTGACGGGCGGCGGAGGCGCCGTCGGGCAGGGGAAGTACCTCCGCCGAGAGATAACCGCCGTAGCCGATCTTGTTCAATGCCTCCATGACGGCGGCGGAGTCCGTATGACCGTAACCCATCGCCTGACGGTTTGAGTCCGCAAAGTGGACATGGCCGACCATGGCCCCGGCCTTCAGCAGGGAGGAGGCGATATCGGGCTCTTCGATGTTCATGTGAAAAAGGTCGCTCAGCAGCCGCACGTTCTTCGCGCCCAGGGTGTCCAGCCATGCGCCCGCCTCCGCCTGTCGGTTGAACAAATCCGTCTCGTAGCGGTTCAGCGGCTCATAGAAGAGCATCTGTCCCCGCCCCGCCGCGTGCGCCGCCAGGTCCTGCAGGGCGTTTCCCAGCAGCCTGAGCGCGGCGGCGCGGCCCCAGGCGGCATCGCTGCGTCCCTGCATCGATCCAATGATGACGGGCGCATTCCAGCCCGCCGCCAGGTCGATCATGCGCCGGATGAAGTCAAGCGCCAGGGTCCGCCGCCCATTGTCCGGATGCGTGAGCGTGAGCCGATTCAGAACCCATCCCGCCCCGGTTCCCAATGCGGCAACTTCAAGCCCGTGGGCCGCGATGCGCGATGCAAGCCCGCTATAGTTGCCGTCCGGACCGGGCAGGAACAATTCCACCGCGTCAAAACCGAGCTCGCGGACCAAGGCGAAGGTCGAATCGAGGTCGTCCCAGAAAACAAAGGGCCCCCCGCGCGCTTCCGCTGCAAGCGAGAGGGTGACGGCTGATTTCATCCGTGCGGGCATGTCATGGACAAGTGGCGACGACGCAGAGGATCGGCGGCGGTTGCGGCAAATGGCAAGGGTATTGCCTCCGAATTCAGCCTGTCCGTGATGGACAACCGCCGCAAGCCGGGACAACTTCCCTCCGTCATTCCGGCAGCCTCCTGGGATGACTTGAAACTTCGGCGCCGAACAATGTCACAAGCTCCCATGCCGCTGCCCCGGATGTACCGGGTGAGGCAGAAACTATCGGGCCAGCGCCTGTCCGACATTCCCGCGGCGGTGCGCGAGGCCATGGCCGGCGCCCGGTTGCCCATCAAACGCGGCGACTCGGTGGCCGTCGGTGCGGGCAGCCGCGGCATCGCCAATGTCGCGGTGATCGTCCGCGCCGCCGTCGACCATCTCAGGGAACTGGGAGCCGCGCCGTTCGTCTTTCCGGCGATGGGCAGCCACGGCGGAGCCACGGCCGAAGGCCAGCTCGAAATCCTGGAGCACTTTGGCATCACGGAAGAATCGATGGGATGCCCGCTCCGCGCCACCATGGAAGTCGTGCAGATCGGCTCGACTCTGGGGATGCCCGTCTGGTGCGACAAGCTCGCCTGCGAAGCCGACTGGATCGGCGTGGTCAATCGGATCAAGCCGCACACCGACTTCAAGGGCGAGAACGAGTCGGGGCTCTGCAAAATGATGGCGATCGGCATGGGCAAGCACCAGGGCGCCAGGCTGTATCACCGGGCCATCGTCAATCACCGCTTCGAAAAGGTAATCATGGCGGTCGCCCGCGAGGTTCTGGCCAATGCGCGCATCGGTTTCGGCCTCGGCATCGTTGAGAACGGGTACGAAGAGACGGCGAGTATCGAGGCATTCAAGGCCGGGGACATCGAGGCCGGCGAGCGGCGGTTGCTGAAGGATGCGAAGCGCTGGATGGCGCGGCTGCCGTTCTCGCCGATCGACGTCCTGGTGGTCGAGGAGATCGGCAAGGGGATTTCCGGCTCCGGCATGGACACCAATGTCATCGGGCGGACCTTCCACCCGCGGGAGAACTTCCCCAAGGATCCGGAGATCCTTCGCATTGTGGCCCTTGACCTGACAGATGACAGCGGGGGCAACGCCACCGGAATCGGCAATGCGGATTTCACCACCCGGCGGCTTGCCGGCAAGATCGACTGGCGGAAGACCGCGATCAATGTCCTCACCGCGTCCGCACCCAATGCCGCAATGATGCCGCTGGCATTCGACACGGACAGGGAAGCCGTGGAGCATGCGCTCAATTGCATCGGGGCGGTCGAGCCCGAAAAGGCCCGCGTCATTCGCATCAGGAACACGCTCATGCTTTCGGAGATCGAGTGCTCCGAGGCCTTCCTGGCCGAGATTGGGAAATCGACCAACCTCGAGATCGTGGGAGAAGCCCGCCCGCTCGGCTTCGACGCCGCGGGCCGGATCATTCCGCTGGTGCACTGAGCGGATCATCCGGCAGCGCCAGCGGCTTGCGAACCAGGACGAGGTGGATGGCGGCGCCCAGCAGTGCAACTCCCGCGCCAAAGAGGAGGGCGGGCTGGAACGAGCCGGTTCTCGCCGCGATAAATCCGGTGATCGTGGGGGCCGAAGCGGCGGCCAGGTAGCCGAAGAAGTTCTGGATGGAGCCAATGGACGCGGCATAGGCCACGGGAGCCACGGCCGTGGCCATCGTCCAGGCGGCGCAGACGGCGCCATAGAGCAGGAAGAGCGAGGCCGAGATGCAGGCGATCGCCTCAACGGCGTTCGAGGCACGGGAGGTCAGCACGGCAAAGAGGGCGACCCCCAGGAGCGAGGCGATCATCGGTATTTTGCGGCTGGCGATGGGCGAGAAACCGCGCCGAAGGAGCCGGTCGCAGATCCGGCCCGTGATGATGCTCCCGGCGGCCCCGCACAGGAACGGGATCGAGCCTATCCAGCCGGTTTTGGCGACGGTGACATGGAATTGGATCTCCAGGTATTGCGGCAGCCAGGCCGTGTAGATCCATATGCAATAATTTGCGCCGCAATAGCCGCCGATCATTCCCCAAACGGTCCGGAATCGGAAAAGACTTTTCCATGCCAGCCAGGTGACCCGCGGCCTGTCCGGGTGGTCATCGGCGAGATATTTCCTCTCCTCCGGCGTCAGCAACGACGTCTCCCCCGGATCACGGTAAAGCCAATGGATGACCAGCGCGACTGCCAGCCCGAACAGTCCCATGACGGCGAACATCCATCGCCAGCCGAGATTGAGCATGAAGAATGTGAGCATCGGAAGGCCGATTGCCGTTCCCAGGGTGCTGGAGCAGTTCCAGATGCCCGTGGCCGAGCCCCGCTCCCTCTGGGGAAACCAATCCGCAACCACCCGCACGCAGCTGGGAAATTGGGGGGATTCTCCCACTCCGAGGAGAATGCGGGCGACCATGAACTGCCAAAGATTGGCGATCAGCCCGCCCAACGCCTGGGCCAGCGACCAGAGACCGAGACCGGCCGAAAGCATGCGGCGCGCCCCGAGCCGGTCGATGAGGGCGCCGGCGGGCAGCTGGAAAAAGGCGTAGGCCCAGAGGAAGGCGGAGGAGAGGATTCCGCTTTCCGTCAACGACAGGCCGAGATCCCGCCGGATCCAGGGAAGGCCGACCGCCAGGGCGGCGCGATCCACGTAATTGATCACGCCGCCTATGGTGAGCAGCACAAGCGCGGTTCTCTGGATCCGCCTGATGCGCCGGGAAGCAAGGAGATCGGGCATGTTTTGGGGACCAGAATGAGTTGACCGGCGGGTTGCCTGGAAAGCCTTCCTAAAACAACCGGCCGATTGTGGCTTTCACACGACCCGCCATCAGTCGCTGACGTCGATCATCGTCTTGATGATGGCCGGGTCGCCGGCGAATTCGGGGAACCGGCGCGGGACGTCCCGCAGCGGAAGGCGGTTGCTGATCCAGGGCGCCGTGTCGACCCGGCCTGCCTCGACCAGGGCGATGATGTCGCGAAACGTTCCGGGCAGGGCGTTGCGGCTGGCGAGAAGCGTGAGCTCGCGGCGGTGAAAATTGGGGTCGTTGAACGACACCTCACCCTGGAACAGGCCGACGAAGACGATCCTGCCGCCGTGGGCAGGCAGATCGAAGGCCGCCGCCATCGACCTGGGATTCCCCGTCGCGTCGATCACGGCCGTCGGCAGGTCGCCGCCGCCGATCTCCCGGAGGGCATCCGCCGCGCCCGGGCCGGGCGAAAGCGTGCGGGTGACCCCCATCTGGCGCCGGCAGAATTCGAGGCGCGACTCGGCGACGTCCATGACGGCAATCGCGGCTCCGCGGGCCATGACGAACTGGATGACGCCCAGGCCTATCGGGCCGGCGCCGATCACGAGGACGAACTCGTCGCGCCCGACGCCGGCGCGCTCGACCGCGTGAGCGCCAATGCCGAGGGTCTCGACCAGCGCAAGCTGGTCGTACGTAAGCTTGTCGGACTTGTGCAGCTTCCGGGCAGGCACCGCTATGACAGGCCTCATTCCGCCGTCGGCATGCACGCCGAACACCTTCAGCTCCGAGCAGCAGTTGGGCTTTCCGCGGCGGCATGCTATGCAGCGCCCGCAGTTGAAATACGGCTCGAGCGAGCAGCGGTCCCCGCGGCGCAGCCCGTTTGGCTCGTCGCCGGGATCGATGACCTCGAGGCCGAGCTCGTGGCCGACGATGCGAGGGTAGGTGAAGAACGGCTGTTTCCCCTGAAAGGCGTGGATGTCGGTCCCGCAGACGCCGAGCCGGTGCACGCGCGCGAGCGCATCGCCCGGCCCCTGCCGGGGCTCGGCCCCCTCGATCAACTCGAACTTTCCCGGACTCTGGAGGACGACTTGGTTCATATCGATTTCAGCCGATGATCGGATCCCTGTTCTCCGGCCTGCCGCGCGTGTAGTTGTGATTGGCGATCGGCCGCAGGAGGGCGAGCACTTCGGCCATCAGGCAAAAATCGACGGGCGCAAGGGCGTATTCCACGTTCTTCCGGACGTTGGCCGGATTGGCCGATCCGATGAGCGTCGTCGCGATTCCGGGGTGGCTGACGCTGAACTGGACCGCGAGTTTCACAATGTCCTCGCCTCGCGAGTGGCAAAGGGCCGCCGCGCGCCTGCAGCCTTCGACAATGGCCGGCGGCGCGGGATGCCAGGAGGGAACGCCCCGATCCGTGAGCAGGCCCATGCCTGTCGGCGCCGCATTGATCACTCCGATGCCCCGCGCCCCGAGGTGCGGCAGGAGGGCGCCGAGCGAGTCGTCGTTGAGCTCATAGCGGCAGAAGGAGAGGACGGTTTCCACGATCCCGGCCGGCGCCCGGTCGATGACCGCCGGAAAGATCTTGAGCGGCAGCCCGGTGATGCCGATGTGGCCGATCCGGCCGGATTCGCGGAGACGCGCCAGCGCCGGCAGCGTTTCATGCACAATCTGCGTCAGGTCGGCGAATTCGATGTCATGGCACTGGAGGAGGTCGATGTAATCGACGCCCAGCCGCTTGCAGCTTTCATCCAGGCTCCTCGCCACGCGCCCGGCGGAGAAATCAAACTCTCCCTCGCCGTACTGGCCGACCTTGGTCGCCAGAATGTACTGGCTTCGATCGACTCCGCTCAGCGCCTTTCCCAGGACCGTCTCGGCCTTCGTTGCGCCATAGTAGGGCGACACGTCGATGAAATTCACGCCGAGGTCCAGCGCTGTGCGCACCGCCTTGACTCCCTCCGCTTCGTTCACCGAGTGGAACACACCGCCCAGGGAGGACGCGCCAAAACTCAAGACCGAGACATTTAGGCCCGTGCGGCCGAGTTGCCGATAATGCATAGGAATGACGACTTCTAGGAAGGAGGGGTGGCCGGACCACCGCCCTTCGGGCATGGTCAACGCACGGCTCGCATCCTTGCAACCGGAATTTGCGCGCGCGCGTTCCTGCTTTTCCGTATCGCGTCCCGGCGGGTCCTTGCTTTATGACTTCTTCCCCCATCCATGCGTACACCCACGTCCGTACTATGCGTATTGATTCGGCCGCTCATGGCCATGATCGCCTGCGCCTGCCTTGTGCGGGCGGGCGAGGCGCCCCGCGAACGGGTTCTGATCGATTCCGGCTGGCGCTTTTCGAAGGGCGATTTCAAGTCGGGCGAGGGAGCCTTCGGCGATCCGGGGCTTCGGGCGGCCGTTCTTTTAACCCGCGATGCATTCCTCCAGCCGGGCGCGTCCGCGGCGGGCGGCGTTCCGGACGGAGGGCCCTTCTCCCGACCCGATTTCGATGACAGCGGCTGGCGCTCGGTGGACCTCCCCCACGACTGGGGAGTCGAGGGTCCGTTCAAGGCGGAATACTCCGGCGACACGGGCCGGCTCCCGTTTTGGGGGAGCGCCTGGTACAGGAAGAGGCTGGACATCCCGGCGGGCGACGCGGGGCGGCGCGTGCATCTCGAAGTCGATGGCGCGATGTCCTATGCGGCCGTGTGGGTCAACGGGAAGTTTGCCGGAGGATGGCCCTACGGCTATGCCTCGTTCGAACTCGATATAACGCCCCTCGTGGTTCCCGGCGGACCGAATGTCGTCGCGATCCGGCTGGACAATCCGCCGAATTCCTCCCGCTGGTACCCGGGCGGCGGAATCTATCGCAATGTGTGGCTCGAGAAGACCGCGCCGGTGCACGTGGCCCACTGGGGAACGACGGTGACGACCCCGGATGTGTCGGCGGATTCTGCGGCCGTGAAGGTCGTCACAAGGCTGGAAAACGATTCCGATTCGGAGGCCGATCTCACGGTGCGAACGGAAGTCTTCGGACTGGATGCCGAGGGAAGGAAGGCCGGCGGTCCCGTGGCGGTTTCCGGAAAGGCCGCCTTCAGGCTGCCGGCGCACTCGAGCGCCCCGGAGAGCGTCGTCATCCGCGTTGCGAACCCCGCCCTTTGGAGCACGCGTTCTCCGAACCGGTACGTCGCCGTGACGAGACTGGCCGGCAAGGACGGGGACCTTGACGTGTACGAGACGCCGTTCGGAATCCGCACGCTCGTGTTTGACCCTTCCAAGGGGTTCCTCCTGAACGGCGAACGCCTGAAGTTCCAGGGCGTGTGCGACCATCACGATCTCGGGAGCCTGGGCGCGGCCGTGAACGTGCGCGCCATCGAACGGCAGCTGGAACTGCTCCGGGAAATGGGCTGCAACGCGATCCGGACGAGCCACAATCCGCCGGCTCCCGAATTGCTGGATGCGTGCGACCGGATGGGTTTCGTCGTGATGGACGAGGCCTTTGACTGCTGGGCGCGGCAGAAGCGCCCGAACGATTACCACCGGCTCTTTGCGGACTGGCATGAGGCCGACCTTCGCGCCCAGATCCGGCGGGACCGAAACCATCCCTCGGTCGTCCTGTGGAGCATCGGAAATGAAATCCCGGAGAGCGGCGGCCCCGCGGGGGTCACCATCGGCACGGAGCTCGCCCGGATCGCCCGCGAGGAGGATCCCACCCGCCCCATCACGTCGGCCTGCAGCAATGGCGAGGCCGGCTACAACGGGTTCGAGAACGTGGTCGACGTGTTCGGCTACAACTACCACTTCGCCGAGTACCCGAAGTTCCATGCGGCGCATCCCGGGAAGTTTCTTTACGGCAGCGAGACCGCATCCACGGTGAGTTCCCGGGGTGTGTACGTTTTCCCTGTTTCGGAGGACAAGTCCAAGGGTCAGACGGCCGACTTCCAGGTGAGCTCCTACGGCCTGTACGCCCCGCGCTGGGCCTGGCCGCCGGACGCCGAGTTTCGCGCCGAGGATGAGAACGACTACGTCAATGGCGAATTCGTCTGGACGGGCTGGGACTATCTGGGCGAGCCGACGCCCTTCGGAGGGAAGGATGACCCGGCGCGAAGCTCCTATTTTGGGATCATCGACCTGGCGGGCTTCAAGAAGGACCGGTTTTACGAATACCAGGCGCGCTGGCGGCCCGACCTGCCCATGGCGCACATTCTGCCCCATTGGACCTGGCCGGATCGCGTCGGCCAGGTTACGCCCGTCTTTGTCTACACCTCGGGGGACGAGGCGGAGCTCTTCCTGAACGGCAGGTCCCTGGGAAGGAAGGCCCTGGGTCTGCATGAATACGAGCTTCGCTGGAACGACGTCGTCTACGAGCCGGGCGAACTCAAGGTTGTCGCCTACAAGGGCGGCAAACAATGGGCCGAGGACGCCGAAAAGACTGCGGGACCGGCCGCCAAGCTCGTCCTTCAGGGCGGCCAGGCCGCGATTTCCGCGGACGGAAAGGACCTGGCCTTCATCACGGTTTCAGTTTGCGACAAGGACGGCGTCCTGGTTCCGCGCGCCGGCAATCACATCCGATTCGCGGTTTCGGGCCCCGGGGCGGTCGCTGCAACCGACAATGGCGATGCGACGAGCTATGAGCCATTCCAGGCTCCCGAACGCAACGCATTCAACGGCCTCGCCCTGGCTGTCTTGCGCGCGCGCGAGGGTCCGCCCGGACCGATTGTGGTTTCGGCCGAATCCGAGGGCCTCTCCGGCGCGACATTGACGGTCCCGACGAAGGCGGCCGAGTAGCCGCCGGCCGGCGGCAATTGGCGCGGCGGGAAAGGCAAGAACTGCGGAGCCGGTGCGCTCCCGCCGTGGCAAAATGGAGTATACCATCCGGGAAACTCCCGGCCCGGTACTCAATTCATGTCGCGCCAGACCACAGCACCCGCCTTTGCAACTCTCGATGGAAACGAAGCCGTCGCTTCCGTCGCCTACCGGCTAAATGAGCTGATAGCCATTTATCCCATCACGCCTTCCTCGGCCATGGCCGAGTCATGCGACGAGTGGGCGGCCGCCGGCCGGCTCAACCTCTGGGGCGAGGTGCCGCGCATCGTTGAAATGCAGTCGGAGGGGGGCGCGGCGGGAGCCGTGCACGGAGGGCTTCTCGGCGGGGCGCTTACGACGACATTCACGGCGTCCCAGGGGCTCCTCCTGATGATCCCGAACCTGTATAAGATTGCGGGCGAACTGCTTCCCCTGACGATCCACGTGAGCGCGCGCGCCCTCGCGGCGCAGGCCCTCTCGATCTTCGGCGACCACCAGGATGTGATGGCCTGCCGGGCTACCGGATGCGCCCTTTTGTGCAGCAACTCCCCGCAGGAGGCTCACGATTTTGCCCTGGTCGGCCATGCCGCGAGCTATCGATCCAGGGTTCCCTTCATCCACTTTTTTGACGGGTTCCGCACATCGCACGAGGTCCAGAAGATAGCGATGCTGTCGGACGACCACCTGCGCGCCGTCATTGACGAGGCCGATATTGCCTCGTTCCGGTCCCGCGCGATGTCGCCCGACAGGCCGACCCTTCGCGGCACGGCGCAGAACCCGGACGTCTACTTCCAGGGCAGGGAGGCGGTCAACCGGTTCTATACCGGCCTGGCCGGAACCGTCCAGGCGACCTTTGACAAGTTTGCCGCCGTCACGGGCCGGCAGTACCGCCTATTCGACTATCACGGCCATCCCCAGGCCGAGCGCATCGTTGTCGCGATGGGCAGTTCAATCGAGACCATCACCGAGACCGTGGACTGGCTCGCCTCGCGGGGGGAAAAGGTCGGAGTCGTGGCCGTGCGGCTTTTCCAGCCCTTTGACGCGCCGGCGTTTCTCGCGGCCCTGCCGAAGACGGCGAAGTCGATCGCGGTCCTCGACCGCACCAAGGAGCCGGGCGCCCTGGGCGAGCCGCTTTACATGAACGTGATCACGGTCCTGGCCGAGAGCCGTTCGCCCCTCGCCGCATCCCCGCGCGTCGTCGGCGGCCGGTACGGACTCGGGTCCAAGGAGTTTTCGCCGGGAATGGTGCGCGCCGTGTTCGAAAACCTCTCCGCGCCGCAGCCGCGGAACCATTTCACGGTCGGAATCACCGATGACGTCACCGGCTATTCGCTTCCTTTCGACGCCGACTTCGACATCGAGGCGGCCGATGTGCGGCGGTGCGTTTTCGTGGGCCTGGGGGCCGACGGCACCGTCGGAGCGAACAAGAACTCGATCAAGATCATCGGCGAGCAGACCGAAAACTTCGCCCAGGGCTACTTCGTCTATGATTCGAAGAAGTCGGGCTCGATCACGACATCGCACCTGCGCTTCGGACCCCGCCCTATCCGCGCCCCCTACCTGGTCCGCCAGGCGGGATTCGTCGCCTGCAGCCAGTTCAGCTTTGTCGGGCGCACCAATGTCCTCGGCTATGCCGCGCCCGGGGCCACAGTCCTTCTCAACTCGCCCCACGGTCCGGAGGAAACGTGGAAGAGCCTGCCCCGGGAGTGGCAGGAGGAATTAATCACCAAGAAACTGCGGCTGTTCGTCATCGACGCAACCAAGGTCGCGCAGACAAGCGGCATGGGCAGGCGGACGAACACCGTCCTGCAGACCTGCTTCTTCGCCCTCTCGGGCGTCCTCCCGCAGGACGAGGCGATCGCGCAGATCAAGAAGGCGATCTACAAGACGTACGGAAAGAAGGGCGAGCAGATCGTGCAGATGAACTACGCGGCGGTCGATGCCGCCCTCGCAGGGATGAAGGAGGTCGCAATCCCGGCGCGGCCGGAGGCGGACGCCGTCGCGACCCTTCCGCCGGCTTACGCGGGAGCGCCGCAGTTCGTCAAGGAAGTGACCGCCCGGCTGCTCGCCGACCAGGGCGATCTGCTGCCCGTCAGCGCGATTCCGCTCGACGGATGCTGGCCGACCGGCACTGCCCGGTTCGAAAAGCGGAACATCGCCCTGGAGATTCCGGCCTGGGATCCGGCGGTCTGCATCCAGTGCAACAAGTGCGCTCTTGTCTGCCCCCACGCGGCGATTCGCGCCACATTCTGCGATCCGGCCGAGCTTGCGGGTGCGCCAAAGAGCTTCGTTTCCGTCGCGCTGCGCTCCAACGAGTCTCCCGGGAAGCGCTACATCCTCCAGGTGGCGCCCGAGGACTGCACCGGCTGCTCCCTGTGCGTGCAGGTGTGCCCGGCCAAGGACCGCACGAACCCGCGCCACAAGGCGATCGACATGGTGCCGCAACCGCCGCGGCTGGAGGCCGAAAAGGCCAACTGGGATTTCTTCATGCGCCTGCCGGAGCCCGACCGGGCCAAGCTCGACCCGACGACCGTCAAGGGGACGCAGTTCATGACGCCGCTGATCGAGTTCTCCGGGGCGTGCGCCGGATGCGGCGAGACGCCGTACCTGAAGCTTCTCACCCAAATTGTGGGCGACCGGCTGCTCGTGGCCAACGCGACCGGCTGCTCCTCGATCTACGGAGGCAATCTCCCCACGACGCCCTATTGCAAGAACCAGGACGGCCGCGGTCCGACCTGGGCGAACTCGCTCTTCGAGGACAACGCCGAATTCGGGCTCGGCATCCGGCTGGCCGTCGATGAACGGGTCCGCTCCGCGCAGTCCCTTCTGAACCGCCTGGGCCTGCGGGTCGGAGCCCCTCTTGCCAAGGCTCTCCTTGAGGCCGACCAGACGACGGAAGCCGGGATCGCCGAGCAGCGGGCCCGCGTCGTCGCGCTGCGCACGGCGCTGGGCCGGATCGAAGGGTCCGACGCGCGCAGGCTCGATGCCCTGGCCGACGATCTGGTCCGCAAGTCCGTATGGGTGATCGGCGGCGACGGGTGGGCATACGACATTGGTTACGGAGGCCTCGATCACGTCCTCGCCTCGGGCATCAACGTGAAGGTGCTCGTGCTCGACACGGAGGTCTATTCGAACACGGGAGGCCAGGCCTCGAAGTCGACGCCCCTGGGCGCGGTTGCCAAGTTTGCGGCGAGCGGCAAGGCCATCGCGAAGAAGGATCTCGGCCTGATGGCCATGCAATATGGGCACGTCTACGTTGCGCACATCGCCATGGGAGCCAAGGACAGCCAGACCGTGGCGGCGCTCCGGGAGGCCGACGCCTACCCCGGCCCGGCCCTGGTCATTGCGTACGCGCACTGCATCGCGCACGGCTTCCCCCTCCACCTGGGCGGCGAACAGCAGAAGCTTGCGGTCGATTCCGGCTACTGGCCCCTGTTCCGCTACGACCCGCGCCTTGCGGAAAAGGGCGAGACCGCCTTCAAGCTCGATTCCGCGCCGCCAAAGACCGAGCTGGCCAAGTTCATGGCGAACGAGACCCGGTTTGGGATTCTGAAAAACGTCAATCCCGGCCGCGCGGCCGACCTCGCGGCGCAGGCTCAGGCGCACGTGAAGCGCCGTTATGCGCTGTACCAGACGATGGCCGCTCCGACCCCCGGTGCGGCGCCGTCCGCGGCGCAGGCGCCATCCATCCAACCTACGCCACCGGCCCCAAAGCCGGCGGCACCGGCCGGAAGGCCGGCGGGCAATTGACGCTCGCCTCGAAGGCCTCTCCCTCCACCTTGTATCCCGCCCCAAGAAGATGAAACTGGAAATGCCCTATCTCGGACTCAAGCTCCGCAACCCGCTGGTCGTCGGCGCCGCCCCCTTTTGCGACAGCGTCGAAACGGCCGCCCGTCTCCAGGATTCCGGAGCCGCGGCGGTCGTCATGCGGTCGCTCTTCGAGGAGCAGATAGACCTGGAGCTTAGGGCGCTGACCCGCATCGTCGAAACGCCGGCCGAGAGCAACCCGGAGGCGGCGTCGTATTTTCCGGCCTTCGATGAGTACCAGCTGACCCCAGACCGGTACCTGAAGCAGATCGCAAGCCTGAAGGATGCCCTGACGATTCCCGTCATCGCATCGCTGAACGGCTGCCGCCCCGGAGGCTGGACGAGCTATGCCCGGCGATTCGAGTCCGCGGGCGCAGACGCGATAGAGCTGAACCTTTATCACCTTGTGACCGACCCGGCCGTCTCAGCCGAGGAGGTCGAGGCCGACATGCTCGAAACGGTCCACCGGGTGACGGAATCCGTGCACATTCCAGTCGCGGTCAAGCTTTCCGCGTTCCACGCAGCCCCGGCGCATTTTTCGCTGGCGCTCGAGCAGGCCGGTGCGGCGGGGATCGTCGTTCTCAACCGGTTTTACCAGCCGGACATGAATATCGAAGACCTGGAGGTGGAGCCCCAGCTGCACCTGTCCGATTCCTCGGAACTGCTCATGCGGCTGCGCTGGCTTGCAATCCTCTCTCCGAACGTCCGGGGATCCCTCGCGGCCACGGGGGGAGTCCATACCTCCGAAGACGTCGTAAAGGCGATCCTCGCCGGAGCCCACGCGGTCCAGATCGTCTCGGCCCTCCTCAAGAACGGCCCGGAGTTTCTCACCGTTCTCCTTGGAGGCCTCCGCCGCTGGATGGAGGCGCACAATTACGAGAGTGTCGAGGAGTTCAGGGGCGCCCTCAATCTTCGCCGCTGCCCCGACCCCACCGCCTTCGAACGGGCCAATTATCAGCGGATCCTGCAGAGCTGGCGGGCCTGACGGGGCGCCGGGAGGATAGGCTGCCGGAATCGGATGCCGGCAGGAACGCAACGGAGTTGCGCCGTGCTATAATTCGGCAATGGTTTCCCCACATATGATGAAATTTGCCCTCTTCCTCGCTACTTTGGCGCTGGTTGCACCGGCCGCCCGTTCGGCCGAGTCCTTTGAAGGCAAGGTCACCTTCACGATGACAAGCGGCGCGGGAGTCCCCAACGAGGTGTCCTATTCAATCAAGGGGACGCACCTGCTGATCAGCGCGGGAAACGCAGCGGGCATCATCCTGGACCGGGAAAAGAACGAGGTTACAATCATGATGCCCCAGCAGAGGATGTACATGGTCAGGCCGCTGCCGCAGCCGCCTGCCGGCCTCCAATCGTCAATCAGCGCCTCCAAGGGAGTGTCCCTGCAGGAGACCGGCGCCACCGAGGAGATCCTCGGCTATACCTGCAAGAAATACCTGCTGAAAACGGATTCCTCGACAACCGAGCTGTGGCTGACGGACCAGCTGGGATCGTTCATCGGCCTCGGCGCGGCCATGGGCGGAGGGCGCCCGGGGGGCCGCGCCGGTCCTGCGCAGGCCTGGGAACAGGCGCTTCAGGGGAAAAACTTCTTCCCAATGCGGGTCGTGGGTCAAAACAGTTCCGGCGCACAGACCTTCCGCCTCGAGGTAACCGCCGTCGCCAAGCAGCCTGTGGACGACTCCGTCTTTTCTCCGCCGGACGACTGGAAGAAGATCGACCTCGGGGCGATGATGGGCGGCTTTGCCCCGCATTGAGCCATGGGCCCGCGGGACAATCTGGAACCCGATCTGCGGGAGTGGCTCGACCGGCAGAAGGTGTTTTTCGTCGCAACCGCGCCGCTCGCTGAAAACGGCCACGTGAATTGCTCCCCGAAGGGCGGCGACACCTTCCGCGTCATCGGCGACAAGGAGGTGGCCTACCTCGACCTGACCGGCAGCGGAATCGAGACGATTTCCCACATCCAGGAAAATGGCCGGATCGTGATCATGTTCTGCGCATTCGAGGGCGGCCCGAAGATCGTCCGATTGCACGGCACGGGCGAAGTCGTGTATCCCGGCCATCCGGATTACCCGGGCCTCATCGGCCGGTTTCCCCATTATTCCGGAGCGCGGGCGGTCATACGGATCAAGGTCCAGCGGATCTGCGAATCGTGCGGCTTTGGGGTGCCGCTTCTCGACTTCGTCTCCAGCCGGGATGCGCTCGACCTTTGGGCGGAAAAAAAGGGTCCGGAGGGTTTGGCCAAGTACCGCGACGACAAGAATCGCGCCAGCATCGACGGCGTCACCGGGTACAAGAGGCTCTGATCAACCGCCGGAAACGGCGCCGGCCGGATGGCCCAAGTCCTGGGAGCGGATGCCGAAAGAGGAGGCCTTCACCCCATTGTTTGGCATTTTGTCGGAGTGTCTAATGGGGGATGCCAAAATTTTGTCCTTCGAATTCAACGCGGGCGGGAACCTGTCGGTCACTCGCTGCCGGCGCGGCATTGTTGCTTGGAGCCTGTTCTTCAACCGGCTACGAGCAGGGGTCTGCGCCAGCCTATGTTTCGGAGGCTCCGCCTGCGCCAGCATATTATCCCGAGACACCTGCGCAGCAGGCGGTCGCGGATCCGCTGGACCAGCTCATGGCTCCCATCGCCCTCTATCCCGACCCCTTGATTTCGCTCATCCTTCCGGCGGCGGCGTTTCCGTCGGACATCGCTGCCGCGGGCGCCTACTTCGGTCAGGGAGGGGACGCCGGGCAGGTTGACAACCAGCCTTGGGATCCGAGCGTGCGCTCGCTCGCCCATTACCCCAGCGTTGTGGCGTGGATGGCGCAGAATGAATCCTGGACCCAGACAGTGGGGTCGGCATTCGTCTCGGAGCCTGCGGAGGTGATGACCTCGATCCAGCGGTTGCGTGAACTCGCCCGCGCCGCGGGCACCCTGACCGACAGCCCGGAGCAGCAGGTGATCGTCGATGGCAGTTACGTCGAGATTGAGCCCGCTCAGCCCGGCGTTATCTATGTACCCCGCTACGATCCGGCGATCGTTTTCGTCGATCAACCGTACTACGGCTTCAACGGTCCTTTTCTCGCCTTTGGGCCCGCCTATCGCGCGGGCGCGTGGCTCACCTATGGATGCAACTGGGGCGGAGGAGGAATCGTGATCGTCGATGCGAACTACTGGCACGGCGACCGCGGGTGGTGGCATCCTAATGGTCCGGGCGGCGGCGGGTTTTCCGCCTCTGCCAATTTCCGAGCCTGGAGTTTTCCCGCAAACCGGCCGAGGCCGCAGGCGGTCGGTGGATGGCAGAACCGTGCGCAATCGATCCAGCCGCGTCTTGCCGTCGGGTTGCCTACCCAGCCTCCGGCGTCTGCATTCCGCAATATTCGGACGAGGGGACCGGCGGCCGTCGTCGTCCCTGGAAGAAATCCAGCCGCGTTCAAGGGAAAGCCCGTCAACAACGCAATCTTTGCCAAGTCCCCCGACCAACACACCCAAAGAGGGATGCCGGACAGCCGGCCGGAGGCGGCGCGTCCGCCAGCCAACGCAAACCGGAGTGTCCAGGCCGCGCCGGCCTCGAGGCCCGTCACGACTCCCCAGAAAGCGACGGAACCCGCGCGGGGACGCAATGCTGAGAAGGCGCCCGCGCCCGCAGCGCCCGATAGGCATGTCGAACGGGGAACAAAGGGGCCGGAAGCCAAGCCAGCTGGCGGACACCAGGCCGACAAGAAAGAGACGAAGCAACCCGATAAGTCTGCCAAGCCCGCGCCGAAGGATGAAAAGCCGAAGGATGAAAAGTCCAGGGATCAACCGCCTTCGCAGTAGGAACAACCAAGGAGTCGATTTGGCGTTGAGCCCATTCGACTGCATGATGGCCCGCCATGAGCGCGCCCTTAACCGTCACCTTTCCAAGCGTCCAACTCTTCGTCCTTCTGGACGCTGCCGATTCAGGCAATTTGATTGCATGCAACGCAAAACTTTTTTGCTTGCCACGCAAGTCGCTAATCCAACGTGTATTAGCTGGCGGAGAGGGAGGGATTCGAACCCTCGGTAAGGTTTTAAAGCCCTACAACGGTTTAGCAAACCGTCCCTTTCGGCCACTCAGGCACCTCTCCGGATCAGCTGGGTCCAGAACCTTGTGTGGGCGGATTGCCGGCGCAAGCGGAAAAGCCGCAGCCGGGAGCGCCCCCAAGGTGCCCGATTCCGTTTCAGCGCACCCTCGAGTCAAATTTGCACGGTTGTGCAAGGCCGACAAATGCGGTTGCGCGCAGTGCCGGCGGGCACTATCCGATTTGGATGCGCCTGGCGCGGCTTGAGAACATTTTTCGGACGCTCAACGAAGCGAATGTGCGCTACATCGTGGTCGGCGGGCTCGCCGTAATCGCGCATGGGTTCGTGCGCGTGACGAATGACATCGACTTGGTTCTTGCCTTCGATCCGACGAACCTGGCCGCGGGAATCCGCGCGCTCCAAGGCATCGGCCTTGTCCCGAGGATTCCGGTGACAGCCGAGGTCTTCGCCGACCCGGCGCAACGCGAGCGCTGGGCGACCGAGAAGAACATGATCGTTTTTCAGCTCTCCTTCCTGGAACGCGACGACGCCCCGGTCGATATCTTCATTCTGCCGCCTTTTGACTTCGACGTGGAATATCGTCGGGCGCTGCGCGACGAGGTGGCGCCGAACGTCTCTGTGCCGTTCGTTCATCTGGATCGCCTGATAGCAATGAAGGAGGCGGTCGGCCGCCCGCAGGACTTGGAGGACGTTCGCCGGTTGAGGATCCTGTCGAAAGGGGCAGGACCGTGAGCACGGATTCCTCCCGGCTGGCTGGTGGTCTCCCCGAAGATGCGGCGGAGCGGTTTACGCTCGATGCAGGGAAGCGGATGAGCCTTCGCAATCGCCTGCTCTGGCTGGAGGAAATACACGAGCTGGTCCTGCGATGGAGCCGCAAGCGGCCGATGATGTATCCGGACGGAACGACAATCGGCCCCGAGCCTCTGGACACGAAGGACGCTCGCTAGGCACCGCCCCGCGGCTTCGCTCGGGGCGTTCGATCCGCATGATGGCCCGCCATGAGCGAGTTCCATCAGAGGGGGCGAGTCGAATGGCACCTCTCCGGATCAGCATTTCCAAGCGAACGGATCGAGCTCCGGAAGGCCAGGGCGAACCGATCAGCTTTCCTCGTCGATCGGGCGGCGAAGCTCGCGGCGGCACTCCTCGATGACCCGCAGCCAGACCTCCCTGAGGTCGAATAGGCGGGGGAGGGCATCCTCCCGGTAGTCGCGCACGGCGGAATGCCCGAGGGAGGACTCGGCATTGAGCTGCGCGAGCGAGCCGTTCAGGGCTCCCAGGGCCCGCTTGAAAAGGCTGACCGCCATCGCATAGTCGCCGAAGTCCAAAGCGTGGACGGCCTGGAGGGCCTGTTCCTCGCCGCGGTGCAGCGAGACGAGAAACGAGAGGGCAAGGGGAGTCGGCACCCGCTTCGGATCGCCGGCCAGGAACTCCCAAGGGCGCCGGATTCCGAGGTAGATGGCCTTCGTGGCGACGTACACGGGGTTTTTGTGAAGCGTGTAGACGTCGTCCTCGGTGAATTCCACGGCATCATCCTCGCCGGGCGCAACCTCCGCATCCCCCTCCTCGTCCGGGGATTCGGGCGATTCCCAGCCCATCTGCCCGGCGACAAGGTCTATCCGGTCCGGGCTCGTTCGGAATGCCTCATAAAAACCGAGATACCGATGGATTACGTCCTCCTGATCCCGAAGGTAGCGCTCCCAATCGAACTCATTCCAGATTAGATCGCCCCGATCTTCCCATTCATTCTCGAGAGAGCCGTCTGAATAAGAATTGTCCATTGGCCGGGAGAAACTGAGTCTTGGGGGGCCCAAAAAGCAAACGAAAAGGGGGTGTGCCGCCCGGGCTTCGGGGTGGTTGCCTTTGGTCCCCATTTGCTTAAATGGGTTCGGATCATGGCGGACGTGCACCACGCAGAAATCCACTTCGAAGGCCACGTGCAGGGCGTCGGGTTCAGGTATGCCGCGTTTGAGGTTGCGCGTGAATTCGAGGTCGCGGGCTACGTTGAGAACCTTCCGGACGGCCGGGTCCGCATCGAGGCGGAGGGCGCGGAGAAGGAACTCGACGCCTTCGTCTCGACCGTCGAGGAGCGGATGCGCCACTTCATCCGGAAGACGCATCGCTCGGTTCATGTCAGGACCTCGCAGTTCACGGGCTTTGGCATAAAATGAGCGCGGACCTGGAACCGGATCATTCGGATTCGGGACGGTCCGGGACCCCTCCGGCCTGGAGAGTGTGGCTGGGCGCGGCGCGGCCGAGGACCCTGGCCGCCGCGGTCGCCCCGGTCGCCGTCGGTTCGGCGCTCGCCGCGCATGACGGGCGGTTTGATGCCCCGGCCGCAGGCATCTGCCTCGCATTCGCGCTCCTTGTCCAGATCGGGACCAATTTCGCGAACGATTACTACGACTTCGTCAAAGGCGCGGATACGGTGAATCGCATCGGGCCCCGCAGGGCCGTTTCCTCGGGATGGGTGGCTCCCCGTCTGATGCAGCGCGCCATGATCGCGGTTTTTGCAGCGGCCTTTCTCGTGGGGCTGGGCCTCGTGAGCCGGGGCGGCCCCTGGCTCATCGGGATAGGGCTGGCCAGCATCGGCTGCGGTTTCGCCTATACGGCGGGGCCGATGCCGCTAGCGTACGTCGGTCTTGGAGACGTGTTTGTCTTCATCTTTTTCGGCCTGGTCGCCGTGGGGGCGACCTATTTCGTCCAGGCGGGGAGGGTGACCGGCGAAGTCCTGCTCGCCTCGGTTCCGATCGGCCTTCTGGCGGCGAATATTCTGCTCGTTAACAACTATCGCGACGCCGAATCCGACGCGGCCGCGGGCAAGCGAACGCTCGTGGTCCGATTCGGGAGGGGTGCGGCCCGGGCCCAGTTCGGCCTGTCTCTGGCGATTGCCCTGGCCGTGCCGTTTGTCTTTTTGCTGAGAGGCTACCGGGCCTGGTGCCTGCTCCCGGCGGCCCTTGCGCCGCTCGGGATACTGCACGCGCGGCGTCTTGGCGGAAGCGGGGGCGCCGCGGAACTGGTTCCGCTCCTGGGCGACACCGGGAAACTTCTCGCCTGCTATGCGGGCCTGTTCGCGCTGGGCGTGATACTGTAGCGGTTCAGGCGAGCTGCAGGGTGAGCTTGGCCTTCAGGGCGGCCTTCGGAAGCATTCCGACGATCTGATCCACAAGCTTTCCGTTCTTGAAGAGGAGCATCGTGGGGATGGCCCGGATGTTGTATTGCACCGCGATATCGTTGTGGTCGTCGATATTTACCTTCGCGATGCTGAGCTTGCCGTCGAATTCGACGGCGAGTTCCTCGAGGACGGGTGCGATGGCCTTGCATGGCCCGCACCAGGGCGCCCAAAAATCGACCAAGAGCGGTGTGGCGGAATCCGCGACTGCGGACTTGAAGCTCTCGGCGGTGAGATGGCTGATTTTATCGGACATGGTATTTGGCTCTGACAAACAAACTCGGATAAAATCCAAAAGCAACAACGCCGGGTCACCGCGGCGAGGACTTGTGGATGATTTCCGCAAGTTCCGTCGGCTCAACCTGTTCCAGTTCCTTTCCCCGCTGCTTCAGCTCCTCGAAGGTCTTGACGACCGTCTCCGTCATTTTCTCGTGGGTTTCAGCCGAGCCGCCCAGGATCGCGAACTTCTCGCCCGTCGTGATTCGCTTGTGCCCGTCCTTGTTGTCCAGGCCGAGGCCGAGGAGGGCCGCCTGGGGGGCGGGTTTCTTCTTCTTTCGGTTCACGCGGGCAACGTGGCGCCAACGGCGCCCGGATCAAGCGGGATTTCATCGGCCGCGCTGCAAATGATGTCGGCGAATGTCCCGTCCTGGCGCAGCCGCAGCTTGTGGAGGCGTGTCAGTTCGAGCACCGCGAGAAAGGTGGCGACCAGCCGCCTGAGCGACACCCCGTCCGAGAAAAGGCGCGACAGGACGAAGGAGCGCTCGGTCTGGATCCGGGCCAAAAGCCATTCCATCTGGTCGGCCACCGTGACCACCTCATCGTGGATCTCGCCGACCACGAACTTCTCGGCCAGCCGGCGCAGAACGATGTTGAAGGTGTTCCAAAGGTCGATCCGGCCGACTCCCACCAGGGGCCGCTCCAGGAAGTCCCCGGCCCTGGCGGAAACGTGGCGGTCCATGAGGTTCTGGCGGACAGCGGACAGCTCGGAGAGTTTTGCCGCCGCTTCCTTGAACTTCTTGTACTGCAGGAGCTGGTAAACCAGCTCCCACCGGGGATCCAGATCGTCGTCCTCGGCATTCGGATCCACCGCATGCTGGCCCTTGGGAAGGAGCATCCGGCTCTTGATCTCCATCAAGGTCGCCGCCATGACGAAAAATTCGCCGGCCAGGTCGAGATCGAGCTCCTGCATCGCCCGGAGGGCGGCGATGTACTGCCGCGTCACCGACTCGATCGGGATGTCGTAGATGTCGAGCTCGTTCTTGCGGATCAGGAAAAGCAGCAGATCGAGCGGCCCCTCGAAAACGGGCAGCTTGATGCGGGTATCGGTGTCGAGTTCCACGGCGTCACAAGCGTTGGGAGCCGCAGGCGGCCGGCAACGGAAAAATCATCGGGCCTTCAAATGCGGTCCGTTGTCGCGACGGCGCAGGCTCGCGGCGAAAAAGCCGTCGCCGTCATGGCCGGATGGACGGAAAAGAAGCGCCGATTCCCTCCTTTCGCCCGTGAACTCACGGGCCCATCCGGCGGGTTCGAATTCGGAATGCCGGGAAAGGAAGATGCCGACGACCCCCTCGTTTTCGCTCCTGCAGAGCGAACATGTCGAATAGGCCAGGCGGCCGCCGGTTCGAACAAGCGGGGCAAAACGCTCCAGGAGGGCGAGCTGCCGGCCGGCGAAGTCGCGGACGCCGGACTGCCTCGTGACCCATTTCAGGTGCGGCGACCGCCGCCATGTCCCCGAGCCCGAGCAGGGCGCGTCGACGAGGACGCCGTCATAGGGGCCCAGGGGCGAGGGCGTGGTGCGGATCCTGCCTGAAAGTCCGGCGCGGCGCGCCCGGCGCACGAGTTCGCCCAGGGCGCCCGGCCTGATGTCGTGCGCCTCGACGCGTCCGGCCGGGCCGAGAAGCCCCGCCAGTTGTAGCGACTTTCCCCCGGCCCCGGCGCAGGCGTCGAGCCACGCGCCCCCGGGATCGATCCCGACGGCCTCGAGGATCATCTGGGAGCCGAGGTCCTGGACTTCGACGAGACCGGCCTTGTAAGCCTCGGTGGCCGAGACGTCGGCCTCGCCCCGGATTGCGACGGCTCCGGGGAGCAGCGGGCTCTCCTGGGCTTTCCATCCCCGGCTTGCAAACTCATCGAGGACGGCGGCGCGATCGTTTGTCTGAAGCCGCAGCCAGAGGGGAGCCCGGCTGTTCAGGACATCGTAATCGGGCGAATCCGCAATTCCGGGGCATTCCGACTCGAACCATTCCGGGAGGAGGGAGGGCAGGCGGTCCAGGCCGGCGAGCGGCGCAAGAATCCGGGCCCTGCCGGCCACGGAGGCCGGCGGCTCCGAGGGGAAGCCGCGCGCGAGCTCCGCCCGAAACGCGTGGGTTGAAGGCGTGTCGGCGGCAAGCCAGGCGATCGCGCGCTCCGCCGGGACCGGCTCCGCGCCGGAAGCCGGATCGAGCAGCGGCTCGATCCAGGGCAGGTGGCGAAGCGTCGTGTAGATCAACTCGCGGTAAAGCCGCCGGTCCGCCGCCCCGAGCCGGCGGTCGCCCCCCAGGAGCCGCCCGATCCGGGCGGGCAGCGCCGCATCGAGCCGCCAGTGCGGCCGAAGCCGGCCCAGCAACTCGAGAAGGACACGGCGCTGGCTGCCGATCCGGCTCATGATCGTTCAGAAGCGGATGGCCTCGACGTTGACCTGGAAATCGAGGGGGCCCTCCTTGTTCGGCCCTCCATTGTAGGTGAATAGATACGTGATCCTCCACGTGTTGGTCAGGTTCTGGACCAGGCCGATCGAGCGCTGGTTGAACTGGTGCTGGCGGGCGCCGTACTCGACAAGGATGAGGCCCGAGAACTGCTCGTTGAACTTTTGCCTGAA
Source organism: uncultured Opitutaceae bacterium (assembly GCA_964605835.1). Taxonomy (GTDB): domain Bacteria; phylum Verrucomicrobiota; class Verrucomicrobiia; order Opitutales; family Opitutaceae; genus Palsa-1447. Next base: position 48,068 of record CAZSEH010000014.1, read on the forward strand.
ATTGAGGAGATAGTCGTTGTCCTCGTGGCGCACGAAGTCGGAGGCGAGCTGGAGGGTCCGGGTGTCGCCGTCCCGCAGCGTCAGGCCGGAATCGATCTCGCGAAGGTTGAACGACGTCGGCGAGAACACCACCGCCCCCTCGAAATCGATCCAGTGGGCGGGCGTGAAGGCGACCTCGGCGTGGACGTCGGAATGATCCGGATCCCCCGGGCCCGGCCGGAAATTGAGGTCGTCGAACACATTGAACTTGATGAGATCCGCCGACCCGTAGCCCGCAGCCCGTGTCTGCAGCGTGTTCTCCAGTCCCAGGCGGAGCGTGTTTTCGGGCCCGAGCTGGTCGATCGAGCGCAGGTCCCCGAGCTCGAGGGGCTGCAGGTACGTCGTGAAGGCCTGGCGGTCGATCTCGGGGATGTACTTCTGGCCCGCGGTCGCGTCGGGAATGTAGCGGTAGCTCAGGACCGGCGTCAGCAGATGCCGGAGGCCGTCGATTCCCCACACCGGGTTCTTGAAATCAAAGGTGCCGCTCGTCCTCAGCCGCGCGTCGAACCCGAGTTCGCCGAGGGCGCGGAGGTAGCCGCCCGAGACGCTGGCCCCTTTCGTGTCCAGGTAGTCCGTGATCCGGCCGCCGGCGACCGGCGTGAAGGTGAACCAGTCCGCCGGGGAGACGGGCCGCGACAGGCCGTAGAACGCGTCGAGCCGGTTGCTCGCAAGCTCCGGGCCCCCGTTCGGGGGCCGTTCGAGCAGCGACGCCGCGCTCGCCTCAAATCGCTCGTAGAACCCGGCCCCGACCGCCGTCGGCAGCAGGTCAAAGCGCAGCTCGGGCAGGCGCTCCTGGACGGGCTCGAACCTGTCCGGCTGGAGCCGGGCGAAGACCGAAGCGAAGTAGTTCTGCCCTGAATACACGGCCTCGAGCGTGTTGTCGGGTTCCTGGATCGGGTAGAATTCCTTCGGGCGGAAATTGCGCAGGATCTCGGAATCCGACCACCAGTTGATGTTGGCCTCGAGCGTCAGGTTGTCCGACACCTGCTGGCGATGCCTCCATTCGGCGAAGCTGCGGTCGGCGGGCACCGGCTTGTCGAGGATGTCGGTCGTTCGCTGGCCGTAGTCGTGGATGAAGCCGGAGAGGAGGAATCCGCTCATGTCGCCGCTCCCGTCGGGCGAGGAGTACGTCCCCGACGGCCCGATCATGGCGCCGCGCTTCAGGTACAGCCCGAGGTCCCCGCCGACCCTGAAGCCCGGGGCCGCCGGCACGTGGAAGCCGACATCCAGGATCGGGCCGAGGGTCGAGCGGTACCCGGCGTCAAAGGTGAAGTAATTCGCCGTCACAGCGTCATTCAGATCCTGGCGCAGCGATGATATGGGGATGAACTCGGCGCCGCTCAGGCCGATCAGGGCGCTGACGGTCCGCACGTAGCGTCCGGGCGAGTACACGATCGTCTCCGCCCTGGCCGAAGGCTTCCAGCGGCCGGGCTCGGTGTAGCTGATGACGGCCTTGTGGATCGTGATCTCCTGCAGGGTTCCCTCGGCGGAAGCCCCCTGGATATACACGGGGAAACGGCCCACCCGGATGTTCAGGGCCGAGAAACGTCCGTCCGTGCGGTTGTATTCCAGGCGGTCGGCGAGAAGCCGCTCGTCGCTGTCGGTCAGCGTGACGGTGCCCGTCGCGACGAGCGTGTTGGTCCGGGGGAGGACCCGGATCTCGTCGGCTGTGAGCAGGACCTCGGCGCCCTTCCAGCGGCTTGTCCACCGGGCGTGCCCGCGCACGGATGTTTCCCCGGTGTCGAGATTGGTCGAGGAATCGTCGCCCGTGATTTCACCGGGCACCGGCGCCGCCTGGGCGGCTGGCGCCGCCCCCGCGCGCAGCGCGGCCAGGGCGATGGCCAGGGCGATTGCTGTGCGACAAATCACGACCGCAGCCAAAACTCCGGCCCCCGCACAGGCAAGCTCTCTCGCGTTGGCCCGCGTGCATCCCAAATCGGGCGAAGGTCGCCTGTTTTGGGATGCATGCGGGTTAATCCTTGAACCTGGGTGGGATTCAAGCACCCTTCGGTCAGACTGTGATAATCGCCAAAGCCGATCTCCAAGCGCTCGTGCAGGGCCGGCATTCGGCCCCCCACTCGGTGCTAGGCATGCACCCGCTGGCATTCAAGAAACAGGGTGTTAAGGGAGTCGTCGTCCGGGCGCTGCTGAAGGGCGCCACGGGCTGCGAGGTTGTCGAACCCGATGCCCCGGGCACCCCCGCGCTTCCGATGAACCGGCTGGCACCGGAGGGACTGTTTGAACTCTTCATTCCCGGGCGGCCTGAAGTCTTCAAGTACCAGCTGCGCGCTGCGTACCCGGGCGGGCAGCTGCGCCAGTTCTTCGATCCCTACTGCTTCCTGCCGACCCTGAGCGAGCAGGACCTGTATCTTTTCAACGAGGGCAACGAGCATCGGATCTACGAAAAGCTGGGCGCCCAGATTCGCGATCTGGGCGGAGTCACCGGCGTTTCGTTTGCCGTGTGGGCGCCGTCCGCCGCGCGGGTCTCCGTCGTTGGCAACTTCAACCGATGGGACGGGCGGTATCACCCGATGCGCCCGCTCGGAGCCTCCGGGGTCTGGGAGCTGTTCATCCCGGGCCTGGACGAGGGCGAACTTTACAAGTTCGAGGTCCGCGACCGGGCGGGCGCTGTCCGCATGAAGACGGACCCGTATGGGACCTATTTTGAGGCGCCCCCGGGCAATGCGGCGATTGTCTGCGATGTGGGCAAGTTCGCCTGGGACGACGCCGAATGGATCGGGCGGCGGCGCGCCGCGGCGGAAAAGCTGGACCGCCCGATGTCGATCTACGAAGTGCACCTGGGCTCGTGGAAGAGGAAGCCCGAGGATGCGGGCCGGCCGCTCAGCTACCGGGAGCTCGCCCCGCAGCTAGCCGACTACGCCGCCGAGATGGGATTCACCCATGTCGAACTGATGCCCTTGGCGGAGCACCCGTTCGACGGCTCGTGGGGGTACCAGGTGACCGGTTTCTTCGCGCCCACCCGCCGCTTCGGGGTGCCGGAGGATTTCGCCTGGTTTGTGAATCACCTCCACGAACGCGGCATAGGGGTCATTCTCGACTGGGTGCCCGCGCATTTTCCGCGGGACAGCTTCGCCCTGGCCGAATTCGACGGCACCCACCTGTACGAGCACGCGGACCCCCGCCAGGGTGCGCACATGGACTGGGGAACCCTCATCTTCAACTATGGCCGCAACGAGGTGCGCTGCTTCCTGATCGCGAGCGCCCTGGCCTGGATCGAACGCTATCACATCGACGGCCTGCGCGTCGATGCGGTGGCATCGATGCTCTACCTCGACTACTCGCGGAAGGAGGGCGAGTGGATTCCCAACCGCTACGGCGGGCGCGAGAATCTCGAGGCGATTGATTTCCTCAGGCGCGCGAACGATCTGGTGCACAAGTACTGGCCCGGCGTCGCCATGATAGCCGAGGAGAGCACCTCGTTTCCCAAGGTGACGCGGCCGACGACCGACGGGGGCCTTGGATTCGACTACAAATGGAACATGGGATGGATGCACGACACCCTGCGCTATTTCAGCAAGGAGGCCATCCACCGCCGCTACCATCAGGGCGATCTGTCGTTCGGCATGCTCTACCAGTACGCGGAGAACTTCATCAGCGTCTTTTCCCATGACGAGGTCGTCCACGGGAAGGCCTCGCTCTTGTTCAAGATGGGCGCCTGGGCCATCCCCCAGAAGGCCGCCAACCTGCGCGCCCTGTATGCGCACATGTGGGCGTATCCTGGCAAGAAGCTGCTCTTCATGGGAGGCGAGTTCGGCCAGGCGCACGAGTGGCGCCACGACGAAAGCCTGGACTGGCACCTTTGCCAGTTCATGGACCACGAGGGCGTGCGCCTTCTGGTCAGGGATCTGAACCGGCTGTACCTGGC
>CAZSEH010000015.1:0-3389 GCA_964605835.1 uncultured Opitutaceae bacterium
AATGGTGCTGGCGTAGACGCTGTTCATGATCGCCGTCGTCGCCTGCTGGATCCCGGCCGCAGCGGTCGAGTTGCCCGCGGTGATGGCGTTGCTCCATCCGATGCTGGTCGCGATGACGTTTCCGGAGGCGTCATAAAGGGTCAGCGTGGGCCTGGCCAGGGTCAGGCCGCTGTAGACCGGAGTGCCCGCAAGCCCCGGGCCGACCGCCCGGATGAGCAAGGTCTGGGATGTGGGGCCGATGACATAGAATCCGGCGACAAGCGCCTTGTTGCCCGTTCCCACCACGGCGCGGGACGAGATGTTGATCAGGCGCGAGGCGGGAGTGCCGACATACGAGTCGTAGTCGTAGACTTCCACCAGCGCGACTCCGCTGCCGCTGTTCAAGCCGTCGATTTGCGTCGTGTAGCCGATCCCGGGGCCCGCCGGGACGCTCATGAACGCCGCCGTGTCGTTGGAACCGGACTGCAGCGGAGTGGCATAGACGCTCGCGAAGGCGTTGATCAGGGTTTGCCCGCCGCCCCAGGCCGAATTCGTCGCGAGGACGGCCGCGCTGCCATTGTACATGGTCAGTTTCGGGTTGGGAAGGGTCTGACCGGCGAGCGTCGGGGAGACGACGGCCAGATTGGGGCCGATGCCGCGGACAACGACGTTTTTGGAGTTCGATCCGTCGGTGTAGAATCCCGCCACGAGATTTTGGAACTGGCCGGTGCCTATGAACGCCCGCGAGGAGATGTTGTACAGGTACGAGGCGACGGAGACGGTCACGTTGGCCGCGTTTGAAGTCACACTGCCAGCCGGGTTGGTGACGACCGCGGTATAAGTGCCCCTCTGGGTCGTGCCGATGTTGGAAAGCGTGAGCGTGGCATTCGTGGCCCCCGCGACGTTGGCCCCGTTCAACTGCCACTGGTAGCTTGAGGCATTCGTGGCGGCGACGGTCAGTTTCGGGCTCGCTCCGGCACTGACGGACGCGCCGGTCGGCTGCGTCGTGATGGCCGGCGGAGGACCGGAGAAAGCCACGGTGACGACCGCCGCGTTCGACGTGGCCGAGCCGCCAGCATTGGTCGCGACAGCCGTATAGCTCCCGGCCTGGCTCGTCGTTATGCTCGTGATCGTAAGCGAGCTTGTCGACGATCCGGAGATGTTGCCGGAGTCGGACAGATTATTGCCGCCCAACTGCCACTGGTAGGTCGGCGATCCCGTGGCTGCGACAGTCAGGGTCAGGTTTGATCCGGCATTGACCGACTGGGAGGTTGGCTGGGTCGAAATTGTCGGACCCGCAACGGCCGCCTTGACCGTCACGGTGTAATTGTAGGTTGGCGAAACCAGGCCTCCAGTGGCTCCAAATTCGTAGGCGGTGAGCGTCATTTGATAAGTGCCGGCCTGGGTGGGCTTGCCGCTGAGGACCGGGGTCGTCTGGGAGTTTCCGCCGGTCATCCCCCCGTAGCCGTCATCCACTCCTGTTGTGGAGGCATCGAGAACTCCCGGACCGTTCAGGGTGTTCCCCCCTTCCACCGCCGAGAACACAAGTCCGGGCGGAACCTGGCCCCCGATCGCCCACGAGCCCGTGTAGATGGTGTTGGTAACAGTGAAGCCGACCGAGGGTATCGCGACATTCACGGGTGCGTTGAGCGGGCTTTGCTGGGTGGTGACCAAGGCATAGGTGGTGGCCCCAGCCAGGGTGTGCATCGCGCCGAGCGATGCCGCCGAAGCAATTGCAGCCTTTAGGAAGACCGCGTTTGGCGGCTCGGACAGGATTTGCTCGGCAGTTTGGATCAGTGTGGCGATCGGACCGCGCTGGAGCAGTGCGATCAGAATCGCTGCGGGAACCTGCAGGCGCTGCGATCCGAAGCGGAATAGAGCGGATACTGTTTTCATGTTTTTTCGATGATCAAGAGAAGGTTGCCAATGCCTCACTGGGCGAGCCGGGGGACCGACCAGAGAAAGTCCGTTTGCAGGGTGCCGGCGAACTGGGGGTCCATCAGGTCGACGTACCGGGCTCCGGCGAAGCGCGGAGCGGTGGAAAGATTCAAGGGATTGAAGGTGGCCCGCGCGTGGCAGCTCATGCAGTTTGTCTGCACCCCGTAGTTGTTCGTGGCGGGCTGACCCGCAGGATCGAGCCCCGGTAGGGAGTCGGGCAGGTCGGAGGGGCTGAAGGCGGCCTCAATCCAGGGGTTGTAGGCGTAGATGGCGCGCCCGGCATTTTCGCCGCCGACGTAAGGCTGGTCGGGCGAGAGCATCGAATACGCGAGCGCCATGGCGTAATGGCGGGGCGCTCCCAAAAGCTGCGGCGGGCGCAGGGAGGCGACGGCCGCTGAACTGGGGGCGGGCGGACTGTCGGGAGACGGCGCCCACCAGAAGGTCTGCCAGGTCCAGCGCGCGGTTTCGCGCCCGGCGACATGCATTCCGACGAGAAGGGCGGTGTCGCCCGCCTTCGCGCCGGCTCCCGGTGTTTCGCTGTTCAAGGCGGAGGCATCGTCGGCTGAAAGCAAGACATGGATGAACGACGACAGCGGATATGTCGTCTCCGGGGTCCGGCTGCTTCCATCGGCCGCCGCAACCGTGTCGATGGCCCCTGAATCGGAGCCGCCTCCGAGAAGATCCACCCAGACGCATCCGGGCCATTTGTCCGGGCCCCAGGCCTGCGGCTGCGGCGGCGGACCGGACCAGGCCGGAAGCCGGAAATAGCGGTTTTCGATCGCCGCTGCCGGATCGATGAACCGGTAGATCGATTTGACGACCAGGGATGCGGAGGGAAAGGTCGGAATCTGCTGCGCGCCGGCGGAGAGGAGGGTCTGGAGGGCGTCCGTCCTGTAGATGTTCTGGCTGACCGCATGGGCGGCCCCGACGGGATCGAGTTTCACGAAGCCGATCAGCAGATCGCCGGGTCCGGAAACGACACTCGCTCGGCCGGTCGCGAGACGGCGCATCCGCGACTGCTGGAGTTCCGCCAGCCCGGGGCGCCAGCGGGTGGGGCGGATGCCGGAGAGCAGGTCCTGCGGGGTGGACCACGTTTCGAAGACGCGCAGCCTCTGGCCTTCGTAGGTCCGGCTGGCTTCGAGGGTGAGCGCCGTCCAGAGGCCCCAGGCGTGAAGGTGGATTTGCGCGAATGCGGCCTGTGTGTCCGCGGAGGCCGGGTCGCCGGCCGCGGCAGAGATCTGCGCAGTCAGGGTGGCCTCGGGTACTGGAAATGAGAAACCGTCGATCCGGGGATCGGGAAGGGGAACCGGGCTGTTGTTGGGCGCGAATGCCACGCAGCGCGCGGCGGATGCCGCCGCGAAGGCGAGGAGAAGGATCGGGAATTTGCGCTGCATGTCGGCCTTGCCGGTTCATGCAACGTGTCGAGATGCCTCAGTATAGAAAGAGGAACACAGTAACAGGGCTGTTACACA
>CAZSEH010000015.1:3489-50477 GCA_964605835.1 uncultured Opitutaceae bacterium
CGGTCAGCTGCGTCGCCAGCATCCCGATCACGCCCCGGGAGTCCGCATCCCCCTGCTCCACGCTTGCCTGCAGCTTGAGCTGGACATGCGGCGTGATGCGATAGGCGGGGCCGGAGTCAATCCGCCACAGGTCACGGCCCCAGGCGGCCCTGTGGGCCGCGACGGCAGGCCGCGAACCCCCGGAGGGGATGAACTGCGGCACAAACACAGTCGCATAAAGCTGCTGGTTCCAGCGAAAGGCCCATGAAAACTGCGGCGCAAGCTTGAACTTGGCCTCGAGATAGTAGGCCAGGGTGTCGGCATTGGCGACCGCCGGTATCTCGAAGCGGGCCTCGTAAATCTCGGCCCACGCCTGGAAATGATGCCACGCGAATGAGGCGTCCTCGCCGAGAACGATCTCGCGGTAGGCCCGGTACGACCGTCCCGCAGGGATTGAGGAAATGGCCGACTCCTTCAGATAGGGGCCCTCGCTGCCGGACAATCCAAAATTCCATTTCTCGTCCGGACTCACCGCGATGCGGGCGCTGACCGTCGGATCGTTCCAAAGTTCCTTGGTGTGGGACCATGTGTCCGGGCGTGACGAGAGCGAGGTGCTCTTGACCTCCATGGCGTATTGGAGCCAGCGCAGCTCACCCGAAACCGCGGCGCCCGTCGCGTAGCCCGGCCCCCAGAGAATAGGAAGCCTGAGGCTCTTGTCCCTGTCCATGTCCACAACGGAGGAGGGGGTGATCTGGGCCCATGCGAGCAGGGTTCCCACCGAGCGAAGGGCGAACGCGTCCCAGATTCCCGTGAGGTTGTCGTACGGCAGCGGGGCCGTGACAAAGGGGTCGCTCCAGGAATCGTGGCGCGGGGTCCAGTTGCCCACAATCGTCGCAAATTTCCCGAGCTGGAGGTTGAAGACGCCCTTTCTCGAGGGCGTGAAGCGGACGACATATTCGTCCATGCGCGGCCTCAGGCTGCCGCCGTAGCCCGGGTCGAATCCGCGGTCAACCCGTGTCTGGGCGAACACGTAGACTGTGGGCCCGAGCTGGGCGTCCAGGAATGCCGACAGGCGGGGAACAAACAGGGTGCTGCCGTCGGTGCGAAGGAATCCCGGGCTGGGCTGGCCGGCGTTGTAGCCCTCGAGATCGACCATGCCGCTCAACTGTCCGCGCACGCTGTCCTGGAAGACGCTGGCCGAAAGGTCGTCGCCGAAATCATCGAGGAAATCGTCGGATGCGCGCACCACCGGCAAAGCGAGCAGGAAAAGGGCGGCGCACAGCGGGGAAAGAATGCGCTTCATGTCCGCAGCCGTCCTTCCGCGCGCGATTCATCCGAAGGCGATGCGCGAAAATGCACCTCGAATTCCGTCCAGTCCCCCGCCGAGGTGACGAGGCGCAGGCCTCCCTGGTGGAGCCGCGCAAGTTCGCGGGCGAGATTCAGCCCGAGGCCGTAGCCGGGGACATCCTCCCCGATTCGCGCCCTGTGGAAACGCTCGAAGATATGGGCCTGGGCCTCCAAGGGGATGGCCGGACCGGTGTTGCCGATCGAAACGACGACCGCCCCCGCATCCACTTTCCGGGCCGCAACCCGGATCCGCCCGCCCGGCCGGTTGTATTTGCGCGCGTTCTCAAGGAGGTTCTGGAGGATTATCGCCGCATATCCCTTGTCGCCCAGGATTGCCAGGTCCGCGCCGAGGTCCACTTCGATCCCGACCGCGGCGGAATCCGGCAATGCGCTGAGGTCGTCCAGGCAGGTCTCGAGCAGAAGGCGCAAGTCGACCTCCTTGAGCTCGATGTTCAACCGGCCCGCATCCATCCGCGAAAGAAGGAGCAGATCCCCGATCAGGCTTGAGAGGCGGTAGGTCTGGTGGATCAGGGCGGAAATCTCCGTGCACTCCTCCGCGGTGAAATGCTGATGCGACAACAGCTCCTCCAGACCGGCGCGGAGGACGGCCACGGGCGTCTTCAGCTGGTGGGACGCGTCGGCGGAAAACCGCGCCGAACGCTCCGATTCCTCCGCCAGGATTTCCACGGGCTTCGAGAGCCGGCGCGCGAGCAGATTGCTGGCGCCGAACGCGCCGAGGAGCAGTGCGGCGCCGGCGCCGATCACCTCCCACCGCAGGTGGCGCATGCGCGCGGCGAGCCCAAGCATCGGGTAGACGCAGACCTCGTACGCGGGTCGGAACACGGAGCCCGGATTGAGCCGCCGGTAGAAGACCAGATATTGGGCGCCGCCGGCGGCCGCGCGAAAACTGAAGGAATCGCCGCTTTGGGGCCGCGCTATCGCGGAAGAAACCTCGCTGGCGAGCTCGGTGCTGCCCCTTGCGCCGATTGAGGGCATGTTGAGCCGGCCGTCGAACCAGATTCCCGCCTGGATGCCCTCGTCGCGCCGCACGCCGAGCTGGAACGGTTCGATTCCCAGGACCAGGGCGGCGGTGACTTCGCCGGTTTCGGCGGAGATTATCGGCGTGGCAACGATCTCGCAGACGGTTTCGCCGCCGGAGGCGGGGAGGCGCGCAAGGAATCCCGTCTCCTGTTTCTTCGGCAGCTGCGGCAAGTCCAGCTGGGCCTCCCCGGAAGGACTCAACAGGCCGGCCGCGTTCTCGTTTCCGCCGGGGATGACGCGGCCGTCCGGACCCAGGAACCGGTAGAACTCTGCGCGAAGGACAGCCTGGGCGGGCGGACCGGCGGCCTCAGTTCGATTCATGACATCGTTCAGTTCATCCCGGGCGCTTGGATAGAGCAGTTCCTGCGCCTCCTCGAGGGCCGCATGGATGCGCGGCCTGCGGGACAGTGCGCGGCAGCGCTCGACGATCATGGCCTGCCGGACCCCCTCGGCATTGTCGAGGCCGGCCAGCGCCCCGCGGAACTCGAGCTGAAGCTCGCGCTCCATGTTCACGGCCATGCGCTGCTCGGAAAAATAGAGAACGACAAGGGTTGTCGCGGAGACGACGAGCATCGTCGCGAGGAGGAGCTTGGCGCGGAACCCCGCCAGGCGGGCGGGGCCGCGCGTATCGGGGCCCGGGTTCACGGAAAGTCGACGCGAAGGACCGCGCCCTCGCTCAACTCAACCGGGCGGGACAGGGTCGTCCTGCTGTCCACCCAGGCCTTCAGGACCCGCCGGCCGGGCGGTAGGCCGGCCATGCGGAATGTGCCGTCTGCGCCGGTCATGGTGAAATAGGGCGTGTTTAGGACAAGGATGAGGGCCCGCATGTGCTCGTGGATGTCGCAATGCAGGGTGACAAGGCCCGGAGTGTCGAAAAGAACGGATGGAATGGGCCGCTCATCCGACCGATAGCGTCCGAGGTCGAAGCGCTTGGCGGGGGAATACGAAAAAATATTATGGTAGGTGTCGTCCAGATTGGGGAATTCGACACGGGTTCCGGCCTGCACGGCAAGGATGGAGGGCTGGAAGGCGAGATCCTTCTGCGCCATCGTTGCGGCGGGGGGCGAGGACGGGCCCGGGAACGGTCCCTCGAGGTAGACCACGGCCAAGGGCGGGTTGGTCGACAGAACTCCCGCCTTGGACACGATCTCGTACCTCTGGTTGAGGACCGGAGCCGCATGGCGCTGGGGCAGCGGAACCTTTCCCTCGACGACAGCCTGGGCGAGCGCTCCATTCCAGGAGAGGCACAGCAGGGCGGCAGGGATGAGCCGTTTGAAGGCATGCGCGGTCATCGTCGCTCCTCCGCCTGGATTGCATAGCCCACGCCGCGCAGGGTTTGGATGAGCGGTGGGTTGAAGCCGGAGTCGATCTTCCTTCGCAGCCGTGTGATGAAGATCTCCACGGTGCGCGTGTCGTATTCGTGATCGCGCTGCCAGACCCGCTCGCAGAGCTCCGTTCGGGAGAAGGCGCGGTTGGGTTCCCGCATCAGGACGAGCAGGACCTCGTATTCCCGCGGTGAAAGGGCTATCTGCCTGCCCGCCCGGCTGACGCGGCGATTGAGAGTATCCATCCGAAGGTCGGCGACGGTGAGCACGTCCGAAGGATCCGCCTTTGCCGCGCGCCGGCCCAGCGCCTCGACCCTGGCGATGAGTTCGTCCATCGAGAAGGGTTTCGCCAGGTAATCGTCGGCTCCGGCGCGCAGCCCCTTTATCCTTTGGTCGACCTCCGCCCGGGCGGTGAGAATGAGGACGCGTGACACGCACTGGTTCTTGCGCAACTGGCCCAGGACGGACAGGCCGTCCAGGAGCGGCAGGTTGAGGTCCAGCACGACCAGGTCCGGAGGGTCGGCCAAGGCTGCGGCGAGGCCGCTCTCGCCATCGTTGCGCACTTCGCTCGAGTGTCCGCAACGGGACAGCGCACGCGCCACATGGCCGGCAAGCTGCCTTTCATCCTCAATTACAAGGACTCGCATTTGGGTTGGGGCGGCACAGTCTTTGGTCCGGATCCAAGATACTTGATCGTAAAGAGATGCGTATAATTTTTCGCGGTGTCAGGGCGCGCCTCCGGAGGTTTCTTCCTGTGATTTGGCGGTACATTCGTTGAAGAGAGATTTGGAGAGCGGCCGGGAACAGATACAATAGGGGAACTGTCCATGCCGCGGCGTTCCCCCACATTATAAACGAACCCCGCGATTCAGCCCATGAAAATCTCTTATGGTTTCAGGCGCCGGATTCCGTGGATTGATTTCCCGGCGGCTGTCCTGGCCATGATGCTGCAGCGGACGCCGGCGCCCAGGGTGATTGCGCTCGTCGGGGAGATCCTTGCGGCTTCGCCGACCAGTTCGCTGTTGAAGGCGGCCGTTGTGCTTGAGGGTTCATTGGGGGCTATGCACACGCTCGCGGGAGCGACGACGATCACGGCGAGCACTCCAAGCCCCCTGAGCGCAACGGTGGGTGTTGCGGTAACTTCCCCCGGAGTCGTCTTCGGCGTGGTCGGGACTCAGGCCCCGCCCTCATCCTGGAGCATCAACGCCATCCCGCCCGGAATGAATTTTTCAGGGCACACGTCGCCCGGAACCTACAATGTCGTCAGTCAAAACGGCATTGCGATTTTGGGCGGCACGCCCACCGCAGCGGGAAGCTACACGCTGGATCTGGTCGCTTTCGAGTACAACAACGGCTCGGGGATCGCCACGCGGCCCTTCAGCTACACGGTCAATGTCAGCGGCGCCAACACTGCGCCTGTCATCACGACCCAGCCTGCATCCCAGTCCGTCAACGCCGGCGCGAGCCCAACTCTGAGCGTCGCCGCCACGGGTGCCACAGGCTACCAGTGGCAATGGAACGGGACCAATATTTCAAACGCCACAAACTCCACGCTCACGCTGGCGAACATTGGCACGACCCAGAGGGGAAGCTACACCGCAGTCGCCAGCAATTCGACCGGTTCGGCGACCTCAACTGCGGCGAATGTTTCGGTCTCCGTAACTTCGCACCTGTACAACATCTCCTCGCGGGCCTACATCGGCACCGGCCCCTTCCAGAATCTCGTCGCGGGATTCTACACGGACGGACCTGGCTCCAACAAGAACGTCGTTCTGCGGGGCATCGGCCCCAATCTGGCCATCGTAGCCCCGTCGCTCGCCGGACTGACCCTCGCCAACCCGAAGCTGACCCTGTATAACGGCGCCGCCGCCGTTCTCGCAGCAAATACGGCCTGGGGGGGCGGCCAGACGCTTACCAACGCCTTCGCGAGCGTCTATGCCACCCCGCTGCAGCCCAATTCCAATGACACCGCCGTTTTCATGGGCGTTCCGGCCGGTTCCGGGATCGGCTACACGGCGGAAGTCGACGGCTTGAACAACGGGAGCGGGGTGGCCCTCGTCGAGGTGTACGACTACGATTCGTACGTCGGCACTCCCGCCTCGCGCCTGATCAATATTTCCTCCCGCGCCGTGGTGGGGACCGGCAACCAGTCGCTTGTCGCCGGATTCTATGTCATCGGCGCAACGTCCCAAACCCTGCTCATCCGGGCGGTGGGTCCCGCGCTGGCGGGCACTCCCGTCTACAGCGGCCTGACCCTGGCCAAGCCCACACTGACTCTCTACGACGCTTCCGGTAACATCATTGCGTCCAATGTGGGATGGAGCAACGCCATCACCGCGGGCAACTCGACCACCGCGGCGGGGATCCAGCCGGCGACGACGGCGATCATGGCCGGCGTCTACGCCAGCACCATTGCCGCAGGCTCCAACGACTGCGCGATGGTCGTGACCCTCCCGACGGGAGGCAGTGCCGCCGGCTACACGGCCCAGGTGAGCAGCGCCGACTCCACGACCGGTCTCGCCTTGGTCGAGGTCTACAACGTGCCGTAGGCGCCTAGCCCATCTTGAAGCTCGCGCTGACCTGAAACACGGCGCTGACGATCGCGAAGGCGATGAAGCCGACGAAAATAAAGACGCACAAAAGCACCATGCTCGCGATGACGCCGGTAAACATGCCCAGCTTGTTTGAGATGATCTTCTGGTAGGCGCGGGCGATGTCGCGAAGGCTTGGCACGATGTTGCCCGTGTTTTCGCCGACCGAGAGGCGGTCGAGAACAAGGTCCGGAAAGCATCCCGTGCGCGTGATGGCGACCGACAGGGACTCGCCCTCCAGTACCCGGGCCGTCGCCTCCTTGAAGGCGGCCCTATGGACGCGGTTGGAGATCTGGCGCTCGGTCATGCGCAGGGCCTCCGAGGCGGTGATTCCGTTCTCGAGAAGGACGTGGAGCGTCTGGCTGAAGGAAAGGACGGTCTGCGCGACCACGAAGGGCCCGACGAGGGGCAGGTTGAGAAGCCACGCGTCGCTGACCGTGCGCCCCGCCTCCGTCGCCCGCCATCGCCAGAAGGCCGCCAGCCCGAGGACCAGCGCGGCGACGACGAAGATTCCGTAGTGCAGGGTGAAGGTGGACAGGGCGATCAGGATCCGCGTTGAAATGGGCATCGTGCCGCCGAGCGAATCGAGCAGCGTCTGCAGCCGGGGGAGCAGGAAGAACAGGAAAAAGAGGATCACCCCTCCGGCGACGAAAACCATGAAGACCGGATAGGCGAGGGCCGTCAGGAGCCGGCGCTGGAGCTCCTTTTGCTCCGTCAGGTGCGCGATCAGCCGCGCGAGCGTGTCATTGAGCGAGCCCGTGGCCTCCCCGGCCTGGATCAGGTTCACGGTGCCCTCGTCGAAAACCCTGGGAAAATCGGACATCGCCCGGGAAAGGGGGGATCCCTCGCTCAGGCGCTCCCAAAGGCCGGCGCACAATTCGCGCAGGCGCGGCTCCTTGATCCGGTTCGACAGCAGCCGCACCGCCTCGCCCGCGGAGAGGCCGCTCGAGGTGAGATCGTACAGGGACTCGAGGAAGGACAGGCGCTCCTGGCGGCGCGGCGTCGTGGCGCCGCCGCCTGCAAGGCCCGTTTCGAGCAGCCCGCGCCGGGCCGGATCCTTGCGCGGCTGGGGTGATTTCTTCTCGGCCTGGCCGCGCGGCGCCTCCTGGGCGGTCTCCGAAACGCTCACGACCTGAAGGTTGCGGGACGAAAGCATGCGGACGGCGTCCTTCCGGCTCGGCGCATCGATAACGCCGCTTTTTTCGCTCCCCTGCGGGTCGCGGGCGGAAAAGGCGAAGCGGGGCATTCTATTTGTCCGAAACCGTGATGACGCGCAGCACCTCGTCGAGGGTCGTGTGGCCGTGCTTGACCTTTTCCCAGCCGCTTTGGCCGAGGGTGCTCATCCCGTGCCTGCGGGCGGCTTCCGCAAGTGTGCGCGTGCTCTCGCGCTTGAGCACAAGCTCGTGCATTTCGTCGTTCAGGCGGAAGATCTCGAACAGCCCGATACGGCCGCGGTAGCCGGTTCCGCGGCATCGGTCGCAGCCGACCGGCTGCTTGAGCGAGGCGACGAGGTCGGCCTCGGCCTCGTTGCAGCCGAGGATGGCGAGCGACTCGCGGAGCTTCACCTTGTTGACCGGGGCGCTCCGGGAGCACTCCGGGCACAGGCGCCGGACGAGGCGCTGGGCGATCACGAGCTCAATCGCGGAAGCGACGAGGAACGGCTCGATTCCCATGTCCACGAGCCGGGTGATGGCCCCCGGGGCGTCGTTGGTGTGCAGCGTCGAGAAGACGAGATGGCCCGTCAGCGAGGCGCGGATTGCGATCTCGGCCGTGTCCCGGTCGCGGATCTCGCCGACCATGATCACGTCGGGGTCCTGCCGGAGGACGTGCCGCAGCGCGTCCGCGAACGTGAGCCCGATCTCGGGCCGGACCTGCATCTGGTTGACTCCGGGCACCTCATATTCGATCGGATCCTCGATCGTTATGATGCGCAGGTCTGTGGAGTTTATCTTGCGCAGAAAGGCATTGAGGGAGGTGCTCTTTCCCGAGCCCGTGGGCCCGGTGACGAGGATGATGCCGTGCGGGTAGTCGAGGACCCGGATGATCTGGGCCTGCTCCTCCGGGCTCATGCCGAGCCGGTCCATCGTATAGGCCTCCTTCTTCTTGTTGAGCAGCCGCAGTGAAATCGACTCGGCGTAGATGGTCGGGATCGTCGAAACGCGTATGTCGAGCGTCGTGCCGTTGCCCTTGAAATTGATGCGGCCGTCCTGGGGCAGGCGCTTCTCCGAAATGTTCAGGCGCGCCATGATCTTCAGCCGGGAGATGATCGCATCCTGGAACCGGAGGAGATTTTCGGGCAGGGGCACCGGCACGAGCAGCCCGTCCACGCGGTAGCGGATGCGCAGCTGACCCTCCTGCGGCTCAAAGTGAATGTCGGTCGCCTGGTCGTCCACCGCCTGGGAGATGACATCGGTCACAAAACGCACGACGGCGGCGTCCTCGTCGACGACCTCCTCGGCCTGCTGCTGCGCCTCGGGCGCGACGTAGCCGTCGTCGCTGTCCTCAAGGGAGCCGGACCCGACGCCGAAGTTCTCGATGATGAGCTGATGCACGCGCTCGGGAACGGCGAGGTGCCAGGCGAGCGGGCGCGAGGTGAACGTCCGTATCCAATCCTCCATGCCTGTGTCGGGCGGCCAGGCGCTCGCGAGGTGCAGGGGACGCCGGGCGAGCTCTCCGGCTTCCGGCTTTTCGGCGCTTTCCGCGGGCTGTTCGGCCCCGGCCTCGGCCCGCCGGATCGGTATGATCTGGAAATCGTGTACCAGCCGCGCCGGGAGAACGCCGCGCGCGTCCGGATCGGTCTCCAGG
Organism: uncultured Opitutaceae bacterium; assembly: GCA_964605835.1. GTDB lineage: Bacteria > Verrucomicrobiota > Verrucomicrobiia > Opitutales > Opitutaceae > Palsa-1447. The sequence goes on from CAZSEH010000015.1 coordinate 12,578, forward strand.
TTGAGGGCGATGTCGAGTCCTGTGGCGGCGGCCAGCGCGGCCAGGGCGTCGCCTTCGGCGAGGCCGAGCGCCGCCGCGAGAACGGCCACGCGTCCGCCGCGGGGGGCTTCGTTCACCGCCTGGCGCTGCTCGTCGGTAAGGCGGGCGGCGAGCGCCGGGGGCAGGGCATCATCCAGCTGGGCGACCATGCATCAATCCTGTTTGAAACGGTCGATGAGGTTCCGGGCCTTCGAGTCGGGCTTTGGGGTCGGGTTTTTCAGGTAGTCGTTGATCTGGTCCTTGTTGGACATCTCGTTGATGCTCTTGATCGTGTCCGCGGTGGTGTTGTCGGGCGGAATGATGTGCGGGCGGATGAAAAAGAGCAGTTCCGTGCGCTCGATGTCGTCCTGGTGGCCGCCGAGAAGCTGGCTGATGATCGGGATCTCGAAAAGGAACCCGATCTTGTTATGGGCTGCGCTCTTCTGGACCTTCTGCAGGCCGCCGAGGACGATCATCTGGCCATCCTTGACGGTCACGTAGGAATTTGCCTCGCGGTCGCCGATGATGGGCGTCGAATTGCCGTTGAGCAGTTCGTTGCCGATGATGTCGTTCACCTTCTGGTCAATCGTGAGCTGAACGTCGCCGTTGTCGCCCACGAGCGGCGTGACCTTGAGGTCGATCGCAACGGTCTGGTAGCTCGTCGTGCCCGTGGTGGCGAAGCCGCTGGAGACGCCGGAGACGGGGGTCGATGTCGTGCTCGAGCTGATCGGAACCTGCTCGCCCGAGATGGCCTCAGCCTGCTTGCCGTGCGCCGTCACGATGACCTGCGAGGACAGGACCTTCACGAGGCTCTTCTGGCCCGCCGAGGTGGCGTTCAGGGCGGCATTGAAGGCAAGGGGATTGACAATGCCGTTCGTGAAGTCCCAGCCCGCGATGCTGGTTCCCGGAAGGCTGGGTGTGGTTGTTGTTCCCGATGTGCCGGAAGTCGTCGCCGGGCCGCCCGCCCAGTTCGTGATGTGGGTCGTGCCGTCCTTGATCTGGCCAACCTGCAGACCGAGGGAGGTGATCCCGCTTTCATCCGTGTCGGAAAGCGTGACCTCGGCGATGATCACCTCGATCCGCACCTGCGGCAGGGGCGCGTCGAGCTTCTCGATGAGTTCGTGCATGAGCCGGATGTCGTCGACCGTGCCGGAAACGACGATAGAATTGCTCCGGTCGTCCGCTATCACGGTCATCAGGCTGCTGAACTCGTTGTTGCCGGTTTCGGCGGCGGAAGAATTGGAGACCGCCGCCATTCCCGGAGCCGCAGGCTGCGGGGCGGGCGCGACTTCGCCCGGGCGGACGGATTGCGAGGAGGCCTTCTGGGCGGCGCTCTGCTGGCCGGTGATGAGGGAGGAAAGCGTGGTTCCGAGGTCCTTCGCAGTGGCGTGCTTGAGGTAGATGACGGCGGTGCGGATGTTTGAGGCGGAGTCGGAGTCCAGGTTCGTTATCAGGTCTGTGAAGAACGGCCGCTCGCGGGGATCGCAGAGGACGATGACCTGGTTCGTGCGATCGTCCGCGATGTAAATGGTCGTGGTCCCGAAGCGGGTCTGCGCGGGACCGGTGAGCAGGGAGTGGATCTTGGAGACGAGGTCGCTCGCCTTGGCATGGTGAACCGGGTAGAAAACCGGAGAGGCGCCCTCGTTCGGCTGGTCGACGGCCTTGATCAGGATCTCAAGGCGCTGGAGATTGGCGACCGTGTCCGTGATGAGCGCCGCATTGGCCTTCTCGAGGACCACGACGCCTCCGCCGATTTGCGGGGAAAACATCGTTCCCAGCGTGGCTGCGAACAGCTCGTTGGCGCGGAGAAACTTCAGCTGAAAGAGCTTGGTCGCAATCTTGTTGCTGGCGGGCAGGTCGAGGGTCGTGCCCTCGATGTACTCGGGCGCCTCCGATCGCGCGGTCATGAGCGGCACGACCTTGAGGAAATGGTCGCCCATGGGCGTCACGGCGAGCTGGTTCAGCGTGAGAAGGGTCTCGAGGGCGAGAATGGCCTCCGACTTTGGCACATGGTTCAGGTCGATCGTGAAGCCGCCGGGGGTCACGGGCAGGGATCCCGCCCGGATGATGGTACGGCCGGTGTAGGTTTCCAGGGCGTCGAGGACGGCGTCGATGTCGCCGCCGTGGAGCTTGAAATCAACGGATTCCTCGTCTGTCGCCTGGGGCGGGCGGGAGATGTTGATGGGTGCCCGGGGCGTCTGCGGGTAGGTGGTCGGAGGCGTCTGCGCCTGGGCCACGAGGGTGGATGCGATGGCCAGGGAACCGGCTGCCAGGAAGGAACGGACAAAACGGGAAATCATGCGTGATTGGAGACGGACGGAAAAATGGGCTCGCCGGATGCTGCCATCAGAGGGGAAAACGGCCGGTTTGTAAAGGTGTTGTGAGAGACGCTGCCGCCGGCGGGATGTTCCATGGCTCGTTTTGCGCTTTCCCGCCTGCGGCAACCTGCTACGCCATTGGGAGCCTCCCATGCCCAACAGTTTTGGCAAGTTGTTCACCGTCTCCACCTGGGGCGAGAGCCACGGCCCGGCCGTCGGCGCCGTCGTGGACGGCTGTCCGCCCAATCTGCCGCTGTCGGCGGAGGAGATCCAGGGCGATCTGGACCGCAGGAAGCCCGGGCAAAGCGACATCGTGTCGCCGCGCCGCGAAGAGGACCGGGTCGAAATTCTCGCCGGAATCTTCGAGGGTCGGACGACGGGGGCCCCCATCGCGCTGCTCGTCCGCAACGCCGACGCGCGTCCCGGCGCCTACGACGAGATGAGGGAGAAGTTCCGGCCGTCGCACGCCGATTTCACCTACCAGGCCAAGTACGGCATTCGCGACCACCGGGGCGGCGGCCGCAGCTCGGCGCGCGAGACGGTCGGCCGCGTGGCGGCCGGGGCGATCGCGAAGAAGATCCTGGCCCTGGCGGGCGGTGTCGAGGCGCGCGCCTTCGTGCGAAGCGTGCATGCGATCTGCGCCCCCGAGCCGGAGCATTTTCCAACGCTCGAGGAGGTGGAGGCGACGCCTGTGCGCTGCCCGCACCTGGAAACGGCGGCGCGGATGATCGAGGCGATCAAGGCGGCGCGGGCGGAAGGCGACTCGCTCGGCGGTGTCATCCAGTGCCGGGTGCGCGGGGTGCCGGCGGGCCTGGGGGAGCCGGTGTTTGACCGCCTTGAAGCCGACCTGGCCAAGGCGATGCTGTCATTGCCGGCGGTGAAGGGGTTTGAGATCGGAAGCGGATTCGGCGGGACGCTGGCGAAGGGTTCCGAGCACAACGATGCGTTCCGGATCAGCGGAGGGCGCGTGGTCACGGCCACAAATCGTTCCGGGGGGGTGCAGGGCGGCATCTCGAACGGAGAGGAGATTTTTTTCAACGTGGCTTTCAAGCCGACGGCGACCATCCTGCGCACGCAGCTGACCGTCGATGTAAAGGGGCGTGAGACGGAGCTGCAGGGACGGGGCCGCCATGATCCGTGCGTGGTTCCGCGGGCCGTCCCGATTGTGGAGGCTATGGCCGCGCTCGTCCTGGTCGATCACTGGATGCGCCATGCGGCGCAGGACCGGACATTCAAATTTTAGTTTTCGTTCTCCCAAAGTTTATTGAACCGCCAGTCCGGAAATGGGTCCAGCGACCGGGGTTCCAAGCAAGTCCATGCCTGAAAGCGAAAAGACGCTCGTCTATCTGATCCTGGGTGCGGCCGGTTCGGGCCGGCGCGAGGTCCTTGCCGATTTGATCGAGGGGGCCTCGGGAGGGGGCGAAGGCACGGTCGTTTTGCTCGAGAAGGGGGAGGCTGCGGGGGGAGGGGAGGAAAAGCTCGGCAATGTCGCGCGCTGGCGATGGAACAAGGAGGGGGCGATGGAGGCGGAGTTGCCCGACGGCGGAGCGGATAGGGTTTTCGTCGTCACGAATGGACGGATCAATCCGGTCGACCAAGTGGAGGCATTCCGCGCCTGGCTTCCGGCGCAGGGCGCAGAACTCGGGCGGATCATCTGCGTCGTTGACTGCGGACTCGCAGCGCGAAATCCGCCGCTTCTGGCGTGGTACGACGCCTGCATCCATTTCTCGGATGTCGTCCTGCTGGACCGGCGGGACGGAGTGGCCAATAAATGGGTCCGGGACTTCGAGGCGCGTTACAAGGACCAGCGCTATCCCTGTTTGATTGAGCTCGTGCGGGGGGGGCGCGTGCGCAATCCGGCGCTCATCCTCGAGCCGAGCGCCCTGCGGATTTCGCAGGCCTTTGAGGATGAACTGGCCTGGGTCGCCGAGGGCGGGGACGAGGAGGACGATGCCGGCGACGATGATGGCGACGGGGACGAGGAGGAGGTGGAGATGGTTCCGGCCGAGGACCCCTACTTTGCGCGGCGGCCGGGCGGAAGGCGTGTCAGGGAGATACCGGACATTGCCAGGTTTCTGGACGCGAAGGAGAATGCCGGGACAAGCGCGGTTGGCGGCGCCTGAGGCGGACTGGGACGCGGCAGACGGGCCGCAGCGCGAACTACCGTGCCGCCGCGACGGCAGCCGCAAAGGCCTTCGCCTTCGCGGTTATTGCGGCCCAGTTCTTCTCCTTGAATGCCTTTCCCTCGACCAGGGAACTGCCGGCGGCGGTGGCCATTGCGCCCGCCTTGAGGAATTCGCCTACGTTTTCCGGGTTCACGCCGCCGGTCGGCACAAGGTCGATGTGGGGAAGCGGGCCTTTCACCGACTTGATGTAGGCCGGGCCGAAGAATTCGGCGGGAAAGATCTTCACGGCGTCCGCCCCGGCTTCCCAGGCGTTGACGATCTCGGTCGGGGTCAGGGCCCCGGAAAACACGGGGATCGAGTAGCGGCGGGCCATCGTGATCACGTCGGGCCGGAGGGCGGGCGTGACTATGAAGCGGGCGCCAGCCAGGATTCCGGCGCGCGCCGTCTCGGCATCGAGAACGGTGCCCAGGCCGAATAGAAAATCGGGGAGCTCGGCCGTCGCCTTTTCGAGCATCCGGATCGCACCGGGTGTCGTCATCGTGAGCTCGATGCTGGTCAGGCCCCCGGCGGCGAGCGCCTTGGCGCAATCCAGGAGCCCGTCCGGGCTGTCCGCCCGGATGAGGGCGATCACCTTCTCAGTCTTGATCTTCGAAAGTATGGAGTCCTTTTTCATGGGAGGGACAGCCTACGTTGGCCCGCGCAAGCTGGCGAGCAAAAGCGAGGGGGCCTGTCCCCCGTTACCGGGCGGCGGACACGGCGGTCTTCATCCGCCGAAGGGCTTCGGCCAGGGTTGCGCGCGTGCACCCAAAGTTGATGCGGACGTGGTTGCCGGGGGGATCCCCGAACGGGACGCCATCGCTCACTCCGACGCCGTGCGATTCGAAGTGCGCTGCAGGATGCGGATGGCGCATGGCTGCGACGTTTAGCCAGGCGAGATAAGTCGCTTCGATCGGAGCTTCGACGCGAAGGTCCGGAATCTCTCGCGCCAGGGTTTCAAGAAGGTAGTCCCGGTTGCCGCGCAGGTAGGCCAGGAGCGCCTGCCGCCAGGGTTCGCTGTCACGGTAGGCCGCTTCGCAGGCGGCGTAGCCGAGGGCGTTCACCTCGGCCACGATGCCAGCCGTTGCCCGGACGAATCTGGCGCGAAGGGCCGTGTCGGAAATGACCGCAAAGGACGTGCCGAGTCCCGGCATATTGTACGTCTTGCTCGGGGCCATGAGGGTGATGAGGCGGTCGGGGCAAACCCTGGCCATCGGGACGTGGCGGGTGGCCGGATCCAGAATGAGGTCGCAATGGATCTCGTCCGAGCAAAGGACCAGGCTGTGCCTGGCGCAGAATTCGCCGATCCGGGCGAGTTCCTCCGTCTGCCACACCCTGGAGATCGGGTTGTGCGGATGGCAGAGGAAGAAAAGCTTCGTTCGCGGCGTCACCGCGCGCTCAAGGGCATCCCAGTCGATGAGCCAGCGGCCGATTGCTCCGGGGGCAGCCTCCATTTCAACCCGCAGGGGGACAGGCACCGGAACGCGCCCCTGGTTTTTCGGGGCGGATACAAACGGTGGATAAACGGGTGTGAGGCAGAGGATTTCGTCGCCCGGGGAGGCAAATGCGAGAGCGGTCACATTCAGGCCGCAGACAAGCCCGGGAAGCCAGACAAGCCACGCAGGATCGATCGCCCATCCATACCGGGCTTCTAGGGCCGTAACGACGGCATCGATCGTCGATTTCGTGGGCCGGGAATAGCCGAATACGCCGTGTTCGACACGTCGCCGGAGGGCATCGAGGATCGCCGGCGGTGAGGCGAAGTCCATGTCCGCGACCCATAGAGGCAGGACATCGCGACCCTGGTATTTTTGCCATTTTTGCGAATCTGTCCCCCGGCGGTCGGGCGTGTTGTCGAAATCGAATTTCATCGGCGCAGAGGGGGAAGAGTATTCAGCGGTTGGCGGCAAAATCCATCCACCGCTAGCGGGCGGGGGCGCGCGAGGCAAGGTGTTCGGTAGGGCCTGTGTACGACGTCGGGGAGACCAATGAGGCCTTTGGACCGACGGTCTATCTGCCACGGGTACCCAAGGACGGGGTTGAAATCACGGCGGAAAACGGCCGGTTACGGGTCGTTGGCCGCCTGGCACTTGCAGGTAGGGCGGGTACAGGCTTTGCTGTCCCTGTGAGCGCGCAACAGAAGCCTGCATCCGACCCCGTCCTGCTCTACGACGGGGAATGCGGGCTGTGCAACCGGGTCGTGCGGTTCATGTTGCGCGTGGATCGAAAAGGCCGCCTCAGGTTTTCCCCGCTTCAGGGTCCTTCGGGACAGGCCTACCTGAAGGCCGTGGGCCTCCCCACGGAGGATTTCTCGACCATCGTGTTTGTGCCCGACTGGGCACAGAGGGACAGGCCCGAGTTTCAGCTTCGGACCGAAGGTATCGTGGCTGCGCTGCGCGCCTGCGGGGGGTGGGGAACCCTGATCGGGGGGATGGTGGCCCTCGCACCAAGTCGTTGGAGCGATCGTTGTTACGACCTCATTTCGCGCCTGCGCTTTAGGATATTCGGACCGTGGAGGGCCTGTCCCCTTCCGAAGGCCGAGTGGGCGAAGCGGTTCATTGACTGATGAATGGGAGTCGGTGCAGGATAACCCGATGGTCGACGGCTTGATCAGCAACCTTGTTCAGGATGAGGCGGGACTGAGGAGCTTCCCTTCACTGAGGGAGTGGCCCGAACGGTTGGTTGGCTGGCTTCACGGGTTCTCCCCCGACGTGAACGAAGGACTATTCCGTTGGCTGTCCTGCGTGGCCATCATCGTTGTGGCGGTGCTTCTGAGGCGCGGAGTCACAAGCCTGGCTTTCAGCCTGGTCCGCAGAATCGCGGGCCATGCAAAGACCGGAATCGATGAGAAGCTGTTCACTTCGCTCAAGTCTCCCCTCGGCGCCCTGTTGATGGTTTGGGCGATCTATACGGCCTTGTCCGTGGTCACGCTGTCGTCGGCGCTTGCTGGGGACGTCGGCCGGGGTGCGCGCGTGGCCTTTACCGCCGTTGTGCTTTGGGGAATCTGGCGCGCGGGCGGAACAGCCCTTGCCCATTTGGAAACCGTGGCGAGGAGCCGGGCCCTCGGAATCGCGACGTTCATGCCCCTGGCCAGGAAGACGCTCGCGACTCTCTTTGTCGTGGTGGCCATACTCGTCGTCGCCGACACCCTCGGCGCACACGTTGAGACATTCCTCGCAGGCCTGGGAATCGGCGGATTGGCCCTTGCGCTCGCGGCGCAAGACACGATCGCCAATATGTTTGGCTCGTTTGTGGTTGTTCTGGATCAGCCTTTTACGGTGGGCGATACGGTGCGGATCGCCGGAAACGAGGGAACCGTCGAAGACATCGGGCTGCGTTCGACGCGGTTGCGCACGGCCGAACGCACGTTGATCGTTGTTCCGAACAAGACGGTCGCGAGCGAGGCGATCACGAATCTGAGCCGCATGCCGCAGCGGCGCGTGGACCAGACGATCGGCCTCACATACGACACGACCCCGGAGAAGATGGAGGCGATCCTGGGAGACTTGCGCGCGTTGATCCCGAACGACCCGGATGTGCACCCAGGTCTTGTCGCCGTCAACTTCGCCCGGTTTTCCGAGTCCTCGCTGGATATTCAGATCGTCTACTACACCGCGAGCCCGGTTTGGCAGAAGTACATGGACGTTCGGGAGCGGATCAATCTGAAGATCATGCGCGCCGTGGCCGCTCGGGGCCTGGCCTTCGCCTTTCCGACGCAAACCGTCATCCATCAGGCGCCGTAGGCCTCACCTCAGTCGAGCGTTTGCCTATATCGGCTGATCCCGAGGGCCATTGACAGCGTCACGAACAGGGCGATCGGCCAGAGTTCAGGAGCTATTTCGGAGAGGCCGTTCCCCTTGAGAAGAATTCCGCGGACGACCCGAAGGAAATGCGTGAGGGGAAGGCAGGAGCCGACCCATTGGGCCCATTCGGGCATGCCTCGAAAGGGAAACATGAAGCCGGAGAGAAGGATCGACGGCAGGAAGAAGAAGAATGCCATCTGAACCGCCTGCAGCTGATTCTTGACGAGGCTCGAGAACGTGATCCCCATGGCCAGATTGGCGGCGATGAACAGAAGCGAGACCGCGTAGAGCAGGGCCAGGCTTCCGATCATCGGGACGCGGAAAAGCCAGTGCGCCGCAATAAGGATGAGGGTCACCTGGATATAGCCGACGATGATGTAGGGAATGATCTTGCCGATCATGACCTCCGTCGGCCGCAGGGGCGTTGAAAGGAGGTTCTCCATCGTTCCGCGCTCGCGTTCGCGCGTGATGGCAAGCGCGGTGATGACGACCATCGTCATTGTCAGCACAACGCCCAAAAGACCCGGAACGACGTTGTACTGGGTCACGTTCTCCGGGTTGTACTGGGCGTGAACGACGAAATTGAGCGGCGGGGGCGTTGCCCTGAGCCTGGCGGTGGGGCCTGTCAGGTCGCGGTCGAGAACCGTGGTGGCAATCGCGCGAACGGCTGAGATTGCAGGGCCGACGGCGGCGGGATCCGTGGCGTCAGCCTCAATAAGGACTGTCGGTGCCTGTCCCCGCAGCAGGTCGCGCGAGAAATTGGCCGGGATATTTACGACGAATTGGACTTTTCCGAGCTGGAGCAGGCGGGCGGCCTCGGACTCCGAGGCGGTTTCGCGCACAAATTCGAAATAGCCCGAATTCTTCAGCGACCAGACAAGCGTGCGCGAGAACGGCCCCTGGTCGGCATCGCGGACAGCCGTGGGAAGGTGCTTCGGATCGGAATTGATCGCAAAACCGAAGAGGACGAGTTGAAGAAGCGGAATGCCGACCATCATGGCGAACGTTACGCGGTCGCGCTTCATCTGGATGAATTCCTTCAGCACGACGGCCCAGAACCGGTCGAATGAGAACTTCTTCATGCGGCGGCCTGCCTGGGCCCCTTCATCAGGCTTATGAACACGTCTTCAAGGCTCGGGGAGATCTGGCTCCACTCATGTCCGGGGTCTCGCACCTGCGAAATTGCCCCCTCCAGGAGGGCTGGATCATGGCCGGTCACGTGGAGGGTATTGCCGAAGGCCACGACCTGCTCGACCCCGACCCTTCCGCGCAGCGAATCCGCGAGGACGGCGAGCCCGGGTCCCGAGACCCTCCAGGCCGAAAGCCGCGCATTTGAGATCACTTCAGCCACCGTGCCGCGGGTCAGGATGTCGCCGTAGGACAGGTAGGCGAGGCGATGGCATCGCTCGGCCTCGTCCATGTAATGCGTGGCGATGAGAACGGTTATGCCCCCTGCAGCCAGCCGGTGGATTTCATCCCAGAAATCGCGGCGCGCCTTCGGATCGACGCCCGCGGTCGGTTCGTCGAGCAGAAGCAGCTGGGGCTCGTGAATCAGGCACGCCGCAAGGGCCAGCCGCTGTTTCCAGCCGCCGGAAAGCTCGCCCGCAAGCTGGCGGGAGCGGTCCCGGAGCCCAAGGCGATCCAGACTCGCATCGACCCGCCTCGCGCGATCCGGCACCCCGTAGATGTGCGCAATAAAATCCAGATTCTCGCGGATGCTGAGGTCCTCGTAGAAACTGAACCGCTGCGTCATGTATCCGGCGTGGCGCTTGATATCGGCCTGCTGGGTGCGCACGTCGAAGCCGAGGCACGTGCCGGTCCCGGCATCGGGGACAAGCAGGCCGCAGAGCATCCGGATGAACGTCGTCTTGCCGCTGCCATTGGGCCCGAGGAAGCCGTAGATTTCGCCGCGCCGGACCTTGAGGTCCACCGCGTTGACGACCGTCTTGCCGCCGAAACGCTTGGTTATGCCGGAGACGTCGATCGCGTGGGAGAATGGCGCCATGGCAATCAACGGGCCGCGCGGGCCACATCGACAGGCTGGCCTGGGTGCAGATCGCGGGCCTCCGCGCCGCTGAACACGGCTTCGACCATGAAGACGAGCTTTGCACGGTTGTCGCGGTTGTAGAGCACCGGAGGCGAGAACTCCGCCTGGGGGGACAGATACGAAACCCGCGCGTTGAGGGGGGGGGCGCCTCCGGAAAGAGAGATGGACAGCGTGTCGCCCGCCTTGAGGCCCGCAAAGTCGGTCTCCGGGACGAAGAAGCGGACCTTTATGTTTTCGGGCGGAAGCAGGGCCACGACGGGGCTGCCTGCGGCGACAAATTCCCCTTCGCGGTAGAGCGTGTCGTACACAAGTCCGGCGCGCGGCGCAGATTGGGTCTTCTGGTCGACGCTCCAGGTGCCGCGTGCCAGGCCGGCTCGTGCTGCTTCGACGTCGGCCCGGGCGGCTGCGATGGCGTCGGCGCGCCCGCCGAGCTTGGCCGTTTCAAGCTGCGAGGCCAGCTCATCGACGATGCGCAGGTTCTCCTGGTGGGTCAGGCGGACGTGGTCGTACTCGCTTGCCGAAATGGCCTGGCTTCGGAAGAGGTCCTCCTCGCGCTTTAGATCCAGGCTTGAAAGGGCTGTGGCGGTTCGCGCCTGCTCCAGGCGGGCTTCGAGCGCTGCGATTTCCGTCGGACGGGATCCTTTTTCCAGGTCAGCCAGCCTTGCCTGGGCTGCGCTGAGCTGGGCGGAAACCTGGTCCCTCGAGGCGGCCTCGGAGGCTTGTTCGATCGAGAATAGCCGTACGCCGGCGGCAACCCGGTCGCCCTTTTGCGCGGCGAGCGAGTCCAGCCGGCCCGCCAAGGGGGAGGCGACGTACACAAACTCTCCCTCGACGTAGCCTTGCCACATCGGAACGGGTGGCCGGCCGCAGCCGGCCAGTGTGACGAGCACAGCTCCCGCAACAAAGGCTTTGCAACGCATAGACCCAGTCTTGGAGACCGGCTGGGGTGTTCCAAGCGGAAAGCGCGGAGGCGGCATTAAGGGCCTGTCCCTTGGGCCGGCGCAGCTGTCCCGGATGCCGTGCAACTTGACCGGAAGGGGACCACCCTCCATCCTATGGCCGGTGCCATTCATGAACGCCCACGATTGGGATCTTAAACGAGTTGCCGCCGGACTTGCGCCGGCAGGCGCCGCCGGCTCATGAAGGTTGGCTTGCTGTTCTTTTTCGGAGCGGGACTGGCAATCCTGGGACCAGCGGCCCAACCCGGGATTGCGCAGTCCCAAGATGTTTCGCCGTTTCTTCCGCCCAACACCGGAAAGGCTGCAGGAAGCCAGGCCGAATCAGGCGGTCTCGAGCTGCGGGGGATCATGTCGACGGCGCAGGGGATGCGTTACTGTATCTTTGATCCGAACAAGAAAATCAGCAGATGGGTGTCGAAAAACCAGGGCGAGTTCGGTTTTGTTGTACAGTCATTTGATAGTGAACATGATACTGTCATTGTGAACCAGGACGGGCGCCGGCTCACACTGGCCCTGCGCGAAGCGAAAGTGACCGTCGGCGCGGGACCCTCAATGGCGGGAGCACCAATCGGCCCGCCGGGGCCGTCGGTCGTGCCCAGCGCAATTCTCCGGCCCACGCCCGAGGACGAACAGAGACGACTCCAGGCGATTGCTGAAGAGGTGAGGCGGCGGCGGCTTCTGCGCGAGCAACAGATGGCGGCGCCAAATCCTCCACGGCAGCAGTAAGTTTCCGCTTTCAGGTTCCGGGCGTTTGCCTACGGTGAGACTCCAAATGCCGGAGCCACAGCCAGTCGCCGCCGTCGCGGGTCCATCCAATTGGAAGCTGATCGTGCGTCTGTTCGGACTGGCGTGGCGTTATCGGCTGCACTGCCTTGGTGTCCTAGGAATCCAGCTCGTCTTGCTCACGATGGGGATGCTCGGCCTTAGCATGACCGGGATTGGAATCGACTATATCCGGCACAAGGTCGGGCACACGCCGTTGTCGGCCAATCGGCTTCATCTTGCGTTTCCTGAAGCGTGGCCGTGGTCGAAGGCCCTCGGCGTGCTCGCAGGGGTCATCCTTGCACTCGCCCTGTGCCGGGCGGTGCTCAACTACGTGTACGCCGTCTCGGTCAATATCCTTGTGCAGCAGAAGCTCGTGGTGGACCTGCGGGGCGAGGTCTATGACAGGCTTCAGCGGTTGAGCTTTCGGTTCTTCGACGCGAATACGACGGGGTCAATCATCACCCGGGTGACCAGCGACGTGCAGGCCGTGCGCATGTTTGTCGACCAGGTCCTCATTCAGAGCCTCATCATGGTCATATCGCTGACCGTGTACGTCATCTATATGGCGAGCCTGAGCCCCGGCCTCACGGTGGCGTGCCTCGGGACAACCCCGTTTCTTTGGGTAATGGCGGCACGGTTCTCGCGGAGGATCCAGCCGGAGTATGCCAGGAACCGAATCCTCGTGGAGCGCATGGTGCAGGCCCTGACCGAAAGCATCCAGGGGATCGCCGTCACCAAGGGGTTTGGACGCGAAGCCGAGGACCGCGCCCGGTTTGACGGCGCCAATCGCGCCGTATTCGAACAGCAGCGCAGCATTTTCTGGCAGGTCAGCCTCTTTTCTCCCGTGGTGGGATTCCTGACACGGGTGAACACGCTGGTGCTCCTCGGTTACGGAGGCTGGCTTGTCGCCCACAACCGTCTCCCGCTCGGGGCCGGCCTGGTCGTCTTCGCCGGCCTGCTGGATCAGTTCTCCGGCCAGGTCAACAACGTCGCCGCGATTGTGAACTCCGTGCAGCAGTCGCTCATCGGCGCGCGGAGGGTCTTCGAAATACTGGACGCGCCCATAGACGTGAAAAGCGCGCCGGACGCCGTCCGGCGGCCGCATCTTGAAGGCTCGGTTCGCTTCGAAGATGTGTCCTTTGGATACGGTCGGCCGGGCCAGCCCCTCCTGCGCCATCTGCAGCTCGACGTGAAGCCCGGCGAATGCGTGGCGATCCTTGGAGCCACCGGATCAGGCAAGAGCATCCTCATGGGGCTGATACCGAGGTTTTACGATGCGACGGAGGGGCGCGTGCTCGTGGACGGCATCGATGTCCGGGCTCTCCATCTTGACGATCTCCGGCGGAACATCGGGCTCGTTTTTCAGGAGAGCTTTCTCTTTTCGAACACGGTCGCCGCAAACATCGCCTTTGGACATCCGCGGGCCACGGCCGCCCAGATCGAGAAGGCGGCGCGCATAGCCGCCGCGCACGAATTCATCATGGGGCTGCCCAGGGGATACGAAACCGTCCTCGGCGAAGGCGGCAACAGTCTCTCGGGCGGCCAGCGACAGAGGCTCGCAATCGCCCGCGCCGTTCTCCTTGAGCCGGCGATTCTGCTTCTGGACGATCCGACGGCCGCGATCGACAGCGAGACCGAGCACGAGATATTCGAGGCGCTCGACCGGGCCATCAGCGGCAGGACGACCTTTATCGTTGCGCACCGGCTCAGCACCCTGCGCCGCGCCGACTACATCATCGTGATGGAAAACGGCGAAATCGTGCAGCGCGGCACGCACAGCGAGCTGATGCGGGTGCGGGGCCCGTATCTGCACGTCGCCAACCTCCAGCTGGTGGATGGCCATCAACTCCAGATTCCCCCCGCCGCATGAGCGCCGCCGACGTTTCAGACATGAGCCTGACTCTCGTCAGGCGGCCCAAGGACGATGATGACGAGGGGGAGCAGTTCAAGCCGCTCGAGTGGGGGCTCGTGCGCCGGATGTTCGGCTACACAGGGCCCGTGAAACGCAAGGTCCGGATCCTCGTCGCGCTGACGATCATCCGGTCGGCCCAGCTGCCGGGCCTCGTCTGGATTGTGGCGCTGGTGATCGCCGGACCGATAGCCCGGGGCGACCTGGCCATGATCGCCGTGGGAACGGCCTGCTACGGGGCGCTGGCCATCCTCACGGACGGAATGTTCCATTTCCGCCAGCGTTATGCGCTCGAGATAGGGGAGACCGTCGTGAACGGCATCCGGGCCGAAATATTTGCGAAAATGCAGCGGCAACCGATGAGTTTCTTCCATCGAATGAAGCTCGGCCGCATCATCAGCCGTGTGACGAGCGACGTCGAGGCGCTGCGGGTCGGGATCCAGGATGTCGCCTTCGTCAGCACCATCCAGTTCGGGCAGATGGTCTTCTCGGCCGCCGCGATGGCCTGGTGGGATTGGAGGCTGTTTCTCGTGGTCGCGGCGATGGCGCCCGTTCTCTGGATGGTGAACAACCATTTCAGGATGAAGTTCAGCCGCCTCACGCGCGCTTCGCAGGACAGCTTCAGCCGGGTGACGGCGACCCTCGCGGAATCGGTGAGCGGCATACGCGTGACGCAGGGGTTCGTGCGCCAGAAAACCAACTCCGGGCTTTTCCGCAGCCTGCTGGCGGACCATTCGCGCTACAACATCGCCCTTGCGCGGACCTCGGCCATTCTGTCGCCGTTGCTGGAGCTGAACAGCCAGTTCTTTGTCGCGATCCTTCTCATGCTGGGCGGGTGGCGCGTGTTCCACGGCAGCATGGATATCGGGGACCTGATCAAGTTCTTCCTGATGGCAAACCAGTTCTTTTCGCCGATCACGACCATCGGAAACCAGTATAATCAGGCGTTGATCGCAATGGCCGGGGCTGAGCGGATCTTCCAACTGATCGACATCGCGCCGGATTGGGAGGACGACTCGCGGGCGGAGGATCTTCCGAGGCCGCGGCCGGACTCCGGTTCGGACGGCATGCGGGTGGAGTTCAGGGACGTTTCATTCGGATACGACGCTGCGCGCCTGGTCCTTCACGACATCGAGCTTCATGTGGAACCCGGGCAATCCGTGGCGCTCGTGGGCCACACGGGGAGCGGCAAGAGCTCCATCGTCAATCTTGTGGCGAAATTCTATTTGTCCACGCGCGGACAGATCCTGGTAGACGGGCGGGACGTCCGGATGATCAGCAGCCTTTCGCTGCACCGCCAAATGGGCATTGTGCACCAGCAGAACTTTCTCTTCAGCGGCACTGTGCTTGACAACATTGCCTTGAGCCGGCCCGGGTCGTCGGAAGCCGACGTTCGAGCCGTGGCTGCGCGCCTGGAATGTCTGGACATACTGGACGGACTGCCGAACGGGCTGCGCACGGAGGTCGGAGAACGCGGGGCGGGACTGTCGGTCGGCCAGCGCCAGTTGATCTGCTTCTGCCGCGCGCTTCTCGCCGATCCCCGGCTTGTGATACTCGACGAGGCGACGAGTTCGATTGATGCCTTGACCGAGCATCGCCTGCAAAAGGCGCTGGTGACCCTCCTGAAGGGGCGCACGAGCTTTGTGGTCGCGCACCGTCTCAGCACGATACGGCATGCACACATCGTCATCGTCCTCGACCAGGGCCGTATTGTCGAAAGGGGGACACACGTCCAGCTTCTGGCGGCCGGAGGGCGCTATGCCGCCCTCTACCGCCAGTTCGTCCAGGTGGACGAAGAGGGCTGATATCGGCCGTCAACACGTTTTTTGCTCGGAAAAGAGGGATTTTCCCTCTAGAAAAGCATTGCTTTCAGAGGAAAGAGTTCTAAATAAAAACAACCATGGCTAAAAAACCCGTCCGTAAACCCAATGCTAAGTTCATGGCACCGGTCACCCCGGATGCCTCTCTCGCCGCCGTAGTCGGCGCAAAGCCGCTGCCCCGTACCGAGCTGACCAAGAAGCTCTGGGATTATATCAAGAAGAACGGTCTTCAGGACAAGAAGGACAGGAAGATGATCAACGCCGATGCCAACCTGAAGGCGGTATTCGGTGGCAAGGGCAAGGTCAGCATGTTCGAGATGACCAAGCTCGTCTCGGGACACGTTTCCTGACGCTTCCCCAAGAAGTATTTTGGCAAACCGCCGCAGCCCAAAGGCGCGGCGGTTTTTCAGGGGGGGCGTGATATCTAAACAATATCATATGGATATTTCCGTCCCATTCGCACTCAAGCAGGAATCCACATCCTGCGTGACGGAGGAGCGTGGGACCTGAACTCCTTGAGCAACTTATGACTTCCGAGGAACGCAAGGCCTTCCTGTTGCGTATAGCTCCCGGCCTTTGGCAGGAGCTTGAGGCATGGTCCCGTGATGACCTGCGCAGCGTCAACGGTCAGATTGAGTTTCTCCTGCGAGACGCCGTCCGCCGCCGCAGGAAGTCGGCGACCGACACACTGGCACAGCAGGAATCAGGCCGGCGCTGATCAAGCGGGCTCGGGCGGGGCGACTAGCTTGCAGGCGACAGGCCGCGCGAGTGCCGGCCTGCGAGGTTATGTCCCGGTTATTGGGCGGCGCAGGTTGCCAGGGCCGCCGAGAGTGAGAGGCGGTGTCCGATCAGGCATTTGAGGGATGCCAGTTCCCCCCAATCCGTTATCGGGGGGAAGGCCTGAATCGCGGCACCCTTCCTCCCCCCGGTTCGTCTATTGTACGCATTCAATTGGCTGAGGACAAACGCCCGGCTGCCGAGAATGGCCCCATACGTGAAGTACCTGACCCGGCAGCGCAATACCTCGTGAATTGCAAGGCGCCCGCCTTCAGCCGCGACCTTGAGGAACGCCTCCCAGGATATGCTTGCTCCCTTCGCACGGCCGGCGGCGCCTATGCCGAAGAGGCGCTGGCGGCAGATTGCGTGTGTTTCCTCCCAGTTGCGTCCTCCGTAGGCTGAAGCGAGTCCGCGGCGGGCGGCTCTGTTCCCGGCGACCGACTCGGCGTAGCCGCAAAACCGGTAATCCTTGGGGTCGGTGGCCAAGGCGGCGCGCACGCAATTGAGATCGATATACGAAGCCATCGTGCGCAGTGCATCGCCATCACCATCCACCAGGACGCTCCTGAATCGCTCGGCCCAGAGCGTTCCAAAACGGGCGTGCGTGTGGTTGAACCAAATGGAGAAGCGCTGTTTCAAAAGCTGCATGAATGCGGAGACGTCGCCCATGAGAGCCAGCAGGCGCTTGCGCCGGCCTTCCGCCTCGGGGGAGTCTTCAGCCAACTGACGGATGAGGGTGTCCAGGCTTGCAGCCTGTTGGGGGGTGGGTCTTCGGTAGAGCGCCTGGAGACGGCGCAACAGTTCGCCATCGCTGACGGGCGTTCGCTTCGGAACCTCGACCAGCACGTGGAAATGGTTTTCGAGAATTGCGTACGTGATGATGCGCACGCCGCAAAACTCGGCGACCTGCCAGAGTTGACGGCGCAGTACTTCCTTGTCCGTGTCGTCGAACAGGCGCTCCCCATTTACCGTTCGGCTCATGCAATGGTAGGAGGCGGCCGATGTTTCCGGGGCCACTTTTATTCGCGGTGTGCGCACGGCACCCATAATAGCAAGGCTGACGGGCGCGGTCAGAAGAAGACCCTGCGCACCCCGCCCGGGGGTCTGTCCCCCGCGCGAGGCTGTCCCAGGATCCCTCAAGCTTTCCCGCGTCGGCCGGCCGCAGCGATGAAATGGGCCTGCGCTGAAAAGGCCCGCCCGCCGGGCCGGCGTGCAACCGGTCGATAGGCGCCGTTGCTGTGTAACTCCTGGGCGTTTTCCGTGTCTTTCAGTTCGGCGGGGAGCAGCATGTCGGTGATCCGACTCTTGAGAACCGGATCCAGGATGGGGAAGACTGTTTCCACCCTGCGGAAAAAATTGCGCGGCATCCAGTCCGCGCTGCCCGCAAAGACGGCGGGTTCGCCGCCATTGTTCTCGAAATAGAAGATCCGCGCATGCTCCAGGAAGCGCCCCACCAGGCTCCTGACACGGATGTTCTCGCTCATCCCGGGCATGCCGGGGACAAGGCAACAGATGCCCCGGACGATAAGGTCAATTCTCACTCCGGCCTGGGATGCTGCGTAGAGCGAATGGATCGTGGTCCTGTCCACCAGGGCATTCATCTTCGCTATTATGTGCGCCGGGCGGCCGGCCGCCGCATGGGCTGCCTCGCGCGCAATCAATTCGCCGATCCGGCGATGGAGGTTGTAGGGGGCGACAAGCAGATGCCGAAACGTGGGCGAGCGACCGAGCCCGGTCAGCGTATTGAACATCTGCGCAATGTCGCGGGTCAGGGCGCGGCGGGATGTGAAGTAGCTGAGGTCGGTGTAAAGGCGCGCGGTTCGCTGGTTGTAGTTGCCGGTGCCGAGATGGGCGTAATGACGCATTTGGTTGCCCTCCAGGCGGACGACCAGGCAGAGCTTGCAGTGGGTCTTGTGGCCGACAAGGCCGTAGACCACGTGGACTCCGGACTCCTCCAATTGCTTGGCCCATTGGATGTTGTTCGCCTCGTCAAAGCGCGCCTGGAGTTCGATCAGGGCCGTCACCTGTTTGCCGTTTCGAGAGGCCTCCATGAGCGCCCGAACGACCGGCGAATCGCCGCTCGTCCGGTAGAGGGTCTGCTTTATCGCGAAAACCTGCGGATCGCGGGCCGCCTGCTCGATAAAGTCGATCACGGGGGTGAACGAATCGTACGGATGATGAAGCATCACATCCCGGCCGCGGATGATTTCGAAGATCCGGGCCGAATCACCCAGGGGCGGCGCGTTGACCGGATTGAACGGACGGAATTTCAAATCCGGCCGGTCGATGTCGGCAAGGCTCTGGAGCCGAAGCAGATTGATCGGGCCCCTGACGCGGAAGACATATTCGCGGGACAGATCAAGG
Organism: uncultured Opitutaceae bacterium; assembly: GCA_964605835.1. GTDB lineage: Bacteria > Verrucomicrobiota > Verrucomicrobiia > Opitutales > Opitutaceae > Palsa-1447. The sequence goes on from CAZSEH010000015.1 coordinate 31,520, forward strand.
TGGCCACACAGGGCTGAAAAGATGGCGTCATCCACCCCCTCTTCGATCTCGAGGCGCACCGCGGCGCCGCGGCGGAGGTTGCGCAGCTCCTCTTCGATTTTCTGCAGGAGATTTTCGGCTTCCTCCTCGTCTATATACAGATCGCTGTTGCGGGTCACTCGGAACGCGTGGGCCGAAATGAGCCGAAAGCCGGGGAACAACTCCCCGGCGCAAAGCTTGATGATGTCGCTTAGGAAGACGTAGCGTTGCGGCCCCTTCCCTGACGGCGCAATGGCCACGAGGCGCTGAAGAATCCGGGGCACGGGCAGAATGGCGACCAACCGTCTGGCGCCTGCGCGGTCCGGATTGTCGAGGGAAACGACGACGTTCAGAGTCTTGTTTCCGAGCTGGGGAAACGGGTGCGCCTGGTCAAGCGCCAGGGGGGTCAGGACGGGATAGACCTGCTCATGGAAGTACGACCGCACCCAGCGCAGCTCGGCGGGCGTGAGGTCTGGGGCGGACCTAAAATGAATTCCGTTCTTGGCGAGGGCTGGAACAAGTTGGTCCTGCCAGCACCTGCATTGCTCTTCCACGACGGAGGCGACAATGGAGTGGATGCGACGCAGCTGCTCCGCGGGGGCCAGGCCGTCCGGACCGGGTTCGGTGACGCTTGAATCCATCTGCTGCATGAGCCCGGCGACGCGAATCTCGAAGAATTCGTCGAGATTGGAGCTCGCAATCGCCAGGAACCGAACCCGTTCGAGCAGGGGATGCCTCGGATTCCGGGCCTGTTCAAGCACCCTGCGGTCAAATGCAAGCCAGCTCAGCTCGCGGTTGAAATAGGCGGCCTTCGAGCGATCGGGCCCGCCGGTGGCGGGGGATGATGACTTGGTTCGCCGGGAGAGGGGAGGCATGGAATGCGCCCGGGGCCTGTCCCTTTTCAAACGTTCTCGAGTATCTTGTAGAGCCGCTGAACCATGCTTGCGGGATCCTCAAGCAGGCCGGCCGAAATCAAGGCGTTGTCGAGCACCTGTTCGGCGACAAGACGGGCCTTGTCGGGCGCGGAAACGGCCGTGCCTGCCAAGCGCTTGATCAGCGCGTGTCTGGGATTGATTTCCAGGTTCACCCGGACCGGGGATTCGGCGCCGTCCTTGTTCAGCGCCTTCATCATCCGGCGCATATGCGGCGACATCGTCCTGTCGGCGTTGAGCGCCATGGCGGGAGAATCGACCAGCCGATCGCTCGCCCGGATTTCCGCCACCCTTTCCCCTAGCGTTTCCTTCAGCCAGGCGACCAGCCGCTTCGTATCTTCCTCGCCAAGCGCTCCCTCGGCCTGCGAAGGCAGCTCGGGCAGCTTCACGTCGGCCTGGTCGGCCGCGGCAAGCGTCTTCCCGTCGAATTCGTGAACCGCGTTCATCACGTATTCGTCGACGCCGTCAAGGCAGTAAAGCACCTCAAGATTGCGGGCCTTGAATCCTTCGATGTAAGGACCGGCCTCGATCGCGGTCCGGTTCGGACCGAGGATGTAATAGATCTGCGACTGGCCGCCGGCCATCCTGGAGACATAGTCGGAAAGAGAAGTTGTCTTGCCGGCCGCCGTCAGCGACGACTCGAAACGCAGCAGTTTGACAAGCTGATCCTTGTGGGAGAAGTCCAGGGCCGCGCCCTCCTTGAGGAACATGCCAAATTCCTTGTGGAAACCGTCAAATGAGTCGGGCCGATTCTTCGCCTCCTCCTCGAGAAACTTCAGGAATCGCTTTGTGATGACGCGGCTCAGCTTCTCCAGGAGGGAACGATCCTGCATCGTCTCGCGGGAGATGTTTAGGGGCAGGTCTTCGCTATCGACGACTCCCTTGAGGAACCGGAGCCACTCGGGCAGGAGGTTCTTGGGATGCGGATCGATGAGAACTTTGCGACAGTAGAGCGCCACCGCGGGCTCGGTGCGGACAAGGCCGAACTTCTCGGGATTCTCCTTTGGGACAAAGATCAGCGCGTTGATGGCGAGCGGGGCGTCCGCGCTGAAATGCAGGCGCAGGCGCGGGTCGTCGGTTGAATGGGCCTGGAACTTGTAGAACTCGACATACTCCTCGTCCTTTATCTCGTTCTTGTTGCGCGACCAAAGGGCTTGGACCGTGTTGATCTTCTTGCCGTTCAGGTTTACCGGGAACGACACGAACGCGCTGTATCGCTGGAGAATCTCCCGTATCCGCCATTCCTGGCTGAACTCGGAGCACTCGTCCTTAAGCTCGACCACGATCTTTGCGCCCCGGCGCTCACCCGATGACTCTTCGATTGCATATCCGCCGCCGCCGTCGCTCGTCCACAGTTGGCCCGGTTCGGCCTGCCTCCAGGAGTGCGTGAAAACCCGGACGCTTTTGGCGACCATGAAGGCCGCATAAAACCCGACCCCGAACTGGCCGATCAAGCCGGCGTTCTTCTGGCCGCCCTCTCCGATGGCCTTGAGAAAGGCCTTCGAGCCGGAATGGGCGATTGTCCCGAGGTTTTCGACCAGTTCTGCCCTCGTCATCCCAACGCCGAAGTCCTGGATCGTCAGTGTCTTGGCCTTGTCGTCCGTCGTGATGTTAATCTCCAACGCGAGCCTGTCGTCAAAAACCTCCTTCTCGACAAGCTGGATGTGGCGCAGTTTCTCGAGGGAATCGGAGGCATTGGAGACGAGCTCGCGGACGAAAATCTCCTTTTCCGTATAGAGCGAATGGATGACGATATCCAAGACCTGCTTGATCTCGGCTTGAAACTCGAACGATTCGGGCGCGGGGGTCGACATGGGAAAAGCTTGGATTAAAACGCCTATCCCACCGGGCGTCTGCAAAAATCAGGAGGCTGGGGGACGCCGGCCCGTTACGAGCGCAAGGCGATGCTTTTGCTCCGAGGTGCGCAAAACCGAGCCGCAAGGTTTGCTTTCAGCCCGCGCGATGCGCAATCTACGGCCCGTGAACACGTTTGACAGGCACTTGCTTCGGGAGTGGCTGCAGATCCTGGCGCTGTTTCTTGTGGCTTTCTGCGGGCTGCTTTTTGTCCAGATCTGCTATGACGATTTCCGGGACATGCTGGACGCAGGGACAGGATTGCCTGAATTCGCGCGCTACATGCTCATCACCCTGCCGAGTTTCCTGGGTGTCGTGCTGCCGCTTGCGCTTCTTCTTTCGCTGCTCTTCACCCTGACCAAGCTGCACCGGGCGAATGAACTCACCGCCATGCGGACGGCCGGGGTCGGATTCCTGCGTCTGGTGGCTCCCGTATGGCTGGTCGGCGTCCTGGCGTGCGGGGCGGTGTGGTGGCTGAATTCCACGATCGTCCCCTGGTCGGTCGAACAGTCCCGCCAGTTCGACGCGGAACTCCAGTTCCGCAAGCAGGCAAAGACGCTCCCGCCCGACCGCGTGGGGGCTGTCTACAGTGTCGCGTTTGAAAACCCGGACGCGCGGCGGATGTGGTTTTTCAACCGGTACCGGCAGGCGAACCCCGAACGGGGGTATGGCGTCTCGGTGTCCGAGATGGATGAACGCGGGCGCGAGGTGCGCCGCCTGACCGCGGCGCAGGCATGGTACGACGCCGGCCGCGGCGGCTGGGTCTTCCAGGCCGGGCGCGAAATGAGGTTCGATGCCGAGACCGGCGATCAGGCCGGGTCCGCGCCATTTGCGGACCGGTTTGAACCGACCTATCGCGAGGACCCAAAGCTGATGCTTTTGACGGATCGGCGTCCGCGCGATCTTTCATTTTTCGAATTGCGCCGGCTGATCCGCTATTTCGCCCAGGAAGGCAACTCGAAGGGCGTTCCCTATGCCATCCGCTACAACTCAATTGTCGCCGACACGCTGGAGCCACTCATCATCATAGCAATCGCCATTCCCTTCGCGGTTGCGGGCGTGCGGGTGAATCCGGCTGTCGGCGTTTCAAAGGCAATCGGACTTTTCCTTTTGTACTACATTTTTGTCAATGTCGCCACGGCCTTTGCATTGAAGCAATGGATCGATCCGATGCTTGCGGCCTGGCTGCCGAATGCGGGGATGACCGTGCTTGCCGCTTTCTTCCTGGTGCGGCTCAGGTGACGATCACCTCCCGGCCATCGGCCGGCCGCGGAGTTCACTCCAGGGCATCATCAAGGGCCGAGAGGATGTCCACGACCGGTTCGGTGCCAATGCACAGCCGGAGGAGGTCGGGATCAAGGCCGCTTTGGGCCAGCTCGGCACGTCCGGCTGGCGTCTTCACGAGATCATAGTGCGCCAGATACATGAACGGGCAGATAAGGGTCTTTTTCATGCCGAAACTGGGCCCTTTGGGAAGTCGGACTCGATCGTAAAAAAGCTCGAGCGGGCCGCGCAGGGTGAAGGAAATCATGCCGCCCACGGCTTCCGGGTGCCAGGCGATCTGCCTGTAATTGGAGCGCGATTCCGGTGAAAGCGCCCAGAAGACGTCCTTAACCTTCCGATGGCCGGCCAGAAAGGCGGCAACCTGCGGGGTCGATGAGGCAAGGCGGTAAAGCATGGTCTCGGTCTGCCCCATCTGCGCCGCAAGCCGGGCCAGATCCCTGGCATAAATGGGCTCAATCCGTGCTCCCACACGCTGCCGCAACTCCGCCGCATCCGCGGAGGCGGGGTTGATGGCCACAACGCCCGCCATGACATCGCCCTCGTTGCCGGTGAACTTTGTCAGGCTGCTCACGATCATGTCGGCGTGCGGAAGCAGATTGACGCTGAAAAGAGACGCGACCGAGGGATCGAGTATGAGGATCGCGCCATGCCGCCGGCAAAGCCCCGTCAGGACGCTGACGTTGGGTGTTTGAATCAACGGATTGGTCGGAATTTCGGTGATCAGCCCGGCTATGCGAGAGCCCTTTTCGGCAAACAGCTTTTCCAATGCGGACAGGTTGAAAACGTCGTGCAGATACACGTAATCGTCCGGGGTCGCGGTGAACTTCTTCAGGATCGCGATTGTGTCCATGTACAGCCAGCCGAGTTGAACCCAAATGGTGCGGCCCCGCGTGGCCTGGAGTTCGGCCGCCGCATGAAACGCGGAATAGACGGAATTCATTCCGCTGTTGGCCAGAAAGATATCATTGTCGCCGGTGCGGGGAAGGGCCCGGCGGAGTTGCCGCCGGACTTGCTCCGCGGCGTTGCCGGCAAAGAGATTTTCGCCGTGCGCCTCCCTTATCACTCCGAGGCGCAAAAGGTGGTCCTCGGCCTCGCGCGATGATAGGAACCCCCCCACGTTTTGCAGGAACACCTTCGCCCGCGCTGAGATCTCCGCCGTGTCGGCGTGAATCACCCCGTTGATCCCGCCGGCCGAAAACAGGCCCGCCTCCACTTTCGCACCGGATCCCTCCGCTTGCGGCGCCGACAGGTGCTGGGAGAGCGCGACAGCCATCTTCGCCGAAGAGGTCAGCCACAGTCTTTGTCCTGCAAGGCGCGCCTCGGCGGACAGATGATCTGCGAGCCGCCGGATGTACGGATGCACGACAAAACGGGGATAACCCGAACTCATGCGGGATGTTATCTCTGGGTCCTTCTCCTCGTAGCCGCGCACGTCCCTCATGGTCGGCAGGCTGCACGAGACAGCATGCGGAGTTGGCGGGATGGGCTGGCCGAGCGGAATGGACGTAAAACCGGGCATGACGTGCGGGGAGGATGAACTTTCCGCATCCGCTTGAAATTGGCAACGGGAAGGTGGCCTGGAGTGTGTCATCTTCCGGGAGGGGACAGCCCCCGGGGGGAGGCTGTCCCCTGACGTTTGGCGCTGACAAAACGGATTGTGGAGGCGAGGCTGGCGGGCGAATGAAACTGGTCTCCTGGAACGTCAACGGTCTGCGCGCGGTCCTGAAGAAGGGGTTCCTCGACTTCATGGGAAAGTGCGGCGCCGACGTCATCTGTCTGCAGGAAACCAAGGCCCATCCCGGGGATGTTCAGCACGTGGTGTGGCCGGGCGGCTATCAGCCCATCTGGAACAGCGCCGACAAGAAGGGCTACAGCGGCACCGCGATATTCACCCGTGTGAAGCCCCTTTCCGTTTCACTCGGCCTGGGCCTGACGAAGCACGACCGCGAAGGCCGGGTCATTGCCGCCGAATTCCGCGACTTCACGCTCGTCAACGTCTATCAGCCGAACTCCCAGCGCGGCTTGACCCGCCTGGCCTATCGCACGGAGGAATGGGATCCGGCGTTCCTGTCGTTTCTGAAGCGGCTTGGAAGAAAGGGGAAACCAGTCGCCTTTTGCGGTGACCTCAACGTGGCCCACGCGGACATCGATCTGGCGAATCCGAGGACGAACCGGCGCAACGCCGGGTTCACCGATGAGGAGCGGGCCAATTTCTCCAGGCTCCTGGATAACGGATACGTGGACACATTCCGCGCCTTTGTCCCGGGCCCGGGCCATTACACTTGGTGGAGCCAGATGAGCGATTGCCGGGCCCGGAACATCGGCTGGCGCGTCGATTATTTCGTCGTCGTCGAGAGATTGCGCACGGCACTGAAGGGCGCCCGGATCCACCCGGATGTCATGGGCAGCGACCACTGCCCCGTGGACCTCGAACTTGCGTGAAACCGATGCACGACCTTGGAACCCTGATGCTCGGGCCGCCGCGCCGGACGCTTGCCGTTGCAGAAAGCGTCACCTGCGGCCGGCTGCAGGCGCGGGTGGGGCGCATTTCGGGGGCATCCGATTTCTTCCTCGGGGGAATCACCGCCTATTCGCTTGACCAGAAGGCTCGCCACCTCGCCGTCGATCGCGCGGCCGCCGCGGCCGTGAACGGCGTGTCCGCCGCGGTGGCCGAACAAATGGCGCGCGGCGTTTGCCTCCTGTTCGACGCGGATTTCGGAGTTGCGACGACGGGCTACGCCGAGCCGTACGCACCGCTTTCGGTGGCTGAGCCATTCGCCTGGTGGGCGGTCGCCCGCCGCGGAACCGGAGGAAAATTCGACGTCTGCAGCGGCCGTGCCGACGCCCCCGGGCTCCCGCGCATCGAAGCCCAGGAGCGGTTCGCCGAGGCTGCCGAGGCGGCGCTGATCGCCTGGCTTGAGACTACGGCGACAGGTGCTGCACGTAGTTGATGAACGGCCGAAGTTCCGCCGGCGGCTGAACCCAGTCGCTGTAGGCCAGTTCGGGCAGCGTAAAGGTCGTGTTGTAAAGGGCGTAGTTCGCGTCGTCGTTTCTTCCCACTTCGGCCGCCTTGACTGTGGCGCCGGCGTAGAGGCCCGCTTCCTTGGAATAGACAAGGACTGGCGCGGCCAGGAGCGGGTGGTTGTTTCGCTCCGAATCCGCTGCCTTGGGTCCCGCGACGGCCTTTGCATCCACCCCTATATTGAACCGCTGGTTGAACAGGATCTTCGGAGTCTGGCTGTCGGTCATGATGTAGATCGTCTCGACCGACTTGGCTCCTGCCTGAAACCCGAAGCTGGCCTCGTTGGCGGTCAGAAGGACGGGAACGCTCCAATGGCCGCCGGTTTTCTTCACAAGAATCACCCCGTATCCGCCCTTGATGCCGAAAATGAATCCGGCCTTGAACTGGTTCACGACAATGACGGCCTGCGCCTTCTGCCAGACCTCGGGCGGGACCGCCGTTGATGGGTTGCTCATGAACTCCTGGAGGATCGCATAGCACGACTGGACCTCGGAAATGAGGTTTGGCCGGTCGGGAGTGGCCCGGGCGACGCCTGTGCCTGCACCGGTCAGGGCAAGAAGCAAAATTGGAAGAAATTTCTTCATGGGAAGGAATGAGTTAACACGGTTGAGGAGAGTTTGAAAGTGCGGAATGGACGAGGTTCCTCAGTCAAGTCCGCGCGAGGCGACTTGGTCCTCGTCCCAGCCCAGATAGTGGCCGAGTTCGTGAAGATAGGTCAATTGGACCTCTTCGCGGAACACACCGGTGTCGCAATTGGAATAGTCCCAGATATTATTGATATACAATATTATCTGAGGCGGGATCGGATTGTCTTGATCCAGCTCCGTCCCGTGAGAGGCGCCGGTGAACAGTCCCAGGATGTCGGGTTCGAAGCCGTCCGCGATAACGGCCTCATCGGGGACAGCCTCGTAGTGCACCGGCACACCCTGCGCCGCCTCGATGATGTCCATTGGCAGCCTGCGCTGGGTGACGGCGACCGCGCCGGCCGCCATCTGCACAAGATGCTGAAATTTCATGGGGTGGGCCAGGCGCGCGCCGGGATTCCTATCACGGTTCAGCCGCGCATTTCCCGGCTCAAATCGAGCCTTTCGAACCGACCGCCAAGCCACCAAAGGCCGCACCAGAGTTCGCCTGAAAGGATCGCCAGCAGCGTGGCCGCAGCCGCAAGGAGCGCGAGAATGGTGGCGACTCCCTCCGGCGCGGAGAACACGATCCAGAACCAGAATCGGCCGGCGACAAACACGGCAGCGGCCAGGATCGCCGCCGGCAGAATCGCGATCGCAACGGCGAGAAGCTGTCCGAAGACGAAGATCAACCGCTGGCCCATCATTTCTATCCCGCCGCCCCGCGTCCGCATCGACTGAAACCAGCCCGGGAAAAGGACCGCTGCTGCATTCGGAATGAGAAGCTGCAGCGCGCAGAGCGGCGGCACCAGAAGCGCGAGGCAGGCAGCGATGACGAGCCGGTCGGCCGATGCGAATGACGTCCCGGCGTTGCCGAGGCGGCTCAAGGCCCAGGTTGCGGCGAGAATGGCCAGCCACAGCAGGCCCGACAGAATCGCCACCGGCGTCAGCAGTTCGCCCAATACGATCTGCCAGCCCGCAAGCGGATAAGTCTTCAGAATATCCGCATTCTGCAGATCGCTGCGAAGATCCTGGCGGAGAAGCTGCGGACCGAGGAAGAAAGCATAGCTGCCCGCGATAAGCGCGCCGGCGAGGACCATGGGGGCGTATCCCGCTCCGGCGCCCTTCGGCCCCCTGAAGTCGCCGGCGGCTCCGAGCGCCGCCGCTCCAAGAACGACGAGAGCCAGCCGGAGATTGAACCAGGATTGGATCGCGAGAAGATTCTTCCAGAAAAAGGCGGTTTCAGGCCTGCCCCGGCTGCCCAGCCGGAATGGATCGCGCCGCACCGCAGGCTCCGCTTGCGTCGCGCGGTAGCGGCGGCCTGCCTTCCAGGCCGCGCGGATCTCGGCCCGTTTTTCGGACAGCGCTATGGATCCGTCCTCGAATTGCACTTCCATGCGCACGATCCACGCGTAAAGGCCGGCGGGGATCAAAAGCGCGGGTCCCATTGCCCAGGCAAATGTCCGCAAGTCGGCCGCAAGAAAGGGCGCGACGATCCATCGGAACGGCCAAAGGAGCCAGTGCAAAAGGCCCACGTCGACCAGCCGGTCCAGGTACGCGGCAAGTCCTGCGGGTCCGACGATCGCGCCGGTGTCGGGGGGCCGGGCATGGCTTGCGACTGAATAGACAGCCACCGCGGCAACGGCGCTCACAACGGACAGGGCTATGAAGCGCGTGCGGCCCGGATTGGGCGAGCTCGCGAGCCACTTTGCCACGCCAAGTCCGAACGCTGTTGAGTAGAGGCTGAATGAGGAAAAGATGACCCACCATCCCACTGCGCGACTGAGCGCGCCCGCGCCGCCGCCGTGCCAGCGGTTGAAAAGGACGGTCAGGATAGCCGATGATACGAGGATTCTTATCTGCGAGCTGACAAGATTGAAGTGAATCAGCTTGCGGCGCGTAAAAGGGGCGGGAAAAAGGAACGCGATTTCCGCTTCGCTGAACCGCAGACCCGGCTGGGCCGGCGGCGAGATCCAGAAAAACGCCTGGCGCAACAGGAAGGCGAGGAGCACGGCCGCGGCCCCAACCGACGCTGAGACTTGGACGAATGCCGGGGCCAGGACATAAAACGACCGTCCGAAGTACAGGTGCTGCGCCCCCTGCGATGACACCGGCTGCCATGAGGCGGCCATGGGTCGCACGATGAAGAAATAGAGATAGGCGCCACCCACCAGCGCGCCGGCGAAATACTTGGGCTGGCGCAGCCGCGCCGCGCCGGAGGCAACCCGGTTGCGGAACGATACCAGCCTCAGGTAAAGGAGGGCGTGCAGCACGGTTCAGCTTTCGGATCCGCCGGTCGCCCGTATGAAGATTTCCTCGAGACTGACGTCCGGCTCGCCAGCGCTGAATCGCGCGGCCACTTCGGCCAATGTGCCGTCTGCGATCTTATCGCCCTTCTTCAGGATCAGCACATGCGAGCAGACCTCCTCCAGCAGGTGCAGGAGGTGGGAACTCAGGACGATCGCCGCGCCCTCCCTGGCGCGGCGAATTATCGAGTCCTTCATCCGGCGAATGCCGAGCGGGTCGAGGCCGGTGAGCGGCTCGTCGAAAAACATCACCTGGGGCCCGTGCAGGAGGCCGCAGGCAATGACCAGCTTCTGCTTCATGCCGCGCGAGAGTTCGCTCGGCAGCTTGTTTGCCTTGTCCGCGATTTCCAACTCCTCAAGAAGCGGCAGCGCCACGGCCTCGTGGTTTGAGATGCCGTAGATTCTTGCGACGAACGCGAGATGCTGCCTGACGGTGAGGTAGTCAAATAGGCGCGGTTCGTCTGGGAAAAAGGCGAGCCGGCGTTTTGCGCCGGCGGGATCGGAGCCGAGATCGTTGCCCGCAATCCGAATCGAGCCGCCGCTGCAGGGGATGACGCCCGCCAGACAGCGAAGGGTGGTCGTCTTGCCGGCCCCGTTTGGGCCCACCAACCCCAGAACCTCGCCGGGTCCCACAAAAAAGGAAAGCTCCCGGACTGCGGTGAAATCGCCGTATCTTTTCGTAAGCGCCTGCACTTCAATCATGCTGGCGGACACTACGCGCATGGGGTGGCCGGCGGCAAGCCCGATGGAAATTCTGTGTAACTCTTCCGGAATCTGACCGTCTTGGCTGTGTGATTCCCAACCCATGTCACATCCGCACCAGATGAATTCAACGATCAAGTATCTGGTTTCCGCCCTTGCCCTGGGGCTTGCCGCGGTCTCTCCGTCTCGGTTGCATGCGCAGGACAACCCACCGCCTCCTCCGGCTGATTCAGGCCAGGCGCCGGATGCTCCTCCCGGAGGCCGCAGGGGCGGAAATCCGCAACAAATGGTCGAGCGGCTCAAGGACCGCTTGGGCTTGACTGACGACCAGGTGACCAAGGTCCAGGACGTAATGAAGGATCAAAGGGAGAAGATGATGGCTTTGCGCAGCGACGATTCGCTTTCCCAGGAGGATCGGACGACCAAGGCGATGGGTCTGATGAAGGGCGCGCGCGACCAGATCCGCGCAGTCCTCACGCCGGATCAGCAGAAGATTTTTGATACGATGCCCATGAACGGGCCGCGCGGGCGAAAAGGCCAGGGCGGCGACAATGCCCCTCCTCCGCCCCCAGCGAATAATACCTAGAACACTTTGTCAGGGGTTGGTGTGTGCCGCCGCGGTTAGCAGCCCGCGGCGGCCTTTTTTTTTGGGACAATGAGGGACAGCCTCGCTTGCGAGGCTGTCCCTCCGGGCGTGACTTGTGGATCGGTTAGGATAGGTTTCGGCTATGAGACGGATAATCGGATTTGGTTTCTTTCTGGCGATGGCGGGACTTTCCGTTGCTGCCGATGCGTCGCTGCTTCCTGTTGAGCAAAAAGTTGAGGAGTCGGTGAAGTCGCCCCAGGTCACCGTGGTGCACTTCTGGGCTCCCTGGTGCCCCAATTGCCGGGCTGAACTGGCCGGCAATGCATGGAGCGGGTTCATCGGTGCGAATCCCGGTGTCAATTTCATCTTTGTCACGGTCTGGAATGACAAGGACGGGGCCGAGCTATTGGCTGAAAATGGCTTGGGAACTCAGAAGAACTTCGTGCTTCTCCTGCATCCGAACGGTTCGCGCCACAAGGCGGACCAGATGAAGGTATTCATGGGGCTGCCCGTCAGCTGGATTCCGACGACGTGGGTCTTCAAGGACGGCAAACTCCGCTACGCGCTGAATTACGGTGAACTCCGTTTCGACATGCTGCAGCAGCTGGTGCGGGATTCATCCAACGAATGGAAGCGCTGAATGACGCTGGATAGGCTGTCACCGCAATATTAGGACACGAGTCCTAATTACGGCCTTGTAAGGGGATTCGAAATATGAGGGAATCCCAGCCTTAATCCCTATCTGTGTCTCCCATGTCTTCGATTAATAGTTTCCTGACCAAGAACAAGCTCCGCATTTCCACGAATCCGTGCGTGAGCCCGGACTTCTGCCTCGATTGGCCGGCGCTGTCGGCCAAGGCCAAGGGGGACAAGGCCGCCGGAATTGTCGATTATCCGCTGAGCGGGTTTGAGACGGCCGTTGGGCACTGGAGTCTGTTTGAGGATCCAATGACAGGCGACTGCGGCTGGCGCTTGGTTGCGACCGGCAAGGGCGATGTTCTCGGAGTGCTTTCCGACGGAACTGCCGCCGGGCCGGACCGGGCCATTTTCCCAGCGACATTTTCCAATCTGCTAAAGATCAAGAACCTGCTGCAGGAGCGCGATCCGGCGTCAACTGTTTTTCCGACCGCCTCGGAACAACTCGGACGGAGCACGCTTGGAATCGGGGCGCGCTTCACGACCTTGCATTGGCCGGGGGTCGAGTGGGCGATGGCCCACTTGGGAATCGGAATGACGGCGAATCAGAATTCCATCCCCCGCGAGCTGGTCTACGACGTTAACGCCATGCTCGAGGGCCGCCTCGACACCGTCCCCTTTCCTTTCATCGGCACGAATGTCCCCGAGGGGCATCAGGGCCAGAGCGTGGAGGGGATGAGCCATGGCTGCGTGTTGTCGAAGCTGAAAACCGGCTTCCACAGGCGCCGGATTGCCTGGAGCTTCAACGCCGACCATCAGCCCATCGGCGGAAAATTCGACAGCCGAGAGGACCAGCTCGTGACCGGGTGCGTTCTGGCAAGCTACATCACCTTCGACCTGTCCCCTGAACTTGCGCAGACGAGCGTTCCCGTCGACGCCGGCGCCTGGGTGAAGTCCAATGTGCCCGCCGATCTCCTGGCCAGCGTCCGGTCGCGCGTCTCGGCGGCAGGGCTGTCGCTCAACGAAGCCGAATTCTCCCGCCTCGTCGCCTACGTCTGGCCGGCGATGCAGAAGATGAAGCGCCGCGACGAGAAATACCGCGCCGCCCGGGAAGATCTTTTCACGACCGCCGTCGGGCGCGAATACCTGCGCGAACTGTCGATCGACGAACTGCCCGGCCTGACGACTCCGGAAACGACCGCGATCATGCTGTCCCTGTGCGAGGCGCTCGGGATGAAGATCCATTTCATCGCCCCCGCGTTTGGCTTCCAAAAGAACATGCCGTACCCCGACAACGCCGCCTTGAAGGCGTTGATCGAGAAACAATGGAAGGTGTGCGCGAAGTTCGGGGCCAGCATCGGGTTTCACTCCGGTTCGGGGAAATCCGGCGAGAACTACCGGGTCATGGGCCAGGTGACCGGCCAGCGCCTCGAAATCAAGACAAGCGGAAGGTATACCTACGAGATGGGGCGCGCCCTTGCTGCCTCAAAGAACCCTGCGGACCAGGCCCTCTGGAGCGACTGGTACCGGTTCACCGTCGAACTGGCCATTCTCGGCGCCTTTAGCGCCGATCCGACCGAGCAGAAGATGGCCCGCGTCTTCGTCACCGACGCCCTGGCCAAGGCCGGAAGACCCGCCAGTGTGTTTGAATCCCCCGCCGCCTGCCGCGCCGCGCTCGAGGCGCTTCCGGCGAGCCCCGACCACATGTTTTGGTTCGAATACAACTTTCTCTATGTGCTCGCCGCCGGAGGCCGGGCCGAGAAGGCCGCCCTCGGCGACCACACGCCGGCCGGCTACGCCCAGCGATCGCGTTTCTACGCGGTCAGCGCCGAGGGCCGCCTCAATTATGCGCGCAACGTTGCCCGCTATATCATCTTTCTCGCGGAGACCACCGGCCTCAGCACGGCGGCGGCCTGCTCGGTGGCCCGCGCCCGCCTCGAACAGTACGCGGACTTGGACGCCCTCATCGCCGGCATCGGGGCGTGACGGTTTTGGGCCTTTTCCGAAACTCATCCACCCCCGACCATGCCCTTCATCCACGATGATTTTCTGCTCACGACGCCGCAGGCTCGCGAGCTTTACCACAGTTTCGCGAAGAACGAGCCGATCTTCGACTATCATTGCCACCTCTCACCGGCGCTGATCGCGGCCAATCACCAGTTCGCCGACCTCGCCGAGGTCTGGCTCGGGGGCGACCATTACAAGTGGCGGGCGATGCGCTCAAACGGCGTGGACGAGCGCTTCATCACGGGCGACGGCTCCCCCTGGGAAAAATTCCAGGCGTGGGCCGCGACGGTCCCCCACACGCTTCGCAATCCGCTCTACCATTGGACCCACCTCGAGCTCAAGCGCTACTTCGGCGTGGACTCGCTCCTGAGCCCCGCGACCGCCGCCGAAATCTGGAAACAAGGCAATGCCCGGCTCGCCGGGATGCGTGTGAGCGATCTTTTTGCCCATTCCAAGGTGGCGGTTGTCTGCACGACGGACGATCCCGCCGACAGCCTCGAATTGCACGGGAAGATCCGCGCATCCGGGCTCAAGACCCGAGTCTACCCGGCCTTCCGCCCGGACAAGGCCCTCGCTGTCGGCAATCCGGCGGCCTTCAACGGCTGGCTCGAGATTCTCGGGGGCACGGCGGGCGCGGCGATCCGCACGTTCGATGACCTGCTTTCGGCGCTCAGGAAGCGGCACGACGCATTTCACGCCGCCGGCGGGCGGCTTTCCGACCATGGGCTTGAAACGGCCCTCTCCGAGCCCTGCACGCTGGCGCAGGCCCGGTCCGTTTTCGACGCGGCCCGGGCGGGCAGGGTGCCCCCGGCCGAGGACCAGGTGCGCTACGGATCCTTCCTCATGCTGGAATTCGGCCGCTGGGACGCAGCGCGCGGCTGGACAAAGCAGCTGCACCTCGGGGCCTTGCGCAACAACAACGGCCGGCTCCTCGGAAAATTCGGCCCGGACACCGGCTTCGACTCAATCGGCGACTTCCCGCAGACGCGCGCCCTCGCCCGCTATCTCAACGCGCTCGATTCCACCGACGAGCTCCCCCGGACGATCATCTACAATGTGAACCCGGTCGACAATTACGCGTTCGGAACAATGATCGGCAACTTCCAGGACGGCTCGATCCCCGGCAAGCTTCAGTTTGGAAGCGGCTGGTGGTTCCTCGACCAGAAGGAGGGCATGGAGTGGCAGATCAACGCCCTGTCAAACCTCGGCCTCCTGAGCCGCTTCGTCGGCATGCTGACCGATTCGCGGAGCTTCGTCAGCTACCCGCGGCACGAATATTTCCGCCGCGTGCTCTGCAACCTGCTCGGGGCGGACATGGAGCGGGGTGAAATTCCCCCGGACATGCCGCTTGTCGGCGGAATGGTGAAGAATATCTGCTTTGCGAACGCCCGGGACTATTTCCGGCTTGAACTTGCGCCGGAGTTCGCAGTGAAGAAGTAGATGGCACTTTCCCCTTCGATCGCATTTGTCGGCACAGGAGTCATGGGCCGCAGCATGGCCGGGCATCTGCAGCGCGCCGGCCACGCCTTGCACGTCCACAACCGGACGAAGGAAAAGGCCCGGGCCCTGCTCGATGCGGGGGCCGAGTGGCATGACTCGGCCGGTTCCGCGGCCTCCGCGGCGGAAATCGTCATCACGATGCTCGGGTTTCCAATCGACGTCGAACAAAGCTACCTTGGGGCCGGCGGGATCGTAGAACGGGCCCGTCCGGGCGCCCTGTTGATCGACATGACGACTTCGAGCCCTGTTCTCGCGCGGAGGATTGCGGAGGCGGCGGGACGGCGCGGGTTGGATTCTCTCGACGCCCCGGTTTCCGGCGGGGACGTGGGCGCGCGCGAAGCGCGGCTTGTCATCATGGTCGGGGGCGAGGAGGCGGCGTTTGCGCGGGCAAAGACCCTGTTCGAGCTCATGGGAAAGAATATCGCGCGGCTCGGCCCGGCGGGATCGGGCCAGTACTGCAAAATGGCGAATCAGATCGCCGTCGCGGTCGCGATGGTGTCCTGGGTCGAGGCCCTTGCGTACGCCCGCAAGGCCGGTCTCGACCCCGAGCGGGTCCACGCGAGCATCAGCGGCGGAGCGGCCGGCAGCTGGGCCATGACCAATCTGGCGCCGCGCGCCCTGGCAGGCAACTACGCGCCCGGGTTCTACGTGAAGCACATCCTCAAGGACATGCGCATTGCGCTCGAGTCTGCGGCCGAGATGAAGCTCGACCTGCCGGGCCTTGCCGTCGCAAAGCAGCTCTACGACAAGGTGGCTGTTTGCGGCTGGGACGAGTGCGGAACCCAGGCTTTGTACCGGCTGTACGTTTCACTGTGAGGCCCGGATGAAGATTTCGGGTGATTTCCGCTCGCGCACCCTGGCCGGCCAGTGGCTGGCCGGAACGTTCATCAATCTCGGCTCGCCTGTTGCGACTGAAGTTGCCGGCAACGCGGGCTTCGACTGGCTGTTGATAGACCACGAGCACGGGCCGGGCGGGGAGGAAACCCTCCTGCACCAGCTTCAGGCCGCCGCCGCCACGCCCGTCGTCCCGATCGTGCGCATTGCCGCGAACGAGCCCGTTCGCTTCAAGCGGGTCCTGGATTTGGGCGCGCACGGCGTGATGGTGCCCTACGTGAACAACGAGGCGGACGCCAAAGCCGCCGTCTCGGCGCTCCGTTATCCGCCGCGGGGCATCCGCGGCGTCGCAAAGTTCCACCGCAGCGCGGGATTCGGCCAGGGATTCGAGGAATACTACCTCCACGCCCATGAATGGCTCGTCCTTGCTGCGCAAGTGGAGACGGTCGAGGCGGTGGCCTCGGCCGAGGCCGTCGCTGCGGTCGACGGGATCGATGTCCTTTTCGTCGGACCGACGGACCTCAGCTACAACATGGGGATCCGGGATCAGCTCGACCATCCCCGGTTTGACGAGGCCTTGCGGCGGGTGGCCTCCGCTGCCCGGCGTTCGGGAAAGGCGGCCGGGATCCTCGTGCAAAATGCGTCCCTTGTGGAAAAGTGCCGGGATCTCGGCTACACTTTCATGGCCCTGGGGTCCGACGGGGGTTCGGTGAATGCCGGCCTGCGCCAGAACGCGGAGACCCTGCGGGCGGCAGGGAAATAAGCGCCTGGGGAAGGCTGGATCGACTGTCCTTTGGCTGGAATTCGTTCAACGTAGCCCCCATGGATCCGATCGAAATCAAACTGCAGGAACTCGGGCTGGCGCTGCCGCCGCCCCCAACGCCCGCGGGCAGCTACGTGCCGTACCGAATCAACGGCAACACGCTGGTCCTTGCTGGGGTCATCAGCTCCACCGACGGAAAGGCCCATGCCGGCCAGGTCGGGAATGATCAGACCGTCGAGGCCGGCTACGCAGCGGCCCAGGTGTGTGCGCTCGGCGCCCTCTCCTCGATCAAGGCGGCCCTGGGGAGGCTCGACCGGGTCCGCGAGTTCATTCTGGTCAATGGATACGTCAACGGCGTGGCCGGCTTTGCCGGCAGTCCGCAGGTGATCAATGGGGCTAGCGACCTGTTCGTGAAGCTCTACGGCGATCCGGGAAGGCACGCCCGCGCCGCCGTCGCCGTCGCCGGCCTGCCCCGAAACGCAACGGTCGAGATTCAGGTCACCGTGCGCTTCGAGTAGACGGACCGCCCTGCGCAAAGTAGCGCGCGCGCAGGCGCAGGCCGTTGAGCCGGATGAAGCCGGTCGCGTCGCTCTGGTTGTACCAGCTTTTCACGCCCTCCATCGATGCGATGCGAGGGTCGTAGAGCGAGTACTTCGACTTGCGGCCGCAGGTGGTTATGCCGCCCTTGTAGAGCTTCAGGCGCACCGTGCCCGAAACGTGGCGCTGGCTTTCATCCACCAGCGCCTGGAGCGCCTCGCGTTCGGGCGCGAACCAGAAGCCATAGTAGACGAGTTCGGCGTATTTCGGGATCAGCGAATCGCGCAGATGCATGACCTCCCGGTCCATCGTGAGGGACTCGATCTGGCGATGGCCATGCATGAGGATGGTCCCGCCGGGCGTCTCATATACGCCGCGCGACTTCATCCCCACAAAGCGGTTCTCGACCAGGTCCACCCGGCCGATGCCGTGGCGTCCGCCGAGCTTGTTCAACGCCTTCAGGACACCCGCCGGCGTCAGCCGCCTGCCGTTCACCGCGACGCAGTTTCCCCGTTCGAAATCAAGTTCCACGTATTCCGACCTGTCCGGGGCATCCTCGGGGGAGACGGAAAGCTTGAACATCCCCTTGTTTTTCTTCGTCGTCGGATCGAACCAAGGATCCTCAAGGATTCCCGCCTCGTAGGAGATGTGCAGGAGATTCCGATCCATCGAGTAGGGCTTTTTCAGGGAAGCCGCGACGGGAATGCCGTGATCCCGGCAATAGGCGATCATTTCGGCGCGTCCCGGGAATTGACTGCGGAACGCGTCGATTCTCCACGGCGCGATGATATTCAACTGCGGCGCCAGGGCCATGCACGTGAGTTCAAACCGGCATTGATCGTTGCCCTTGCCGGTCGCCCCGTGCGCCACCGTGTCCGCCTTCTCCTTCCTGGCCAGTTCGATCTGGGCCTTGGCGATCAGCGGGCGCGCGATCGATGTGCCGAGGTGGTACTGGCCCTCATAGACCGCATTGGCGCGGATTATCGGGTAGATGAAGTCGCGGGCGAACTCCTCGACGAGATCGAGCGTGAAATGCTTTGTGGCGCCGGTCCTGCGGGCCTTTGCGGGGAGGCCGCGGAGCTCCTCCTCCTGGCCGATGTCGGCGGAGAACGTGACGATCTCGGCGTCATACGTCTCGCGGAGCCATTTCAAGATGACGGACGTGTCAAGACCGCCTGAGTAAGCGAGGACGATTTTCATTTTTGTCTCCCGTGAGCTCGAATGGATGGATTGAAGACGGAGCCCAACCGCGTCGGGCGGCGCCCTGTGTGGGCGCGGGGAAAGTGTCGAGGGAACGTTGTCAACGGGAGGAAAATCACACCGCGGCGGCGCAGAATTTGCGAGCCAGAAGATG
>CAZSEH010000016.1:0-1383 GCA_964605835.1 uncultured Opitutaceae bacterium
GCCTATTTCAGCAGCGCCTGGGCCTGCTGGACGTCCTTGTCGCCGCGGCCGCTGAGGCTGACGACGATCACCTTGTCCGCGGGCATTTCCTTCGCCCGCTTGAAGGCATGCGCCAGCGCGTGGCTGCTTTCGAGGGCGGGAATGATGCCTTCGAGTTCCGAGCACAGGCGAAACGCCGCCAGGACCTCGTCGTCGGTAGCGTAGGTGAAGGCGATCCGGCCCCGGTCCCTGTAGTACGCGTGCTCGGGGCCCACGGCCGCGTAATCCAGGCCCGCCGACACCGAGTGCGTGCTCTCGATCTGGCCGTCGGCATCCTGGAGGATGAATGTCTTGCACCCCTGAAGGACGCCCAGCCGGCCGCCGGCAAACCGTGCCGCATGCTCGCCCTTCCGGATACCCCGCCCTCCCGCTTCCACGCCGATCATTCGCACGCTCGGATCCTCCAGGAATTCGAAGAAGAGCCCCATCGCGTTGCTGCCTCCGCCGACGCAGGCGATGAGCTCGTCGGGGAGCCGTCCCTCCCGCGCAAGAATCTGCGCCCTGGCCTCCCGCCCGATCACCCGGTGGAATTCGCGCACCATCATCGGATACGGATGGGCCCCGTAGACGGTGCCCAGGATATAGTGGGTCGAGCGGACGTTTGTCACCCAGTCGCGCATCGCCTCGTTGATCGCCTCCTTGAGGGTCTTCTGTCCGGCGTCGACGCCGCGGACCTCCGCCCCCATGAGACGCATCCGAAAAACATTGAGCGCCTGGCGCTCCATGTCGACCGAGCCCATGTAAACCACGCACTCGAAGCCGAACTTGGCGCAGACCGCCGCGGTGGCGACACCGTGCTGCCCGGCGCCGGTCTCCGCGATGATGCGGCGCTTTCCCATGCGCCTGGCAAGAATCGCCTGGCCGATCGCGTTGTTTATCTTGTGGGCTCCGGTGTGGAGAAGGTCCTCGCGCTTCAGGTAGATCTTCGCCCCGCCGAAATGCCGGGTCAGGCGCTCGGCGAAATACAGCGGCGTCGGCCTGCCGGCGTACTCGCCGAGATGCCTGTCCAACTCCTCCAGGAAGGAGGGATCGTGCCTCGCCTTCTCGAAGGCCTCTGCAAGCTCGCCCAAGGCCGCCATGAGGGTTTCAGGAACAAAGACCCCGCCGTACGCGCCGAAATGTCCCGCCGCATCGGGCAGGGAATGGCGGTCGATCGGTTGGGCATCCTCGGGCATGGAAACTTTAAGCGGCAACGGAGGCGCAAAAGAGGCAAGAGGAAAATTTGTTGTTACAAGGAATTGCCGACGAAACATCCTCCCGAGGAGATAGCTGCCTTATTCGAGGTCTCTGGGCCGCCATCCGGCCGTCAGACCTGACGGCTGCCTTGGCGGCCGGCCTTGACCG
>CAZSEH010000016.1:1483-50004 GCA_964605835.1 uncultured Opitutaceae bacterium
GGGCCGCCATCCGGCCGTCAGACCTGACGGCTGCCTTGGCGGCCGGCCTTGACCGAGATCCGAGCCTTGGCAGCCCACGACGAGGGAGGATGTTTCCTCGGCAATTCCGGAAAATTACAGGTGCTTGACCGTGACCAGCGTCAGGTCGTCCTGCTGCGGCACGTCCCCGACAAAGCGCTCGACCGCCTCCAGGATGCCATCGTTGATCTCGCGCGCACTTTTCAGGCAGCCAAGGCGTACGGCATCCGCCAGGCGCGCTCCGGAGAACTCCTTCCCGTCCTCATTGGGCGCCTCGGTTATCCCGTCCGTGTAAAGGACGAGAATATCGCCCGGGCCGAAGGGCTCGAGTTGGTCGGCGATCGCCGCGGTGAAGAGCTCGTCGGGCACCATGCCGATCGGCATGCCTTCGGAGCCGACGAACCGCGGATGACATCCGCCGCTTGCGGGGTCCATGCGTGCGAGCAGCGGCAGTTCGTGGCCGGCCCTGGCCATCGCGACCTGCCCGCGCGCGCCGTCGATTATGGCATAAAGGACCGTGACATAGATGCCGCCGTGGACATCCGGAGCGACGGCGCGATTCAGCTCGGCGAGCGCCCGGGCGGGCGATTCGTGCCGCGGAGCGATCTGGCGCATGTGCGTGCGCGCAATCGCCATCATGAGCGACGCCGGGATTCCCTTGCCGGACACGTCCGCGACGGCCACCCCCAGCCGGCCGCCCGGCAGGGACAGGATGTCGTAGAGGTCCCCGCCGATCTTTTGCGCCGGCTTGTACCGGGCATCCAGATCGAAACCCTTGAAGGTCGCCACGTGCCGGGGCAGCAGCATCTGCTGGATCCCGCTGGCAATCGACAGGTCGAGGTCGAGGCGGGACTTTTCCATCCGCAGGTCCAGAAGCTCGGCGTTGTGCAGGGAGAGCGCCGCCTGTTCGGCCAGCGACTGAAGGAGCGAGAACTCGACCTCCGTGAACGGCCGGTCGCCGGCCGGATTCGTGACGGCGAGGACGCCGAAAAACCGGTCGCGAAACCGCAGCGGCACGGCGATCACCGACCGGACGGCCAGGGCCTTGTCGTCGTGCTTCACGATCAGCGGGTCGGAGACTGCGTCGGCGATCAGCTCAGGGCGGCCGGTCCGGGCGACCCGCCCGACAATGCCCTCTCCCGCGGGAAACTCCTCCGATTTGAGCACCTGCTCGATGAATCTGGCCCTCGTCGTCAGAAGCTCCTTCGTCGCCGCAGTCAGCGGCCGGTGGGGAGGGAACAGGCCCTCCACGGCGACTCCGCGCATCGTATCCGCCGGCGTCCTCTCGAACATGCACGCACTCAGGGCCCCCGTGCAGATGATCGAGGCGTGCACGATCCTCTGGCGCAGCTCCTGGGGCGTGAGCCCCTCGCCCAGGGCCTCGGCCATCAGGTGCATGAAATCGATGACCCGCTGGCGATCCTGCGCAAACTGCCGCCTTTCCTCCTCCTGGCGCCGGGCAAAGGCCCGGGCGCGCAGCACGGGCACCAGCATCAGCAATACGCCGATGCAGGCGCCGAGGAAAAGATGGAAGAACATGCCTAACGCTGCTCGACCCGGTTCTTAAGGAAGATCAATACGTCCTGGAACTTGGCCCGGTTTCCCTCGTCGGCCGCAACCAGATTCTCGTGCGCTTCAAGGACGAGCCGCGCACAGTCCAATTCATTGGTGTCCGGGCAGACAAGGGCGGTGTCCCCCGCCGCAAAGTTCATCGGAAAATCGCCGGAATCCACGGCCAGCAGGCGGTGCAATCCCAGGTTGCGGACCAGCTCAAGATTGCGAGGTCCAAGCCTCACCAGGACAAGGCTTCCGGCGGGCACGCGCTTGCGCAGTTCCAGGGCGGCTCCCGCCAGAACGCCCAGGAACGTGCTGTCCATCCCCGAGCAGTGCAGAAAGTCCAAAACGAAGCGGACCCGGCTGCGCTGCATCATCTCGGCAATAAAGTCCCGCAAACAGGCGCTGTTCTGGAAATTAACACGTCCTTCGATCCGCACGAGGACCGGGTCGGAGTAGGCATCCACCAGGTAAACCGGTTTTGTGGCGATCTCGGACATGACGTGCGGCTGGGTGTTGGGCGGAAATCAACTCGTTTGGCGCACGGCAGCAAGCCGCAGCGCCTAAGATGTTAAAAGGCAGCTATTACGGCTTTGCCGGACTTTCCGCCGTCGGAAGCGGGCCGAGCCGTCTTTGGCTAGGCCGCCACGATTTGCCGGAGGACGTAGGGGAGGATGCCGCCATGTTGATAATAGTCGATCTCGATCGGCGTATCGATCCGGCAGCGAACCGGCACGTCCGTCTTCTCGCCGTTCTTGCGGACAATCCGGAGTGTGAGGTCCTGCTGGGGTTTCAGCGACGCGCCGAGACCTACCACGTCATAGGTCTCCGTGCCATCGAGGCCCAGGACCTGCGCGTGGACGCCCTCCTTGAACTGGAGCGGAAGGACGCCCATCCCAACCAGGTTGGAACGGTGGATTCTCTCGAAACTCTGCGCGACGACCGCCTTGACTCCCATCAGCTGGGTCCCCTTTGCCGCCCAATCCCTGGACGATCCGGTCCCATACTCCTGACCCGCAATGATGACCAAGGGGGTCCCGTCGACCCGGTAGCGCATGGCCGCATCATAGATCGACATCTTCTCGCCGGCGCCGTCCTTTGCCCAATAAAGGGTGTTCCCGCCTTCCTCGCCGCCGAGCATCAGGTTTTTGATGCGAACGTTGGCAAAGGTCCCGCGGGTCATCACACGGTCGTTGCCGCGGCGCGAGCCGTAGCTGTTGAAGTCCTCGAAGCCGACCCCGTTTTCCAGAAGGAACCGGCCCGCGGGCGAGGTCTTCTTGATCGCCCCGGCCGGCGAAATGTGGTCGGTCGTGACCGAATCCCCGAAGATTCCGAGGGCCCGCGCACCTGTGATTGCGGCGATGGCGCCCGGTTGAAGAGAGAAGCCGGTGAAGAACGGAGGCTCCTGAATATAGGTGGACTTGGGGTCGAAGCCGTACACGTCTCCCGTTGCCGAGAATATCTCGTTCCACCGGGGGTTCTGGGAGGCGAAATTGGAATAGAGCCTCCGAAACACCTCCGGCTTGAGGGCCGCCTGCAGATGCTCGCGGACTTCCCGGAGGGTCGGCCAGAGATCCCGGAGGAAGACGTCGCGCCCGTCGCGGTCGCGGCCCAGGGGCTCGTGCGCAAGGTCAATGTTCACCCGGCCCGCCAGCGCAAACGCAACGACGAGCGGTGGAGACATCAGGAAGTTCGCCTTGATGTTCTGGTGAACGCGCGCCTCAAAGTTTCGATTGCCCGAAAGCACCGAGGCGGCGACGAGGTCGTTCTTGACAACCGCTTCCTCGATCGAGGGTTGCAGCGGACCGGAGTTCCCAATGCAGGTTGTGCAACCGTACCCCACGGTCTGGAAGCCCAGTTTGTCGAGATAGGGCTGGAGGCCTGTCTTCTCGAGATAGTCGGTCACAACCCGGCTGCCGGGCGCAAGCGATGTCTTGACCATCGGGCGCGCCGCCAGGCCGCGTTCCACGGCCTTCTTTGCAAGCAGCCCCGCGGCCAGCATGACGCTCGGGTTGGAGGTATTCGTGCAGCTTGTGATTGCGGCGATGAGGACGCTGCCGTGGCCTATCTCGCCGTCGCCGTTTGCCGCGGCGCCCGAGACGTGAAAAGCGGCGCTCAAATCCGCCGGCGACCGGCCAAAGCCGTTCTCCGCGACAGGCCGCGAAAAGGCCGACACGAATTCAGTCTTGAGATTCCGGAGCTCGATCCGGTCCTGGGGCCGCTTCGGCCCCGCGACGCTCGGAACGATCGTCCCCAGGTCGAGCGAAAGATCCTGCGAGTAGTCGATCTCGCCGGCCTGCGGAACGCCCCAGAGGCCCTGGGCCCTGTAATAGGCCTCGTATAGGGCAACGTGCTCATCGCTGCGGCCGGTCGACCGGAGGTAGGCCGAGCATTCGCCGTCGATAGGGAAGAAACCCATCGTCGCGCCGTACTCCGGCGCCATGTTGGCGATGGTGGCCCGGTCGACGACGGGAAGGGCGGCGGCGCCGGCGCCGTAAAACTCCACGAACTTGCCGACGACCTTCGCCTTGCGCAGGAGCTGCGTCACGGTGAGCGCAAGGTCCGTCGCCGTGGCCCCTTCCGGGAGGCTCCCCGTCAGGTGGACGCCGACGACGTCGGGCGTGAGAAAATAGACGGGCTGTCCCAGCATCCCCGCCTCGGCCTCGATTCCGCCCACCCCCCAGCCGACGACGCCCAGCCCGTTGATCATGGTCGTGTGGGAATCCGTGCCGACCAGGGTGTCGGGATAGCACACGCCCCGCCCGTCGGTCAGCACTCCCTTCGCCAGGTATTCGAGGTTCACCTGGTGGACGATTCCGATCCCCGGCGGAACGACCTTGAATGTATCGAACGCCTGCATACCCCACTTCAGGAACTGGTAGCGCTCCCGGTTGCGCGAGAACTCAAGCGCCATGTTCCGCTCCAGCGCCCCGGCGTTCCCCGCGGAATCGACCTGGACCGAGTGGTCGACGACGAGATCGACCGGGACCAGGGGCTCGATGATCTTCGGGTTCCTGCCCATCTTCGCCACCGCCGAACGCATGGCCGCGAGGTCGACCAGGAGGGGAACCCCGGTGAAGTCCTGGAGAACGATGCGGGCCACGACAAAGGGGATCTCCTCGGTGCGCGGGGCCTTCGCTTCCCAGGAGGCAAGCGAGCGCACGGCGCCCTCCGACACGCGCTTTCCGTCGCAGTTTCGAAGCAGCGACTCCAGGACCAGGCGTATCGAAACCGGAAGGCGCCCAACCGAAAAACCCGCCTTTCCGAGCGCAGGCAGCGAATAGAAGGCGTGCTCCTTTCCTGAAACGGAGAAGACCTGGCGGGTATTGAACGGGTTGGGCGTCTGGCTCATCGGATTCTTGTCACTTGGACAGGGCGGCGGCGATTGCGTTGAAGTTTGGCAGGTCCTTGGGGGTCGGCGTCTGCTCGGCGTATTTCACAACACCATCCACGCCAATTACAAATGCCGCACGGGCCGCAGTGTCGCCAACGCCGGCAAGCATGGGGAAGAGAACGTCGTAGGCCTTGGTCACCGTCTTGTTGAGGTCCGAAAGGAGGGTGATCTTGATGTTGTTCTGTTTGGCCCAAGCCTCCTGGGCGAAGGGACTGTCGACACTGATCGCGTAAACCTCTGCGTTGAGGGCCGCGTAGCGTTCCAGGCCGGAGGTGACATCGCACATCTCCTGGGTGCAAACGCTCGTGTAGGCGAGCGGGAAGAAGAGGAGCACGGTCTGCTTCTTGCCGAGATTGTCGCTCAGCTTGACGTCCTTGAGGCCGTCCGAAGTCTTCGTTTTGAGGGAGAAATCAGGCGCTTTTGAACCGATTGATATGGGCATGTTGGTTTGGATCGAATGATCCGTTGAGGTTGCAGGACGAAAAGGTTGCGAAAGTAGACCCCGTCTGGACCCGTCCGCAAACCGATTTTCCATATTTGACGCCCCGGCCCGGGCGGGGCCGAATAAGGCCATCTTGCAAATGAGCCTTCTCGACGACCTACGATGGCGCGGCCTCCTGGCCGATTGCACCGACCAGGACGCACTTGGCCGGCGCCTGGCGGCGGGGCCCATCACCCTGTACTGCGGCTTCGACCCGACGGGCGACAGCCTCCATGCGGGCCACCTCATGGGGCAGCTTACCCTCCGGCGTTTCCAGCTCGCCGGGCACCATCCTCTGCCACTCGCCGGGGGCGCAACCGGAATGGTGGGGGACCCGAGCGGAAAGTCCGCCGAGCGCAATCTCCTCAGCCGCGAGCAGCTCGCGCACAACGTCTCCTGCATAAAGCTCCAGCTCTCCCGCCTCCTCGACTTCGAAACGAAGGGCAATCCGGCGCGCCTGGTCGACAACGCCGACTGGACCTCGCCCCTGGGCTACCTCGATTTCCTGCGCGATGTGGGGAAGCATTTCTCGGTCAATGTCATGGTCGCCAAGGAGAGCGTCAGGGCCCGGATGGAAAGCGAGGGGGGTATTAGCTACACCGAGTTCAGCTACATGCTCCTTCAGGCCTATGACTTCTATCATCTGCGGAAGACCTTCGATTGCGAGCTGCAGATCGGCGGAAGCGACCAGTGGGGAAACATAACCGCAGGGACGGACCTGATCCGCAGGAAGCTCGGCAGCCCGGCCTGGGGCCTGACCTTCCCCCTGATCACCCGGTCCGACGGCGCAAAATTCGGGAAGACCGAGAGCGGGGCCGTGTGGCTCGATCCCGCGAAGACAAGCCCCTACCGTTTCTACCAGTTCTTCGTGAACACGGAGGACAGCATGGTCGCGGGCTACCTGAAGAAGTTCACGCTGCTGCCCGCCGACGCGATCGCCGCCCTCGAAGCCCGCCACCTGGCCGATCCCGGCGCGCGAGAGGCCCAGAAGGCGCTCGCCCGGGAGGTGACGGGCCTCGTGCACGGGCCGACCGCATGCGCCGACGCAATCCGCGCAAGCGAGATCATGTTCGGCGGCGGCCTGGACGGAATCACGGAAGCGCTCTTCCGCGACGTCGTCGGCGAAATCCCGACAAGGGACCTCCCAAAGAGCCGCCTGGAGGGCGCTGGAGTCCCGATCGCCGAGCTTCTGGTCGTCACCGGACTGTGCCCGTCAAAGGGCCAGGCCCGAAAGGACGTCGAAGGGGGGGGAATCTATCTCAACAACCAGCGCGTGGCTGAGCCCGCCCGCGCAGCATCCCTGAACGACCTGCTTTTCGGAAAATACCTCCTGCTTCGCAAAGGCAAGCGAACGTACGCCGTCGTGCACGCCGCGGGCTGACTCCAAGCCTCCGCCTGCCGGCCAAAACCCTGCGGCCCCGCCGCCCCCATCATGCCTGTCGCAAGATCAGCAGGAACCTCCTCACCCTCCGGAACGGCCCTCGCAGGCCTTTCCGCCGCGCTGGCCGACGGGTTGCGGACCGACGAAGCGACCCGCGCACTCTATGCGACCGATGCGTCCGACTACCGGGAGCTGCCCCTTGGGGTGGCCTGCCCGAAGGATGAGGCGGAGGTCCGCACTCTGGTGCTTTTCGCGCGCGAGCACGGAACCTCCCTCATCCCGAGGACAGCCGGCACTTCGCTCGCGGGCCAGGTCGTCGGCCCGGGGATTGTCGTCGATGTCTCGCGGCACATGACCCGCATCCTGGAAATCGATGCCACGCGCGCCCGGGTCCGGGTCCAGCCGGGGGTCGTCCGCAACGAGCTCAATCTGGCGCTCGCGCCATACGGCCTCTGTTTCGGCCCGGAAACGGCGACTCAGAACCGGGCCATGATCGGCGGAATGGTGGGAAACAATTCCTGCGGCTCCAATTCGCTCGTCTACGGAACCACCCGCGATCACATCCTCGGGGCCCGCGCGGTTCTCTCGGACGGAAGCACCGCGGAATTCGGCCCGGTCGCGACGGACGAGTTCCGCGCCCGGTGCGCGGGAAATTCGCTCGAAAACGCGCTCTACCGCCAGGCGGAGGCGCTCCTCGGCGAGGCCGCCGTTCGGGATGAGATCGAGCGGCAGTTCCCGAAGAAATCAATCCACCGGCGCTGCATGGGCTACGCCCTCGACTCCCTTGCGGCCTGCGAGCCGTTTTCTGCCGGCGGGCCGCCGTTCAATTTCTGCCGGATGCTGGCCGGATCCGAGGGCACCCTGGCCTTCCTGACCGAAATCACGCTCGCCTGCGTTCCCCTGCCCCCCAGGGACACCCTGCTCGTCTGCGTCCACTGCGCGACAATCGACGAGTCGCTGCGCGCCAACCTGATTGCCCTGCGGCACTCCCCGCGCTCGAGCGAGCTCCTCGACCGGTACATCCTCGACTGCACGAAGACCAATCTCGAGCAGAGCCGGAACCGCTTCTTCATCGAGGGCGATCCGGAAGCCATGCTGGTCGTCGAGTTCGGGGCCGGGTCAATGGGCAAGGTCGAGGACGAGGCTGGGCGCTTCGAGGCCGACCTGCGGTCGGCGGGACTCGGCAGCCTGTGCAAACGCGTCTCCGGCGCGGACCAGAACCGGGTTTGGAACCTGCGAAAGGCCGCCCTCGGGCTTTTGGCCAACGTTCCGGGCGACGGGAAACCGGCGGCTGTCGTCGAGGACACGGCGGTCGACCCCGCCGATTTGCCCGACTTTGTGCGCGACTTCGATGCGATTCTCGACCGCCACCACCTTTTGGCGGTCCACTACGGCCACGCCGGGTCCGGGGAGCTGCACCTGCGGCCGATCCTCAACCTGAAGGATCCCGAGGGTCGCCGGCTTTACCGGGTGGTGGCAACCGAGGTCGCCCACCTGGTCAAGCGCTACCGCGGCTCGCTGAGCGGCGAACACGGGGACGGACGGCTGCGCGGCGAATTCCTGCCGCTGATGGTCGGGGAGAAGAATTACGCCCTGTTCCGCTCGATCAAGGCAACCTGGGATCCCTCGGGCATTTTCAACCCGGGGAAGATAACCGACGCCCCCCCCATGGACACGAGTCTCCGCTACGAGGCGGGGCAGGCCACGCGCGAATTCGAGACCGTGCTCGATTTTTCAGCCTCCGGCGGGCTCCTGCGGGCAGCGGAGCGGTGCAACGGATCGGGCGACTGCCGGAAGTCCCATCTGATGGGGGGAACCATGTGCCCGAGCTACATGGCCACCAAGAGGGAGGACGCCACGACCCGGGCCAGGGCCAACATCCTTCGCGAGGTCCTCACCCGCTCGCCCAAGGCGGATCCTTTCGACAGCGACGCCATCGCCGCGGTCATGGACTTGTGCCTTTCCTGCAAGGGGTGCAGATCCGAGTGCCCGTCAAACGTCGATGTCGCCAGGCTGAAAGCCGAGTGGCTTCAGCGCTTCCACGACGCACGGGGTGTGCCGCTGCGAAGCCGCCTGGTCGGAGGGTTCGCAAGCCTCGCCCGGATGGGTTCCCTGGCCCCCGGCCTGCACAATTTCGTCGTCGGCAATCCCCTGATTTCCGGACTCCTGAAACGCGCCGTTGGCTTCGCGCCCCAGCGCAGCCTCCCCCGGCTTCACCCGACGACCCTTCGCCGGTGGCACCGGGGGCACGCAAACCGCCCCGGCCCGTTCCCCCGCGGAAGGGTGCACCTTTTCTGCGACGAATTCACCGATTACAACGACACGCCGATCGGGATCAAGGCCGTGCGGCTCCTCAATTGTCTCGGCTACGAGGTCCTCATCCCCGCGCAGGTGGAAAGCGGCCGCGCGAAGATCTCCAAGGGCCTGCTTCGCGATGCGCGGCGCCTGGCCATCCGAAACATCGAGCTGTTGAAGGATGTCGTCACCGACGCCGAACCCCTGATTGGGATCGAGCCCTCCGCAATCCTTGGTTTCCGCGACGAATTCCCCGATATGGTCCCTCCGACGCTGCGGGAGGCGGCGAAGGCGCTGTCGGGCCGCTCGCTTCTCATCGACGAATTCATCGCCCGCGAGGCCGCCGCCGGACGCATTCCGCGAGACGCCTTCACCGACGAGCCGCGCTCGATCAGGCTGCACGGCCACTGCCACCAGAAGGCGCTTGCGTCGCTCGACCCGACAATCAGGGCACTCGAACTTCCCCGAAACTACAAGGTGCAGGTGATCCCCTCGGGTTGCTGCGGGATGGCCGGATCGTTCGGCTTCGAAAAGGAGCATTTCGCCGTTTCCCAGCTGGTCGGGGAACTCGTCCTGTTCCCGGCGGTCCGGGGCGCGCCCTTGGACACCCTGATCGCCGCATCCGGCACAAGCTGCCGGCACCAGATAGCCGACGCAACGGGCCGCCGGGCCTTCCACCCGGTCGAGATCCTCCACGACGCCCTGCGCGCTACGGCTGCGCCGGCGTGATTTCCTCGATTTCCACGCGAACCGGCTTTCCCGGGGCGCAGTCGGCCTTCAGCGAGACGAAGCGGTCGCGGTACGAGTCGTAGGTCGGCCACAGGGCCTTGCGGTCCGTTTCGGGAATCGGCAGGGCGGAGACGGCGGCCCGTGAGAAGAAGCCGAACCTCCCCTCCTGGATATCCTTTGGCAGGGCGGCGATCGGCCGGTGACAGCGGAAAAGAAACATGAGCCAGTGCGACTGCCCTTCGTAGGCCTTCTCGGCGATCGTCGCGAAAAGGTGGAGATCGGCCGCCGTGATCACGTGCCCCGTCTCCTCGAAGGTCTCCCGGACAGCGCATTCAAACGGGGATTCTCCGATTCCTGTCTCCAGCTTCCCTCCGATCGGGCTCCAGACGCCGAGGTTGGGCTGCTTTGCCCGCAGCATCAGCAGGTGCTCGCCGGCCTTGTTCTCGATGAACACGAGAACGGCGAGCTTGTAGGCGAGCGGGGCCGCGGCTGGGGAGGTTGCCATAATGGACGGATGTCGAAGGATGCGCACAAGGACGGCAGTCTGCAAAGCCAGATCGGGCGGACCGGCGAGGCGCTAGCCGCCGAGTATCTGCGGAAGAAGTGCGGCTTTGGCATCCTCGCATGCAACTGGCGCAATCCGAACGACAGGCGCGAGGAAATCGACCTGATCGCGCTGAAGGCGGGCGCGATCGTTTTTGTCGAGGTAAAGACGCGCAGGGCGGGCGGCCTTGTGCCCGGCTACTTTGCGATCGGACGGCGGAAAAGAAGGGCCCTCCGCGGGGCCATCCGCGCCTTTCTCGGAATGCAGTTTCCGGCGCCGCGCACCTATCGCCTCGATGTCGTCGAGGTGGAACTCGGCGACGGCCCGCCCGGGATCAGGCACTTCGAGAACGTGGGCCTGTTCCGCTAGCGGAGACCGGCAGCCTCGGGGATCGCGGGGACAAACTGAATCATGCATTCAGAGCCGGACTGCTCATCGGACCAACAAGCCGGGAGCGAAGGCGAGATCGCCCGAACAGCATCTCCAGCGCACAATTTTCCAATAGAGCAGAAGGGTCGCGGCGAGAACCGACAGGGAACCGCCGATTCCTCCAGCCGACAGGACCCACGGCTGCCAAGCCGATTGGTTGATGATTCCCACGAGGGCAACCAAAACCGCGATCAAGACGATGGGAATGAATGACAGGGGTCCGCGAATGATGAGATTGAAGGTCTTAAGCAGGGGAACGACCGGCAGCAGGATCAGCGCCACGTAGGCATAACTCAAGAGCGGCGGAATGACGCGTGATCCCGACAACTCGGCGGCCAATGCCGTGACGCTGAGCGTTCCAGCCAGGTACCAGAGAATAACGGTCGAAAACTGGCGGATCGATGACACGTAAACCAGGCTGGCGAGCCGCCGCCTGGAAACGGGAAATCGAATGGCCGGATATGTCGGGATCAATCCGGCGAATACAAAGGCGAGGACCGAAATAAGCGGGATAAAGACACAGGCTTCGCCCATGAATTCATCGCTCGAACTGCCGCCCGCCGGCGCGACCTGCGCGATGATTCGCGCAAGCTGCCTCCAGAAACCCGCGACGCCAAAGGTGCGGTTCAGCACCAGGCCGAAAAGGGCCGCGCCCAGGAGCGGGTACCCCACGCCCACGAAGAAAGACCAGAGTTGCATCGAACCGCCGCTTCTTTTCCGTCCGATCATGGTGATTCGATGATGCGCGGCCAGCCATGATCGAAGCGATCCGTCGATCGAAACAGCGTAGTTGTCCGAAGAAGTCTTGTCGGCCTTCCCCTCCTGCATCAGTTGCCGGATTTTCTGCGTATGGCGGCACCGGAGGGCCGACGGGCAATAGATCAGTGTGACAATCGAGAGATAGGGATTCCGCCCCCGTGCGCGCGCCCGGCTGCGCGAATAGCCCAACCCAAACAGGAAAACGCCCACCGCTGCCGGGACCACAAAAAATACGGCCGGCGCCGCGATGACAGCCGCCCGAAAATGGTCGCCCACGCGTATTGCGCCGCAAGCGGCCAGAAGGCAGACCCCCAACAGGATGCGGGTCCTCCCAATGGCCTTCGGACGCCGGTCGTGGACGTTCGCCGCGCCGAGCGACAACCCCAACAGGGCACAGCCAAAGACGGCGGGGAAAGGGATTTCGCTGTCAAGCAAGCGCAGGACAAAGGCGCATAAAATGGCATATTCTGCCGCGCACAGGGCGTGCCAATTGGCGAGCCGCCTGGCCGCCCCCGGAATCAGGGGGAACAGGCTTGCATGCATCGCGTCGTGAAAGGGCGCCGCGAGGATAAAGCCGGAAATCATCGGGCCGATCACGGCGCAAATGAGGAAATACTCCGCCGACATGGCGAGGTGCGGCACGAAGTGCATGGCCCGGGCGGTGTTGACAATGCTCCACGGAAACCAGGCTCCATAGAACGCCAGGAGGCACACCGTCCGGACCGGCCGGAACACCGACAGAAAAATCCGGAATTTGCGGTTCATAGCCGTGCGGCAGGAGTGGCAGCCTTGCGCGATCGCAAAAGAAGCGGAAACATTTCGTCGAGACTGATCCGGCGGGTCGTGACTTCCGCACCGTACTGAGCGGCCACCCTTTGCGCGGCTTCGGGGTCGCCGGTCCGGACCTGGAGGCGCACCTGGCTTCCGCCACCCTTGCATGAAAGCACAAAGGACTCCGGAAACGCGGATGGAAGCCTCCCCTCGGACGATGTCAGGATCCATTCGCCAAAGCTCTCCTGGAGGGTGTCGAAGGAGGCGTCCTCGACCAGCAGGCCCCCGTCCAGGCAGATGATCCAGTCCACGATCTTTTCGACGTCGGTCAGGATGTGGGAAGAAATGACGACGGTCGTTCCCTCATCCCGGAGCAAATCGAGGAATATCTTCAACAGGCGTTCCCGGGCAATCGGGTCCAGGGCGCTCATCGGTTCGTCGAGAAGCAGCAGGGAGGGCCGGTGCCCGAGCGCAAAAAGCAGCAGCGCCTTCTGGCGGTCGCCCGTGCTCAGCTGGGCTATCTTGCGCGCCGGATCCAGCTCGAGCTCGGAAAGCAGCCTCTTCTCCAATCCCGCGTCCCAGGTCGGATAGAACGAGGCGACAAAATCGAGATGCTGGCGCACCGTCATCCACTCAAGGCAGGACCCCTCCTGCTGCACAACCCCGAGGCGGGACAGCTGCGGCGTGCCGAGGTCGGCCGCTCCAACTCCCAATGTGACGCACTTCCCAGTCGTGGGCAGAAGGATGCCCGAGGCGAGGTTGAGCAGCGTCGTCTTTCCGGCGCCATTGCGGCCGAGAAGGCCGACCACACGGCCCGGGAAAATCTGAAAATTGACGGCGTTCAGGGCATCGCGGCGGCCGTAGCGCTTGCCCAGGTCTTCCGCCGCGAGAAGGGGGTCTGGTGGTGGGAATGTGCTCATGGTTTTTGCCTTTCCAATGTTTCGCGAAAGATCTTCAGCGCCTCGTCGGGCCCGACCCCGAGCTGGCGCGCCATGGTCGCGGCATCCGCGAGATGCCTCCGAAGCGGTTCGGCCCTCGCCACCCGCGCCTCGGCGCCGCGGTGCTCGCGAACGATCAGGGTCTGTCCCCTGCGGCGCTCGAGGACGCCCTCCCGCTCGAGAAGGGCATACGCCTTGCTGATCGTCATCGGGTTGAGCCTCAATTCAACCGAGAGCGCCCGTGTCGACAGCATTTCCGCTCCCGAGAGGAGCACTCCCGCCGCGATCTGGAACTTCACCTGGTCCATGATCTGCCGGTACGCCGGAACGCCGTTGTGGGGATCTATGACGAGAAGAGGAGGCACGGGGACTGGAATGCGAATTCGTATATTATTGCACTAATACACCTGGCAAGCCTTTTTATTTTCCTTCGGCCGGACGCTGCCCTTCATGCCGGCGCCCCGCTCTGTCCCGCAGCCCTTCCTTCGACAAGATTCTCCTTCCGACACCGGTCCGGCGCTTTGCGATTTGCGCCGGTTCCAATTCCCTTGCGTCAGCCTCGCCCGCTTTTCACAAACACCCACACGCCATGGCCGAATCCGACCGTCATCCGTTCCTGCAAGGCCTCAGCAAGCACCGCGGCGCTCCTCCGACAGTCGTCGTCATCTTCGGCGCCTCGGGCGATCTCACCGCCCGGAAGCTGATTCCCGCCGTCTACAATCTCAGCTATGACAATCTGCTTCCGGCGGATTTCTTCCTGGTCGGCTTCGGCCGCAAGGAGATATCCGACGACAAGTTCCGGGAGATGGCGGCCGGGGCCGTGAAGGAATTCTCCCGCCGCGAGCTCCAGGCGGATGCGTGGGCGCGCGTCGCCTCGCATACGACCTACGTCACCGGCGGCTACGACGAAAGGGCGGCATTCGACCGGCTGGCCGCCCATATTGCGGAGATCGAGAAGAAGCTCGGGCGCGAGGTGCAGCCGCTTTTTTACATCTCGACTCCGCCCTCCGTCTTCAAGCCGATCCTCGTCAACCTCGGGGCCAGCGGACTGGCGTCCAAGTATCTCGGCCAGGCCCACCATGCGAAGGTCATCGTCGAGAAACCCTTCGGGCGGGACCTGTCGTCCGCGCAGGAGCTCAACGCGAGCATTCGCGCGCATTTTGCCGAAAACCAGGTTTACCGGATCGACCACTACCTGGGCAAGGAGACCGTCCAGGACCTGCTCGTCCAGCGATTCGCCAACGCCATCTTCGAGCCGCTGTGGAACCGCAATTTCATCTCGAGTGTGCAGATCACCGTGGCGGAGGAGGTGGGTGTCGGTTCGCGGGCGGGCTACTACGAGCAAAGCGGCTGCCTGCGCGACATGATCCAGAACCACACGATGCAGCTTTTGGCCCTGACGGCCATGGAGCCGCCGGTCTCGCTCGATGCGGAGTCGATCCGGGACGAGAAGGTCAAGGTCCTGAAGGCGATCCAGCCCTTCAGCGTGGATTGCGGCGGAGACGTGGCCCGCGCGCAATACAAGGCCGGCATGCTCGCCGGGAAGGCGGTCCCCGGTTACCTTGAGGAGCCCGGAATCAGCCCGGAGTCAGCAACGGAAACCTTTGCGGCCATCCGGCTTTCGATCAACAACTGGCGGTGGCAGGGGGTGCCGTTCTATCTGCGCTCGGGAAAGCGGTTCGCGCGGCGGATCAGCGAGATCGCGATCCAGTTTCGGCGGCCGCCCGGGACCCTGTTTGCGGAGGGCGACAAGTTCGACCTCGCCGTCAACACCCTCGCCTTCCAGATCCAGCCCGATGAGGGATCGAGCCTTGTCCTCAATGGCAAGATTCCTGGTCTCGAGACGCGCACCCAGCCGGTCAAGATGAGCTTCCGCTACGCCACGACCTTCGGCTCGAACACTCCGGAGGCGTACGAGCGCCTGGTCCTGGACGCCATGATCGGGGACGGCACCCTTTTCATCCGCGGCGACGAGGCGGAAACCTCGTGGAGGCTTTACACCCCGGTCCTCGATTTCTGGCGAACGAAGGGGCGGGACGGAATGGGCGAGTACCCGGCCGGCTCGTGGGGTCCGAAGAACGCAGACGCCCTGCTGGCGAGGGACGGGAACCTCTGGCGCCAGCCCTGAGCAAATCGGCGGAAGCCTGTCCCGACATGCCCAAGATCTTCGATGCGCTCCCCGGAGTCGAGGTCCCCGTCGGCGCCATTGCGCACGGACTCTACTCGATGTGGAAGGATGCGGCCTCGCAGGGACAGCCGGCGCCCGCCTCGGACGATGCGACGGCGACGCAGGTGAACCTCGTCCTGCACCTGGGCTTCAACACGACGCCCGAGGACGCCGTCGTGCAATTCGGGACGGCGGCGCAGTTCTCCCGGAAGTACCCGAGCCGCGTCGTCGTTCTCTGCCCGCTGCGCGACGAGTCGGGCCCGATCCCTGAAATGCGTGCCAAGATCTACGGCGAATGCACGCTGGGAAAGTCCAGGGATGACACGCGATGCTGTGAATTTGTCCTGTTGAGCTATCCCCGGAGCCAGCGGCAGTTCCTCGAGTACCAGGTCTCGGTTTCGATCTCGAGCGACCTGCCCCTTTACTACTGGCCCCACCGATTCTCAGCGAATGCCGGGCTGGCCGACTATCACTACCTTCTCACCCGCTCCAAGCGCATCCTGATCGACAGCGCCGTCGCGCCAGCCGGCTCCCTTTCATATCCCTGGCCCCGTCCGGAAGCGGTGCGCGACCTCGCCTACTCCCGACTGCTCCACGTGCGGCAGGCGATCGGCCAGTTCCTCAGCCGTTATCCGATGGACGCCATCTGCTACGGACTGCGGGAAGTTGTCGTCGGGCACGGAAGCGCCCATCCGTCGGAGGGCAGCGCACTGCTTGTCTGGCTGCGCGAGCGAGTCGGCCTTTGCGGCCAAAACAGGGCCGTTTTCCGGATCGAGGCCCAGCCGAATGGCGCCCCGGGAGCCTGTTCCGTGCGTTTCATCTACGACAGCGCCAAGGCATTCTCGTGGACGGCCGACCTCTCCGAGGGGCAGTCGGTCTTCGAGGCGGACTTCGGCACGGGCCGCACGGCCCTTTCCGCCACCGCAAGGCTTCTCGCCCCGGATGAGGCGTTGAGCGACGCAATGTTCTTCTGACGCCGGCTAATCCGCCCGTTTAACCGGATGCGGGCGGCCCTGGGCGTCGATCGCCACGTAGGTGAATATCCCCTCGGTGACCCGGCGCGGCCTGTCGTGGCTGTAGTGCGAAACCCAGGCTTCAATCGATATCTTCATCGAGGTCCGGCCGATGCTGAGCAGTTCGGCATAACAGGTGACTGCGTCTCCCACGCTGACCGGAGCCACAAAGCTCATCGCCTCGACCGCGACGGTGACCACCCGGCTTCGGGCCGTGTCGCGGGCCAGCATGCCGGCGCCGAGGTCCATCTGGGACATCAGCCAGCCGCCAAAGACATCCCCGTTGGAGTTCGTGTCCGCGGGCATCGCGATCGCGCGCACAACCAGCTCCCCTTTCGGCTCGGAGGAAGGAACTCTGGCTGAGTCCGGCATGGAATGAGCACACGACATCCGCCGCCCCGGTGCAAGCCGGAGCTGGCGGTCTAGCCTTCGGCGCGGACCTTCGCGTCCTCCTCGATCAGGCGTTTCAGCCTCTCGAGCTCCGCCTTCACGCTTGCCTTGACCGCGGGAAGGCCGGCGGGCGACGGCACATTCTCCTTCGCGAAAAGGTAGAACTTCATCTTCGGCTCGGTGCCGCTCCCCCGGGCGGCAAAGCTGTAGCCGTTCGCGAGGGTCACAAGGTACAGGTCCTGGCCCGGAATCACCTCGCCATCGTCGTCCAGGATGCGCTCACGACCGAAGTCCTGGAAGGCCGCGACGGCAACGCCGCCGAATCCGGCCGGGCGGTTCGACCGGTAGCTGTCGATGATGCGGCTGATCTTCTCGCTGCCGCTCGCCCCCTCGTAATAAAGGTTGATCGTTCCCTCGAGGAAGAAGCCGTACCTGACATACAGGCGGTCCAGATACTCCGGCACGGTCAGACCCTGGCCCTTCACCCAGGCGCAGAGCTCGGCGAACATGAGGCAGGCGGCGTTGCCGTCCTTGTCGCGCACCATGTCGTTTGGCAGGTACCCGTAGCTTTCCTCCGATCCAAAGACAAGAAACGTTCCGTTGCGGAGGTGCAGGCGCGCGCGCTCCTCGATCGTCGTCGAATCGTACTCGAAGCCCGGCCCCATCGCCTTCACGAGCGCCTCCTCGTATTCGCGCAGCTTGGAGGCGATCCATTTGAACCCGGTCAGCGTGTTGATGACCTTGAACCCGTGCGCGCGGCCAATCGCATCCTGAAGGCCGCTTGTGACAAAGGTCTTTATGATGCAGGCGCGGGTCGAACCGCCCGCGGGAATCAGCCCGTTTTCCTCCATCCGGGTCAGCCGGTACTGCGCAAGCAGCGCCCCGGTCTGGTTCCCGGTCAAAAGCTCCATCCGGCCCTCCCTGTTCCGCACGGCGCATCCCATGCGGTCGCAGTCCGGATCGGTTGCCAGAACGACGTCGCACGCGTCGCGCTCGGCCAGCGCCACCGCCTTCGACAGCGCCTCGCTGTTCTCGGGATTGGGCGACTTGACCGTGGGAAACCGGGGGTCGAACACCACCTGCTCACGCACCTGGCGCACGTCGCATCCGGCGTGGACGAGCAGCGGCGGCCCGTGGACGCCGCCCGTTCCGTGGATGTTCGTGAAGGCCACGCGCAGTTGCGCCCTGCGAAACACCCCCGGATCGACGGCCGCCCTCGCCGCGACCCCGAGATACGCTTCGTCGGCCTTGTGGCCGAGGATCGTGACCCCCTTCATGTTGATCGCAAGAAATGCGCCCAGCTCCCCCAAGGGCACCGAGCTCACTTCGCTGACGATCCCCGTGTCGTGCGGCGGCACAACCTGGGCCCCGTCCCCAAAGTAGGCCTTGAATCCGTTGTCGTGCGGCGGATTGTGGCTGGCCGTGATGACGACGCCCGCGTGCGCATGAAGCCAGCGCACGCTGTAGCTTAGCTGCGGGGTCGGCCGGGGTCCGTCAAAGATGAACGCCTCCCCGCCGAGCCGGACCCAGGTCGAGGCGGCCAGCCGGCAAAAATGGTCGGAAAAATGCCGCACATCGTAGGCGATCACGATCCGCGGTTTCGACGTCGCCCCCCTGCTGGCGAGGTACCTCCGGGTGTAGCGGAATAGCCCCACCACGGCCCGGGCCACGGTGAAATCGTTCATCATGTTGCTGCCGATCGCAGCGTTCTCGGGCGTTCCGACCGCCTGCTGCGCCGGCGAGGGCGAACCGATCTCGGCCGGTGTCGAGATGGCGCCGATCGTGCGGCCCCTCATTCCACCCGTCCCGAACTCAAGGAACCGGTAGAAACGGTCGTTCAGCTCGGGCCAGGCCTCCTGCTCGATGAGTGCGTGGATGCTCGCGCCCGCCCACGCCGGAAGGCCGGCCGAAAGAAACAAGGCGATATTCTCGGCGGCCGATGCGAGGAGCGGGCCGGATTTTGCGGCTGCGTTGATGCGTTCAATATCGGTCATCTGGAGTGCCCATATTCCTGCATGTCTTGAGGTTTTGCAACGCGCTCCCTAGCCGGACAGATACAGGCCGCCGGCCGGGACCGGCTTCACGGTCAGTCTGGACCAGCTTTCGGCGAAGGTTTCCTCGTCGTAGCCAAAGAGCGGCGAGACCTCCATCGCCTCGGACGGCAATCCGGACGAATCGGCCTTAACCGCCGCGCCGTTCTCCGCGAGCCAGCGCGCAAACTGGCGCAACTGGTCCTCGCGGCAGGTTTTTGGCGAATCCACCCCATGGGCGTTCTTGACCGGGGAGAAGTCGTCGGAACGCCGCGTCTCGACAATGACCGGGTTGCGGGCGTGGGGAATCGCGTCAAAGACGAACAACTCAAACTTGACGCCGTTCGGCTTGTCCGGCTTCACCGGACGGCCGGCGGAATCGATCGTCTGAACCTTCTTGTCGGCGCGGTGGAAAGGCAAAGTCCCGCCGCCGGTCCCCGCCGGGCGGGCCATCCTGCGGACAAAGTCCCGATCCAGCACGTGGATCGCGATGCTTCCGGCCAGGTAGCGAAGCCGCCCCGATGAATCCGCCTCCCTTTGAAGCGCCACGGGAAGATCGGAATATTCGATGACGACCAGCCTCCCGGCCTGCGCGCAAAAATGGCCAAGCTTTTCCTCAGGATATGCCTTGGGCACCATCTTGCTCGACATTTCCGAATGGCGCATCAAGTGCCAGCCGATGAACGAGGCGTCGACGCAGCGCACGAGGGGATTGTCGACCTGGAAATAGCTCAATGTGTCAATTGCCTCCTTCTCCATCAGGTCGAGGGCCCCGCTTCTGTCGAGGGCGCGGAACGAGCCCCCGTGACCGTCCGGCGAAAGGGCGATGGCCGAGGGCGATTCCAGGAGAATCCTGCCTTCGAAATCGACCGCGGGCATCCGGCCCTGCCTGAAGAAATGCACGCGGTTGCGATCGAGCCCGAAGAAGCCGTGGTCCGCAAAAAAATCCTCGCTCGCCGCGTGATTCTGGTGGCTCGTCATGATGAACCAGTGAAGCGGCCGGCCATGGCGCCGCCCGGCGGCCAGGATCTTTTCCGCGAACACCTGGAAGAGCGATTTTCCTTTGACCGGCGTCACGGGAAACGTCCCCTTCGGGCCGTCGTACCCGAGCCTCGTCCCCTGCCCCCCCGCCACCGTGAACGCGGCCACGCGGCCGGCCTGCAGCGCAGCCTCGCCGGCCGCCCTGGCGAGCGCCCATTGCGCCGCGTCGCCGCCCCGTTCGGGCAAAGGCTCATACAGGGCCGGGGCAAGGCCCTCGAGATTGATTCCGGCGCCGCCGCCGGCCACGAGGGTCCGGCTGAGCCGGTCGACCTCGGCCAGATCGACCTCCGCCGCCTGCCCGAGGAGGCGGTCGCGCCCGGCCTGGTCGAGCGTGTCGAAGAATGAAAAGACGCGGCCCTGCCCGGCTCGGGCGAATTTCTCGATCAGCGGGTGCGGGGGTGTCATGCGGCGGCGGTCCGGGTCACTGCTCAAACTTGAAGATCACGTCGTCCGGCTTCGCGTAGCCCAGCCTTCGGCGGATCTGCTGTTCGACATAGGCCGGGTCGGTCCGCAGGCGCTGCAGGATAACTTCCTCGCGCCGCAGCTCGCGCTCGGCCTCGTCGAGCCGGGTCCTGTTCCTGGCCTCCACCTCCCTCAGGTGCCCGTATTCCTTCCGCGCGTCGTCAAAATAAAGCCAGGCGGCGAAGCTCACGCCCGCAAAAACCACCAGATAGAGGCAGAGGAGAAAACGGCGGATGGTCACGGCGGAAAAAAACAAAATGGGTCGTGCCGTTCCCGCCAGGCAATTCTTTTCCCTTCCCCGGAAGGACGGCTCACACGAGGTTCACCGGGTCCACGTCCAGCGTCTGGGTGATGTCCCCGGGCCACGCAAACGAGTCGCGCAGGCGCGCAAGCTCGCCGATCACGCGGCTGACGCGCGGCGT
The DNA here is from genome assembly GCA_964605835.1 of uncultured Opitutaceae bacterium. Taxonomy (GTDB): domain Bacteria; phylum Verrucomicrobiota; class Verrucomicrobiia; order Opitutales; family Opitutaceae; genus Palsa-1447. Next base: position 22,302 of record CAZSEH010000016.1, read on the forward strand.
GAAGTACCACAGCTGCCAGCGGTACAGACCCTTTATCTTCTCGATCGGGGCGGGCGTCGGCCCGCGCAGCTCCAGCCGGCTTCCGAACGCCTCGCCGACCGCCCGGGCCCACTGCGCCGAGAAGAACTGGAGCTTTTCCGGGTTCGGCCCGCGAAAAAGGTGGTGGATGATGTGCCGATAGGGGGGGTACCCGAACTCCCGCCGGGACGCCAGCTCGGCCTCCGCAAAGCCGGCATAGTCCGCATGCCGCGAGAACTGGATCGGGCCGGCCGACGGCGTGAAGGTCTGCACGATCACCTCGCCCGCCCGGTCGCCCCGCCCCGACCGGCCGGCGACCTGCACGAGCAGCTGGAAGGTCCGCTCGTTCGCCCGGAAGTCCGGAATGTGCATGGACAGGTCGGCGTCGATCAGCCCGACCAGCGTCACGTTGGGAAAGTCGAGCCCCTTGCCGATCATCTGCGTGCCCACGAGGACATCTATCCGCCCCAGCCGGAAGTCCCCGAGGATCTCCCGGAACCGGTTCTTGCGCCCCATCGTGTCGGCGTCCACGCGGGCGATGCGCGCCCTCGGCATCACCCGGCGCACGGCCTCCTCGACGCGCTGTGTCCCGAGCCCGCGCCAGCGGATGTCGGGCGCCCCGCACTGCGGGCACCTTGCGGGCGCCGGACGCTCCCCGCCGCACAAATGGCAGCGCAGCGTCTCGTCGGTGCGGTGGTAGGTGAGCGCGATGCTGCAGTTCGGGCACTCCTCGACGTGGCCGCACTTGGTGCACAGCATCGAGGACGAGTAGCCCCTGCGGTTGATGAACAGGATCGTCTGCTCACGGCCGTCCATCCGGTCCCTCATCGCGTCGACAAGCCGCTTTGACAGGCTCGTGAACCCGCGCTGCCGGGTCATTTCGACGCGCATGTCGACGACGTGCATCTGCGGCAGCCGGCGGCCGTCGACCCGCTTCCTGAGTTCGGCGAGGCGGTATTTCCCTGCCAGGGCGTTGGTGTAGCTTTCGAGGGAGGGGGTCGCCGAGCCGAGGACGCACACGGCTCCCGCCAGGTTCGCCCGCATCACGGCCACGTCGCGGCCCTGGTACCTCGGAGTCTCGTCCTGCTTGTATGCGGGCTCGTGCTCCTCGTCGACGACGATGAGCCGCAGGCGGGGAATCGGGGCGAACACCGCGGAGCGGGCCCCCACGACAATTCGCGACTCGCCGGTCGCCAGCGCAAGCCAGCCGTCGAGCCGCTCGCCCTCGCTCAGGTGGCTGTGCCAGACGATGCAGCGGTGGCCGGGCGCGATCGCCTCGAGCCGGGTCCGCAGCCGGCTGACGGTCTGCGGAGTCAGCGCCACCTCCGGAACGAGAAAAACCACCCCTCCGCCCGCCTTCAGCGCGGCGTCGATCGCACGCAGGTACACCTCGGTCTTCCCCGAGCCGGTGATCCCGTGCAGGAGCCACACCGCAAACTTGTCCCCGGCCAGGGCCGCGTTGATGGACGAGATTGCCGCCGCCTGTTCCTCGTTCGGAACGGGCGCCTCGCCGATCACCCGCTCGCCGTGCGCCCAGTCGTCCGCGTAGGCGTCGCGGACAATCCTGCGCGCCTCTTCCCGGGCAAGGCCCGCGCGAACCAGGGCGGCCGCGGAAGCGGGCCCGACGCCCAGCCGCGAAAGAACCGGCCCCTTGGGCTGGGGCCGGGATTCGCCCGCGAGAAACCTGTACAACCGCGCCTGCTGCGGCGCCCGTTTTGCCAGCTTCCCCAGTTCCTCAGGCGAAAGGCTCCGCGCCGCGGCGATCAGTCTTTCCTGCTTGAGCGCCATTCCGCGGCGGACGGCCGCCGGGATCATGGTCTCTATGATCGAATCCATGGGCGCCGCGTAATACACGGCCATCCACCGGGCAAGCGAGAGAAGGTCGGGCGCCAGCGCCGGAAATGGATAGACGAGCTGGGCGACGTTTTTCAGCCTGTCGACCGGAAAGTCGCTGGGCGCGCCGATCTCCCCGATGACGCCAAGCCTCAGGTGGGAATGCACCGGTATTCGGACGAGCGATCCGACCTGCGCCTGGTCCTGCAGCGGCGCGGGCACCCGGTAATGCAGGATCTTGTCGAAGCCTGCTAGCGGGTGGACGCCTACGATCATGGCCCGATAACGGCCCGCGTTGGGCGTTCTTGCAACTCGAACCGGGGCCGGAACAGCGGTCTCACAGGATGGACTACTCCAGTGCGGCTGGAGTTGGCCAATCCCAGGCTGCCCGCCAATCCGGGCCAGGCGGGATCCCAGCCCGTCCTGGCCCCGGAGGCGGGCATGAGGCCAACAACAGCCGCACTGGAGTAGTCCATCCTGCAAGACCGTCTCCGGGCTAGGTACGCGTTGACAGTAACGGTGTTCGCGGAAAATATTGGAGAGGTGAGCACGCCAGAGGCCCGCGAAACATTCGAAAAGTACCTGCGCTTGAAAGGCCTGCGGGTGACCGAGCAGCGCAAGGCCATATTTGAGACGGCCGTCGCGCAGAAGGAGCATTTCACGGCCGAAGAGCTGCTGGACCGGGTCCGGGCGGTGCCCAAGGCGAAATACGTTTCGCGCGCCACCGTTTATCGAACCCTGCCCGTCATGACCGAAAGCGCCCTCCTGCGGGAGGTGGACATCGGGTCCGGCGAGAAGTTCTACATGCCAAACGCAGGCAGGAGCACCCAGGTGGCCCAGGTCGTGTGCCTGGACTGCGACCGGATTTTTGAGATCAGCGCCCCGTTCATGGAGTGGTACGGAAGCACCGTCTCCTCGAAGATCGGCCTAACGCCTGTTTCGCAGCGCCTCCAGGTGAGCGCCCGCTGCAACGCGCTCCGCGACGCCGGCACATGCCCCAATCTCGGGGGAAACCGGACCCGAAGGCGCTCCCAGCCCGGCCGACGCCCATGACCAAGGAGACCGCCCGCGACCCGGCATTTGAGATCGGTTTCTACGAATCGGTTCTGCGCCGGGATCCGCGTTATGTCGAGGTCGTCGAGATTCTGGGCGGGCTGTATACGAAGGCGGGCCGGATTGCCGACGGCCTGAAGATGGACCGGCGGCTCGTGCGGCTGCAGCCGGAAAATGCGACCGCGCATTACAACCTCGCCTGCAGCCTGGCCCTGTCCCGCCGGCGCGCCGACGCCCTGCGATCGCTCAGGCACGCGGTGAGCCTGGGCTACCGTGATTTCGATTGGATGCTGCACGATCCGGACCTTGGGAGCCTCAGGCGGCACGCGGGGTTCGTCGAGCTGCTCGAGCAGCTCAGGCAGAAGACGTCAGGCTCCTAGTGCTTGGGTCCGATTCCCGGACTTAAGATAGTGGAAGAACTCAGGCCTCAAATCAGCTCCACGCCGATGGCGTCTGCGAGGAGGCGTCCGCGGCGGGTCAGGCGGGCGATGCCGCCGCCCCGCTCGACCAGGCCTTCGCCGGCCAGCCTCGCAAGGCTGTCTTCCATTTCGCGCCAGCGCGCGTTCGGGCAGCGGAGCCGCCAGGCCGCGAGATCGACCCCGCGGTTCATCCGAAGCCCGAAAACAAGGGCGTCCTCGGCGAGGAGCGCCTCCGACAGCGCGCGCCGGTCCTGCGTCATTCTCCGGCCCCCAGCCAGATCCGATAGCCAAAGGCCGAGATCCGGCGGATTCGATCCGCGCCAGCCGCCCTGCTGCGATGCGGCCGAAGGACCGATCCCGATCCAATCCTGCATGCGCCAAGTGTTCAGATTGTGCAGGCACGCAAAGCCCGGGCGCGCGAAATTTGAAATCTCGTACTGCTCATATCCCGCGGTTCCCAGCCGGTCCCAGGTCGTCTCGTAGAGAATCGCCTCCTTTTCGGGGTCCAGCCGGACGGCGCCCTGGGAAAGACGGACCCAAAGGGCCGTGTCCTCCTCGAACGTCAGGCAATACGTCGAAAGGTGCTCCGGGGCGAGCGCCACGGCGGAATCGACGTCCGCCACCCACTCCTCTCCGGTCTGGCCGGGCAGGGCGAACATGAGGTCGAGGTTGACGTTGGCGAATCCAGCCTTCCGGATTCGCTCGTAGGCCCGGTACACCTGTTCGCGGGTGTGCTTTCGGCCGAGGGCCTCGAGCCAGCGGGGCTGGAAGCTCTGGACCCCGAGGGATATTCGCGTCACTCCGCAATCGCGAAGCGCGGACAGGCGCGCCTCGGTCACCGATGCCGGCGCAAGCTCGACCGTCCACTCCCTGGGCGTCCCGCCCGCGCGCGCCGACACGAGCCCCGCCAGACGCGACAGATCCCGCGCAGCCAGAAGGCCCGGCGTGCCGCCGCCCCAGAAAACCGTGGATACCGGCCCGGTCCAATCTATGAGCGCGGCCTCGTCTTCCGCGCCCTGGAGGAAACTTTGGATGTCGCCTGCGGTCGGCATGATCTGGTAGAATGCACAGAAGTCACAGGTCGAGGCGCAGAAGGGCACATGCACATAGAGGCCCAGCTCCACGGAGGGAGCAGCTTTGGCTTGCTCTATGACGTTGGTGGTCATTAAAAACAGTGGATTTTCCGTCCGCGCATCCTTTCAAAACCAATGCAAAACAAACGCGTTTCTCCCGCGAGAACAATCCTCACGTTGCTCGCAGCTGCCGCCGGGCTTTCCCTTGTATCCGGCTGCACCTCGGTTGCCCTGTCGGACCTCACTCCAAAGTCGCTTCCTGAGAATCCGTCCGAGATTTACACATTTACGCTGAGAGTCACGCCCAAGTCGGCCGTCGTGGAGAAGAACACGATCTCACCGCGCATCGTGGTCGACGGGCAGACCTACCCGATGAAACGGAGCGCTTTGGGCGAGAACTTCTACGAGTTCGAATACCAGCTTCCGCCGGGCCGCCAGGACGTCGCCTACTATTACCTCGTCAACTACCAGATTGCGACCGAAGGCAAGCAGTCGCTTTGCGAGGTCAATACGGAACTTGAGCACTCGCAGGTGATCCGTCGCAACGTCCTCGAAATCGAGGCCTCCCGCGGCCCCGTCGGCTCAAGCATAGGAGTCCTCGGACGGGGATTCACGCCGCAGGACGTGATCGCCTTCAATGGCACGCCGGTCCGAACCGTCTTTGCCTCGCCGACCTCGCTCAGTTTCTTCGTCCCCGCCCTCCCCTCGGGCCAGACCTACCAGGTGATTCTCAGCGGGCCGGCGGGAAATTCCCCGATCGGCACTTTCCGCATCGACGGGACGAATGTGTCGGTCTCGCCTGGCTCGCTGACCCTCCGGCCCGGCGAACAGCAGATGCTGACCTTCACTCTTTCGAGCCCGGCTCCCTCCAGCGGCCTTCTTCTCGATGTGACGACCGACATTCCATCGAGTGTGATCATGCCCGAGGTCCTGGTGCCCGCGGGGCAGATGAGCGCGAACGTGCCCGTCGTGGGCGGCAGGCCCGGCGCGGGCAGCCTCGTCCTCAAGGGCTACGCCGGGGGCGGCGACATCACGATTCCGATCACGGTCTCACCGAGATAACCCGGGCCGCGGGAGTGTAGACCCTTGCGAACACCGGGCGGTGATCGCTCGCCCCGGCCGTCTCCGGGCCGTCATAGATTCGGGCCTCAGCACCCGCGCCGGCCGCCTGAAGGGCCGGTGAAACAAGGATGTGGTCGAGATCGGTGTACGATCCCTCGCGGCGGTACAGCTCCGTCCACGTCTCGCCCCGGGTGTCCGCCGCGGGCAGGCAATCGGCGACAATCCCGCCGCCGATCCGCTCCATCCGTCCGACTGTGCGGCTGTTTCGCCCGTCGTTGAAGTCCCCCAGTATCACAAACCGGGAAAGGGAACCTGCGGGAATGCGCTTCCTGATCAGTGCTCGAACGGCCACGGCCTCCGCAAGGCGCCGCGTCCGGGCCCCGGGATCGTCCGGCCTCTCCGTCAGACGGCTCTTCAGGTGAAGCACAAAAACCGTGAAGTCCCCGTCCGGACCAGACACCACGGCCTCCAGAAGGCCGCGCTTCACGCGGGCTGTTCCGCCGAGGTACGCGAACTCGATGCGGGAATGGCGGACAATCGACTTCAGTCTCAGGCGCGAGAGCAGCGCGACGTGGCGGTCGGCGTCCTCCGCCTCCACCAGCGCCGAATAGGGGTAGTCGAGGCCCTCGGCCTTCAGGTCGCGGTTCAGCTCATCGAGATAGGAGGGGCCTCCCATTTCCTGAAGCGCCAGCACATCGGCCCGGATCGACTCGATCGCCGTCCGCAGCGCCCGTTTCTCCGACTCGGGCTTGGGGTATTTGGGGCGGAAAACCCCATCGACGTGCCTGTCCACCGGCCCGTAATTTTCAATGTTATAAGTCGCAACGACAACCGTCCCGGCCTGCGCCGTAACGGCAAAAAGCAGGAATGGCCAAAAACGAAGCGATCGCACACCCAATAATGGCATGTTCCAGTGGCGTCCTTATTTGGCCAGGGTATGCCCTGGGCAATTAAGGGTACGGCCGGCATTTCTTGGGTGTTGAATCTCCGGTTGCGCCCTTCCAAGCTGTCCTTTGTGGAAGCCAAGGATGCCAAGCTGTCGTTCGAAGACGCCCTCAGCCGCCTCGAAGCGGTGGTCGGGTCGATGGAATCGGGGGAGGTTCCCCTGGCGGAGCTGCTCTCCAAGTTTGAGGAGGGCAACAAGCTGTTGAAGTTGTGCGAGGCCCGGCTGAAGGAGGCCGAGCTGAAGATCGAGCAACTGAAGAAGCAAAGGGAGGGCGTGTCATTCGAGCCCTTTGAAGGGCAAAAAGACGCCTGAGTGCGGCTCGTTCCTCCGCGCATGCATCCCCGACGTCGCGCCTGACAGCCGCCCAATAACCCGATGAATTCCCCGGTCCGACTCCTCGACACGATCCACGATCCCTCGGCGGTAAAATCGCTCGCTCCCGAACAGCTCCCCCAGCTCGCCCAGGAGATTCGGGACGAGATCATCTCCGTGACCGCGGAAAACGGCGGACATGTCGGGCCCAATCTCGGGGTCGTCGAGCTGACGATCGCCCTGCACAGGGTCTTCGATTCCCGGGTCGACCGGCTCGTCTTCGACGTCTCCCACCAGGGGTACGCCCACAAACTGCTCACGGGCCGCGGCGGGGCATTTTTTCGCCGCCTGCGCCAGACCGGCGGGGCGAGCGGCTTCCTCAGCCGCCAGGAGAGCCCGCACGACGCATACGGGGCGGGCCACGCAGGCACGGCGCTGAGCGCAGCCCTCGGAATGGCCGCCGCCCGCGACCTGAAGGGCACGAGAGAGCACGTCGTCGCCATCTGCGGGGATGCCGCATTCACCTGCGGAATCACGATGGAGGCGCTCAACAATGTCGTCGGGAGCACGAAGCGCCTGATCGTCATCCTGAATGACAACGAATGGTCGATCGCGCGAAACGTGGGCGCCATGTCGCACTACCTCAACCGCCTGAGCACGAGCCCGACCTACAACAAGATTCACCACGACCTCGAGAAGTTCTTCACAGGCCTTCCGCACGGCCATGACATGCACAGGCTTTGGGTCAAGTGGAAGCGCGAGACGAAGGACTTCTTTGTCGGATCGAGCCTGTTCGAGAAGTACGCGCTGCGCTACCTCGGCCCGATCGACGGCCACAACCTCGGGGAACTGGTCAAGAATCTCGAGTTTGCGCGCCAGTGCGACGGCCCGATCCTTCTCCACGTCCTGACGAAAAAGGGGCACGGGCTGGAGGCGGCCCGCAATCACCCCGAAAAATTCCACGGGCTCGGAGCCTTTGATCCGGCCACAGGCGAGAGCCGCAAGCCGGCGGCAGGCACCCCACCCGCGTACCAGGACGTCTTCGGGCAGGCCATTCTGAGGCAGGCGCGGGCCGACGCGAGGGTCGTCGGAATCACCGCGGCGATGCCTTCGGGCACCGGCCTGTCCGTCCTCGCCTCCGAACTGCCCCGCCAGTTCTTCGACGTCGGAATAGCCGAGGAACATGCCGTCCTTTTCGCGGCCGGTCTCGCCGCCCAGGGCCTGCGCCCCGTTTGCGCGATCTACTCGACTTTCCTGCAGCGCGCCGTCGATCCGATCATTCACGACATCGCCCTCCAGAACCTGCCGGTGACCTTCTGCCTCGACCGCGCGGGACTGTCGCCGAACGACGGACCCACCCACCACGGCCTTTTCGACTTGGCGTATCTGCGGTCCGTCCCCGGGGTCGCCATAATGCAGCCCAAGGACGAGGACGAGCTCGCCGACATGCTCGAGACCTGCCTCAAGCTCGAAGGGCCCGCCTTCCTCAGGTATCCGCGCGGGGCGGGGCTCGGCGTCAAGGTCAAGGAGCAGCCCGCTGCCCTGCCCGTCGGCTGCGCAGAGGTGCTGCGCGAGGGATCCAACATCGTGATCTGGGCCCTGGGTCCCATGGTCCAGGAGGCCGTGCGCCTGGCCGACCGGCTCGCTGCGGGGGAGCACATCTCGGTGGGGGTCGTCAACGCCCGCTTCGTCAAGCCGCTCGACCGGGCGCTTCTCTTGAGCCAGGCGGCCGTCGTGCCGCTTCTCGTGACGATGGAGGATCACGCGCTGTCCGGCGGCTTCGGCAGCGCCATCATCGAGGCGCTCCAGGAGGCGGACTGCCCCACGGCGGTCGAGAGGATCGGCTGGCCCGACAAATTCATCGAGCACGGGACCAACGCCGAAAGCCTGCGCGCCGCCCACGGGCTGTCGCCAGACGCGATCTACCGCCGCGTGCTCGGCCGGTGGCGCAACCTGAGTCCGCAGCGCGTGGAGACGGAAGTTTAGCCCGCCGGGCTACTCCGCCTGCAGGGTGGCGACCACCGAGAAATCCTCGAGGGTCGTCGTGTCTCCCTTCACGGCGCCGCCGGCGGCGATCTCCTTCAGGATCCTGCGCATGATCTTTCCGCTGCGGGTCTTCGGAAGGCCCGCCGCGAAGCGCACGTCGTCCGGCCGCGCGAGCGAACCGATTTCCCTCGTCACATGGAGGCGCAGCACCTCCTTCAGCTCAGCCGACGCCTCGACGCCGTTCTTGAGGGTGACGAAGCACACAAGCGCCTGGCCCTTCAATTCGTCGGGCCGGCCGACAACGGCGGCCTCGGCCACATAGGGGTGCGCAACCAGGGCGCTCTCCACCTCGGCCGTCCCGATGCGGTGGCCGGACACGTTCAGGACGTCGTCGATCCGTCCCACGACCCAGAGATATCCGTCCTCGTCGAACCGCGCGCCGTCGCCTGCAAAATAATACCCGGGCAGCTCGCTCCAGTACTGTTTCTTGAACCGTTCGTCATCGCCCCAGAGGGTCCGGAGCATCGACGGCCACGGTTTTGCAAGGAACAGCCTCCCGCCGCTTCCGCGCGGGACATCCTTTCCCGCCTCGTCGAGAACCTTGGGAACAACGCCAAAGAACGGCAGGGTGCACGAGCCTGGCTTGGTCGGCGTGATCCCGGGAAGCGGCGTCACCATGATTGCGCCCGTTTCCGTCTGCCACCAGGTATCCACGATCGGGCAGCGCTTCTTGCCGATGACCGTCCGATACCAGATCCAGGCCTCGGGATTGATGGGTTCCCCGACCGTGCCAAGGAGCCGAAGCGAGTCCAGGCGGTGGCGCTTCACGTAATCGTCCCCCCAGCGCATGAAGGCCCGAATCGCCGTCGGCGCCGTGTAGAATATGCTGACCTGGTGCCGGTCGATCAGGTCCCAGAACCGGTCGGGCTCGGGATGATTCGGAGCCCCTTCATACATGAGAATCGTGGCGCCGTTGACGAGCGGGCCGTACACGACATAGCTGTGCCCGGTTATCCATCCGACATCCGCCGTGCAGAAATAGACGTCGTTGTCCTTCAGGTCGAAGACGTAATGGGTCGTTATGGCGACGCCGAGGAGGTAGCCCGCGGTCGTGTGCAGCACCCCCTTTGGCTTTCCGGTGGAGCCGCTCGTGTAGAGGATGAACAGGGGATTTTCGCTGTCGAAGCCCCTGGCCTTGTGGCTGTCCGGCTGGCTGGCGACAAGTTCGTGCCACCAGCGGTCCCGGCCCGTCTCCATCGGGATGTCCTGGCCCGTGCGCTTGAGGACGATCACGTGTTCGACGCTGGGGGTTCCCGGGAGCGCCCGGTCCACGTTTGTCTTGAGTTCGACAATCTTGCCGCGGCGCCAGCCTCCGTCGGCCGTGATGACGATCTTCGCCCTGCAATCGTTGACCCTGTCCTTGATGGCCTCGCTCGAAAAGCCGCCGAATATCACGGTGTGGATCACACCGAGCCTTGCGCAGGCGAGCATGGCTATCGCCGCCTCGGGAACCATCGGCATGTAGATCGCCGCACGGTCGCCATGGACAAGCCCAAGACTGGCGAGCGCATTGGCGAACCGGCAAACCTCGCTGTGGAGCTGCCGGTAGGTGAGGGTGCGGATGTCGCCCGGCTCGCCCTCGAAGATTATCGCCGCCTTGTTTGCCCGGGCCGTGCCCAGGTGGCGGTCAAGGCAGTTCTCGGCCACATTCAGCTGTCCCTTGCTGAACCACTTGGAGAACGGCAACTTCCACTGCAATACCTGCTTAAAGGGGCGACGCCAGGTGAGAAAACGGCGGGCCTCCCGACCCCAAAATTTCTCTGGGGAGTTGACAGATTCGGCATACAGTCTCTTATAGGCCGCATCGCTTCCAAGGTTTGCTTGAGCTTTGAACTCGGCCGATGGCTTGAAAACCCGGTGTTCTCGGGAAACTGAGGTAATCGCCTGAGTCATACGATTAGGGGTGTTTTGGGGTTATGGAACCGTCTTATGCTGCCCCAATGATTCTGTGATGAGTTTTGAGCGTCAAGCGTGGGGTGTGATTAATCTATTTTTTTGACGGCTGATCCGGTATCAGCGCCCGTCATTCAAGATCCTAAGCCTATTGTTTTAACGTATGAGCCGCGCGCCCCGGGCGCGCCGTTCCGTCCGTCGTCCGCAGCCCAAAATCGAGTGTATGGAAAAGAAATCCGCGTCCGCCCAGCCGGACAGTGCAAAGACAGCAGCCAGCAGCCCCGCCCCCTCCGCCGTGGCCATCGCCAAGGCGGCTCCTCCAGCCGCTGAGGCCGGCAGGAGCGCAACGGCCCCGGCCGCCCCAGGCGCGCCGGCGCCCGCCGCCGCATCCGCCGCGCCGCCGCCGGAGAATTTCATCCGCATCGAGGGCATCCTGGACATCGACGCAACCAAGGGCGGCAACGGCCAGCTCCTGGACCTCGCAAAGAACGGGAAGCGCAGGCCGACCGACACCTTCGTCCCAAAGGAGCTCATCCGCCGCTTCAAGCTGAAGCAGGGCATGTCGATCGGCGGCACCGCCTTTCCTCCCGAGGGACGCTTCCCCAATCCCAAGGTCAGGTTCATCGAGACGGTCGACGGCGTGCCGCTCGAGGAGCGGCGCAACAAGATTGAGTTCACGAGCCTTACAACCGTCTCCCCCGACAAGTTCCTGAAGATGGAGCTGAAGGACGGGCGGCTGACGACCCGGGCGGTCGACCTTTTCTGCCCGATCGGCAAGGGCACCCGCGGCCTCATCGTGGCGCCCCCGCGAACGGGCAAGACGACCCTGCTGCGCGACATGGCCCTCGGCGTCCTTGAGAACAACCCGGAGTGCCGCGTCATGATCCTGCTGGTCGACGAAAGGCCGGAGGAAGTGACCGACTTCCGCCGCAGTGTTCCGGCCGAGATCTGGGCCTCGTCAAACGACGAGCAGATCGACAATCACATCCGGATCGCGGACCTCTGCATCGAGCGGGCCAGGAGGCTGGTCGAGGTTGGCGAGCACGTGGTGCTGTTCCTCGATTCGATCACGCGCCTTGCCCGGGCGCACAACACGCAGCGCAACAGCGGACGCACCGGCTCGGGCGGACTCGACGTGAGGGCGCTGGAGAAGCCCCGCCAGCTCTTCGCCTCGGCCCGCAACACCGAGGAGGCCGGTTCGCTGACCATCATCGCCTCGGTCCTCGTGGAGACCGGAAGCCGGATGGACGACGTCATCTTCCAGGAATTCAAGGGCACCGGCAACATGGAGCTCGTCCTTGACCGGAAATGCGCCGAAATGCGCCTGTGGCCGGCCATCAACATCGCCTCCTCCGGCACGCGGAAGGAGGAGCTCCTGATCGATGCCAAGAAGCTCGAGGGAATCCACTTCTTCCGCAGGGCCCTCGTCCAGCAGAAGATCGAGGAGGCCACCGAGACGATGATCGCCCGCCTGTCCAAGACGAAGACAAACGACGAGTTCCTCAAGCTGATCGCCAGGTAGCTTCCGCCCCTCCTTTGCGCCCGTTCTGCAATTCCCTCTTGCCCATGGCCCCGGCTTCATAAACTCTTGCCCGTTTCTGCCGGCATTCGCCGCCACCTTCACACCTTTCACGCGCCAACCCAGCAATGCACAGTTTTTCCGAGCAGTGTCTCGACATGGCCCGTTCGATGCTGGGCCATAATATTGATTCAATCCAAGCTGACGGCACCATCATACCGGCCAATGACGAGCAATCGCGGTTGGACGAACCCGGCCACGTCGTTTATGCGCTCGGCGAATATTATCGCGCGACCGGCGAAACCTCGCTCAAGGGACACGACCTCATAGACTTGGCGGCGCGTTGCGTCACGGCTCAGATGTTCACGGAGCCGCCGGCCGAAAACGGTCTGGCCTACGCCGCCCTCGGCCTCCTCTGCTTCGGCCCGTCGAAGGAGCGAAACCCCGTCTGGGAACGTCTGGTCGAGGAAACGCAGCAGCGGATCGACAAGCAGCTCCTGCACCGCAGCGACTTCGACAACCACTGGCAGGCCTTCAACATCGCCAAGGCCGTTGCACGGTTCAGCTTCGGCCTTTCCAAGAAGGACGAGACCTCGCGCCTCGTCGAGCGGATGGTCGATCGCATAAACCAGACGAGTTCGGCCGGATTTTTCGACGATTCGGTCCACGGGCTCGGGGGAAATTTCAGCCTGTACGGGGTGATGGCGCTCGTCTTCACCCGCTCGGCCCTTCAGCTCCACGCAAACAGTGGGGTGCGGGACCGGAAGCTGCCCACCCTGCGCACCTATGCCGAGAAATACATCCGCATGATGCCCGACCTCGTCCGGGCGGACGGCCTTGGATGGGCCTTTGGCCGGGCCGCCGGGGCATATGGGCAGATGCACTGCATCAGCCTGATCCTCCAGGGCCTGCGGGATGGCTGGATACCGGATGAGCAGAAGCCGAAGTACTTCGACATCCTCCGGCGCCTTTTCCTCTTCTTCTACCAGACTTACCTCGACCAGGAGCACGGTTTTCTCGACCTGCGCGATTCCGAGCGCACCGCCTACGAGCAGCATACGACGCGCATGGCGAACTTCGACGCGGCCCGCTACCTCTGCCAGTGGTCGCGCCTTGCGAACACGGTGCAGATGCCCTCCGGGTTGCCCAAGTTGGAATCGGCCCGAACGAGCGCCCGGTTCGTCATTTTCGACAAGAGCAACCGCAAGGAGCAGGGCCTTTTCCTCTACCGCGACGCGGAAAGCGGGCTGCAGCTCCAGGTGCCGCTGGTGAGTTCCGGAACCAAGCTCTCCTGCGACGCCCTGCCCTTCCCGCACTGCCCGGGCGTGTTCGACTGGCCGAACAATGTCTACCTGCCCCTCATGCTGCCGGAGCTCACTTTTGGCGAGCATGTGACGATCCCGGCGTTCTACGGCAAGAATTGCGTCACGGGACTCGGCCTCAGAAACAGCTTCTTTTTCCGATACGAGCAGCCGGACCTGATCACGACCAAGGAGGAGATCGTGCGCAATCTCGGCAGCGTGAAGGTGCAGTGGACGTTTTCGGGGACAAAAATCAGCTGCGAATTCGCCTACACCGTCAGGCAGCAGGTCACCCTGGACAAGTTCCGCTATGTCATTGCGATCGCGGCGCCCCACTCCCGGTACAACGTGAGCGGGGGCCTGATGCTCGGACCCCAGGGGCACCGGTGCAGCGTCGCCCGGGACGACTTCCAGGCCGCATGGCAGGACACGGAGGTCGTGAGCGCGGATCCGTCCTACCGCTCCAACTACGGGAAGATCCATTATTTGCAATATCTCGTGCGCGATCATCCGCTGATCATGCGCCCGGGCCAGGCCTACCGGCTGGTCGTCAATTTCGATCCGGACATCACCCATACCGAGGGCTGACCGTGCTTTGCCGCCGCGTCATTCCGTGCCTTGACGTGACCGCCGGCCGCGTCGTCAAGGGCGTCCGGTTCAAGGAGCTTCGCGACGCGGGCGACCCCGTCGAATGCGCCCGTGCCTACGACGCCCAGGGGGCCGATGAGCTGGTGTTCCTCGACATCACCGCCTCGAGCGACGGCCGCCGCATCATGCGCGACGTAGTGGCAGCGACCGCGGAGCAGTGCTTCATGCCCCTGACGGTGGGAGGCGGCCTGCGCTCGGTGGACGACATCGAGGCCATGCTCCGCGCCGGGGCCGACAAGGTCTCCCTGAACACGGCAGCGATCGAGCGGCCCGAACTCATCCGGGAGGCGGCGGACCGCTTCGGCGCCCAGTGCATCGTCCTGGCGATCGACGCAAGGCGGGAGTCTGGAACGACAGCGTGGTGGCGCGTGTTCACCCATGGAGGGCGCAGGCCGACCGAGCTCGACGCCGTCGAATGGGCGGCGCGGGGCGTGGAATTGGGCGCCGGTGAAATCCTTTTGACCAGCATGGACCGGGACGGCACGAAGGCAGGCTACGACCTCGCCCTCACCCGGGCGATCAGCGATGCGGTCTCCGTGCCGGTGATCGCGAGCGGCGGGGCCGGCAGCCTGGAACATTTTGCGGATGTCCTCGGCGAGGGCCGGGCAAGCGCAGTCCTGGCGGCCTCGCTCTTTCACTTCGGCACCTTCACCGTCCCGATGGTGAAGGAGTATCTCCATTCCCGCGGGATCGCCGTCCGGCTGTCAGCCGGCGCCCCGGCCGCCTGAAGCCCCGCCCTGCGGGGCCTTCGGCTCGCCGACGAGCACGGTCAGCTGCGCCTGGATCGCCACAAAGAATTCCGCTGTCAATTCCCCCGCAGGAACCTCGTAGCGCTGCCTCGTGCGCAAGTGTTCGAGGATGGTCCTGGTCCCGTCCGAATTCAGGCCGCGGGATCGCAAAATCCTCTTCCGCTCCAGCATCAGGGCGAGGAACTGCACCATCCGGGCGGTCTCGGGCGTCTGCTCGGTCACCGGGTCGGCAAGCGTGAGGAACAGATTCTCCGCAGTGAGCTTCAGGGCCCGGTCCGCATCTCCCTCCCTCGCCCTGGGCCTGAAAACGTGCACCCAGCGGCACGCCAGGGTGCCCTCGGGCGCAAATCCGTCGGCACCGGCCGCGACCACGTCGAAACGCCGGAGCTCGAACGAGGGCGATCGCACGAGGAAACTCACCACCCGGTCGCCTTCCTCGAAGCGCCTCCGCGTCACAAAGCAGAACGGGGCGAGCGGCTGAAGGCTGAACCCCGGCCCCGCCTCCGGCGGGGTCGCGTTGCGTCCCGGCGACACGGCCCGATTTTCTTCTGCAGGCGGCGGAGTATCCTTGTGTGAGTCCAATTCCATCGGCTTTCTTGTTTACTTCCGGTCCACACCGACGCTAGCAAATTCACTCGATCCGAATGAACGGACGCCTCATCGCCATCGGCGACATCCACGGATGCCACCTGGAATTCGCCGAATTGCTCGAACGGCTCGCCCTGACCCGCGACGACCGGCTCGTCCTGCTCGGAGACCTCGTCAACCGCGGGCCCGACAGCTGCCGCGTCCTCGACCTCGCGCGGCAGAACAAGGCGGTGTCGCTCCTGGGAAACCACGAGCTGCGCCTCATGAAATACCGCCGCACCGGCGACCGGAAGTACGCGAAAGAGCACGATCTTGAGACCTTCGACAAGCTGCGCCCGGTCGATTGGGCCTATCTGGAATCGATGCCCCTGACCTTTGAGGAGCCCGAGCTCAACATGGTTTTCGTCCACGGCGGCTTCCTGCCCGGCGAGCCGTGGCAGCGGCAGCCCCCGGAGATCGTCACGCGGATCCAGGTCATCGATCGCAACGGCAGGCCGAACAAGCGATCGGACGCCCCCGACGCGCCCGGATGGGCCGACCTGTGGAACGGGCCTCCTTTCGTCGTCTACGGCCATACCCCCCGGGACGAGATCTACAAGCTCAAGTGGTCCGTCGGCATCGACACCGCCTGCGTCCAGGGGGGGCTCCTGACGGCTTATATCCTGCCAGAGCGCCGCTTTGTGCAGGTCAGGGCCCGGCAGCGCTATTTCCCATGAATGACCGCCTTTCGGTTCGAGAACTCAAAGCCGCCTCGGCATCCGCCGGCAGGCCCTTCCAGGCCCTGCTGATCCTGCGGCGGGTCGCGACGAAGACGGCCTCAAACGGCAATCCGTTTCTCAATGTCGACCTGGGCGACCGGACGGGATCCTTCTCGTGCACGGTCTTCAGCGACAACCCCGCCTTCGAGGCGCTCAAG
The DNA here is from genome assembly GCA_964605835.1 of uncultured Opitutaceae bacterium. GTDB lineage: Bacteria > Verrucomicrobiota > Verrucomicrobiia > Opitutales > Opitutaceae > Palsa-1447. Next base: position 38,678 of record CAZSEH010000016.1, read on the forward strand.
ACGGCCGCTGAGGGAACCATCGTGCGGATCGAGGGTAAGATCGACTCCTACCAGGGGCGGCTTTCCCCAAGACTGACCCGGGCGGCCGCCGTTCCGGAAGCCGAACTCGCCCAGGGGGAGGCGCTCGACAATCTTGTCGAGCGTTCCTCCGAGGATCCGGAGTCGATGTGGGCCGAACTGCAGGGGCTCGTCGCGGGGATAGGCCACGCCGAGCTCAAGGCAACGGTCCAGGCGGCACTCGACGAGATGGGCGGGAGCTTTCGCAGTGCACCCGCGGCAATCGCCATGCACCACGCCTTCAGGCACGGCCTGCTCGAGCACACGCTGCACATGGCGCGGGCGGCCCGGGCCCTCCTGCCCCTATATCCCGAGGTCGATCCCGACCTGGCGATGGCGGGGATCGTCCTGCACGACGCCGGCAAGACGGTTGAATACGAGGGAAAACTTGCCACACGGAGAAGCCGGCCGGGCGTTCTGCAGGGCCACGTTGTCCTCGGTTACCAGCTTGTGCGCAAGGCCGGGCTCAGGGTTAAGCTCGATCCCGACCGCCTGGAGCGGCTCGAACACATCATTTTGAGCCACCAGGGCGAGCTCGAGTGGGGAGCGGCCGCGATGGCGGCGACGCCGGAGGCGGTCTTTGTCTCCATGGTGGACAACCTCGACGCTCGGATGGGCATGGTCCAGCAGACCCTCCGCCAGGCGGTCGAAGGCCAGGAGTTTTCCGAACGCGTCCCCGGGCTCGAGGCCCCGCTCCTGACAAAGCCCCTGGCCCGGCGACAGGCTTAACTCCGGCTCAGCGTGAGCAGGAATTCCGCGTTCGACTTCGTCTTCTTCAGGCGCTGGATCAGCATCTCCATCGATTCGATCGGCCCCAGTCCCTGCATGGCCCGCCGCAGCCCGTAGATTCGCTGCAGTTCCTCGGGATGGTAGATCAGCTCCTCCTTGCGGGTGCCCGAGCGGTCGATGTTGATCGACGGGAAGATCCGGCGGTCGACAAGGCCCCGGTCCAGGTGCAGCTCCATGTTTCCCGTGCCCTTGAATTCCTCGAATATGACCTCGTCCATCCGGCTTCCGGTGTCGATGAGGGCCGTCGCGACGATCGTCAGGCTTCCGCCGCCCTCGATGTTGCGCGCCGCGCCGAAGAATCGCTTGGGCTTCTGGAGCGCGGTCGCCTCCAGGCCGCCCGACATGATCTTGCCGGCATTCGACGCCAGGGCGTTGTAGGCCCTCGCCAGCCGGGTGATCGAGTCGAGAAGGATGACGACGTGTCCTCCGGATTCGACGATCCGCCTCGCCTTTTCGCCGACCATCTCCGCGCAGTGCACGTGGCTCTCGGGGGACTCGTCGAATGTCGACGAGACGACCTCGCCCTTGGTGTGGCGCCTGAAGTCGGTCACCTCCTCGGGCCGCTCGTCGATCAGCAGGAGGATGAGCTTCACCTCGGGGCTGTTCGCCGAGATTGAGTTGGCGATGTTCTGAAGCAGCACCGTTTTTCCGGTGCGCGGCGGGGCGACGATGAGGCCGCGCTGGCCGAAGCCGATCGGCGTCAGGATGTCGACGGCGCGCATGGAGACGTCCTTCTGGACGTCCGGCGCCTCGAGAAGGATGCGCTGCAGGGGATAGTAGGGAATCAGCTCCTCAAACGGCGTGATCTTGAGAATCTCCTCAGGCTTGAGGCCCATCACGTCCTCCACCCGGACGACCGCGGGGCACCGCTCGTTCTCCGCCGGGGCCTGGACGAGCACCGTGACCTTGTGGCCGCGCTTGAGGCCATAGCGCCGGATCAAGCTGTCCGGGAGGTAGGCGTCCTCCGGATACAGACGGTAGTTCACGTGCTCGTGCACGATGAAGGCCCCGCGGTCGGTCAGGTCCACGTAGCCGTGGTCGAGGATCGGCCGGCGGGCGGCGGAGGCCTGCGCAAAAAAGGCGGTCAGCAGCTGCCTGCGGTTCGGCGCCCCGTCGACGGGGACGCCCTTTTCCCGGGCGAGGGCCGTCAGATCCGCGAGGTTCAGGGCGTAGATCTGGTCGAGAATGAGCGGGGTATCCGGACCCGAGGAGATCTCGGCCGCCAGCGCGTCGACCGCCGCCAGGTCGGAGAAGCGCGCCGGATTCGGCAGGTCGCCATGGACGACCGTCGGAGCCGGCGGAGGCGGCTGCGGGGGGTGCTGCGGATACTGCTGTCCGCCGCCCTGCCCCGGCTGCCAATTGCCGAATCTGCCGCGCTTGCGCTTGTTGTGCTTCCAGAACTTGCGATCCTGCCATTCGCCCTGGCCACCGTTGGACGGATGTCCGCGGCCGCGGCCCTGGCCGCCGCCCTGGGATTGCGCGGGGCCTCCATCGGCTTCCCTGGCCGATTCCGATCCGCCGCCGCGGCCCGCGGACTCCGCGCCTGCGTTTTCGGGGGGGGCGCCGGCGGCCCCGGATGGCGGCTGGGATTCTGAAACTGTGTCTCGCCCGGGGGCCTGCCCGGTAGCCTCGCGATCCGGGCCAGGGGGCAGTCCGCCGTCGGCCGGCGCCGGCCTCTCCGCTTGCATTTCCTGAGCCGGCCGGGATTCCCCGGACTGCGATCCGTTGTCGGCGCGACCCGCCTCCGGCGCCTCGCGGACGGCGCCGCTCACTCCATCGCCGCCGGGTTCCTTCGGCGCCGCCCTCCGCGCGCGCGGCCGCCCCCGGCGTGGCTTCTGCGCGTCGCCCGAGGGCTCTGCGGCGGCTTCGTTGTCGTCTTTGGCGGCTTTGGTCATGTCTGGGTTTTGGAAGGAGACCCCGCTTGGGGGGCGGGAACAGCCGTTGGCGAAAGGACTGAAACGAGCCGGTCGATTTGGGCTTCCAGGAACTCGGCGGAGCCGGAGTTCCATAACACAAAATCTGCCAATTCGATTTTCCGCGCCAGCGGTAATTGCTTGGAAATGCGTTGTCCGGCGAGCGCGCGATTCAAGCCGCGCTGCTCCAGTCGGACGAGTTGTTGGTCGGGATCACAGGCTACACATATAATGAAATCAAACCAATTTTCCAAGTTGCGCTCGAACAGGAGCGGTATTTCGACCGCCCAATTGCCCGACGGATCCGCCTCCAGCGCACCCCGCCAGAGTTTGAAGACCCGGGGATGAATCAGGCCTTCCAGCCACCGGAGCTCAGCCTCGTCGGCAAAGACGCTGGCTGCCAGAACCCTGCGATTGACAACGTTATCCGAAACGAAGATCGAGGGTCCAAAATGCGCCTTGAGCGCCTCCCGAACATCGGGCGCCGTCAACACCTGTTCGCGGACAAGCACATCCGCGTCGAGACGGCGAAATCCTTTCTTCTCGAACAGCATCGCGGCGGTCGTCTTGCCGCACCCCAGCCCGCCCGTAATTCCCAGATTCATTGAAAACAAACCCGGTCGGGCCGGCCGGCCCAATGGGGTTATTCCGGTTGTTCTTGGCACCCCGAGACCTTGGATACAAGCGATTTATGGGTGGCCGGAAGCCGATCCCAACTGACGGATCGACTCCAGAGTCCTGCGGATCGATTCATCGCCCGGCCGGAGCCTTTGGGCGGCTTCGAGATGGCGGATCGCCCCGGCAAGATCGCCGGAGGCGGCCGCCAGCGCAGTTCCCAGGGCGACGTGCGCATCAGCCGACCCGGGGTTGAGCCGGACGGCTGTCTCGAACTCGGCCAACGCCTCCCCCGAGCGCCCCGGAATCCGCAGGAGGGCCTGACCCGCGTTGAGGTGAGCCTCGAAGAAATCCGGCTGGTCTTCGGCCGCCGCCTGAAACTCGGAGCAGGCTTCGACCATCAGACCCGGGGTTCTTACGAAGGCGACGCCCAGATCAAAATGGAGCTTTGCCGCGTGTGGATTGACCTTGAGGCCCTTTTCGTAGATCGCGACGGCCTCGGTCAATCGCCCTGGAATCTCCACCAGGGCCGCTCCAAGGCTGGCATACGCATCGATCAAATCGGGCTTCCCCCGGATTGCAGCCCGGAACTCGTCGAGGGCCTCCCCAGGACGAATCTGACCCGCCGGGGCGAGGACAAGGGCATTTCCCAGGTTGTTGTGGACGTCCGGCAAGTCCGGGTTGATCGCCAGCGCCGACCGATACGCCGCGATCGCCTCGCCCATGTGTTCCGGATTTTCAGCGAAAGCGTTTCCCAGACACAGGTACGCCCGCGTATTCGCCGGGCGCCTGGCGAGCGTGTCTTTCCAGAGGGCAATATCGCTTCGATAGACTTCGTTGCGCCGGTAAGTCAGCCCGCCAAAGACCAGCGCTGCGCCGCCCGCGACCAGCAGGGAGTACCGGCCGATGCCTCGTTGGGCGGCCACTATCAGCAGAACGATGATCGGAATCAGCGCCAGGTACATGCGATGCTCGACGATCATCTGCGTCGTGCCGGGCACAATCGAGGTCGGAGCGAGGATGGCGAAGAACCAGACACCCAGATAGCCGATCGCAGGCCGCCGGATCCAGGCCCAGCAGGTGGCGCAAACAACCGCCGCGACCGCCACGGCGGGAACGGCCACCTGGCCGAAACCCTTCATCCACTCGGTCCCGTATTCGAAAATCAGCGGATGGGGCACCACGGAAAGTCTGAGATAGGTCAGAATGGCCGGGAACTGTGTGAGCCAATAGGCTCCCCACCGCGCGTGCAGGCTGAACCCGCCTGTGCCGCCGCCCCGGTTGCCGCCAAGGCTGGCCACCAGGTAGACGAGCACAAGCTCGGTGGCCGCCAGGGCGATGTAATACGCCTTCCTGCGCCTCCAGCTTTCGAGGTAACTGCCGGTCACGAACACCCGGTCGTAGAGGAAAACCAGCAGCGGGGCGGAGACCATCACCTCCTTCGTTCCCATGCCCGCCAGACAAGCTGCGACCGAGGCGCCCAGCCAAAAGCGCGGGCGCCGCGAACCCAACCCGCGCTGAAAGCAATAAACCGTAAGGAGGAAGCACAGGCCCATCAGGGACTCGGCCCGCTGGACGATATACGTGACGGCCTGGGTGTTAAGCGGATGCAGCGCCCATACCGCTGCGCAGGCGAAGGCGAGTCCGTCGGCATTTCCGCCAAACAGCGCACCCATGGCCGGAAGACGAAACGTCCGCCTTAGGATTCCGAAAAGCGCAAGACAGGCCAGGCCGTGGATGACGACGTTGAGAGCATGGTAACCCCACACCTGGGACTGCCCCAATGCGTAATTGAGCCCGAAGGACAGGCTCAGGAACGGACGACCCGCGAGTGAGGACGCTTCGGGCGGCGACAGGATCGTGGCGAAATGCCGGAGGGCGGAATTGTCGCGCAGGGCGGTGATGTCATCGAAGACAAAGGGCCCGGACAAGCTGTTCGAGTAAGCGGCGAAAACCGCCAGGACGAGTGCTCCTGCGGCCACCCAAACGCCCCCGTGGGGAGCATTTGCCGAAGGCACCGGTCCGGGGTGTATTTTCAAACTGGGCATTCTTCGTCGGCCGATGATGGCAATGTGCCGGCAGCCGAGTCAATGGGATCGGCCGGCATTGCCTTCCTCGATGAATCCGGCCTCGCGCCACCGGTCAGCCCTGCCGCCGCCCGGTCCACGCCGGGGGTTAAACCCCATAGCCCTTCCGGAGTTTTGACGGCATTCTATACGAGGATGAAACGTGTTGATGGATTGGCCAGGGATGAAAGCCATCCGACCCACAGCCAGTTGATGGGAAAAGCGCTGGGGAGGCATGCAGACCATTTGGAATCTGCAACATGAAAACCATGAAGACGGTGTGCATATACTCCTACGGCGGACCCGAGGTCCTGGTCTATCGGGACGCCCCCCGGCCCCATCCGGGCGCAGGAGAAGTGCTGGTCCGCGTCCATGCCGCCGGGATCAATCCCGTGGACTGGAAGATCCGCGAAGGCCACCTGAAGGAAATGCTTCATCATACGTTCCCGCTTGTGCTCGGGTGGGACTTTTCCGGCGTGGTTGATGGCCTCGGCTCAGGTCTCACACGGCTGAAAGTCGGCGACGAGGTCTTCAGCCGCCCCGACATCGCCCGCGACGGAGCCTATGCCGAGTTCATTGTCACCAGGGAATCCGAGGTGGCGCTCAAGCCAAAATCAATCGATCACCTCCATGCAGCCGCTCTGCCGCTCGCGGGCCTTACCGCATGGCAAACCCTTTTCGATGCGGCCGCGCTCTCCGCGGGCCAGCGGGTGCTGATCCACGCGGCCGCCGGGGGGGTCGGTCACATCGCAGTGCAACTCGCAAAATGGAAGGGAGCCCACGTCATCGGCACCGCGGCGGAGCGAAACCATGATTTCCTTCGCAAGCTCGGCGTCGATCAGGTGATCGACTACAACACGGAGCGGTTCGAGGAGGCCGTGCAGCCTGTGGACGTCGTCCTCGACACAATGGGCGGTGAAATCCAGGCGCGGTCTTGGAAGGTCGTGAAGCGCGGCGGGATCCTGGTGTCGGTCGCCAGCCCGCCTTCGGCCGAGATCGCGGCCAGGCAGGGGGTCCGGCAGGCCTTTGTCTTTACCCAGCCGAATGCGGCGCAGCTGGCGGAAATCGCGAAACTGGCCGACGCCGAGAAACTCAAGGCGGTTGTTGAAACAGTCCTGCCCCTCTCCGACGCGACCCGCGGCCAGGAACTCAGCGAACGCGGCCACCAGCGGGGCAAGATCGTGCTGCGGGTCATTTAGCGCGGAAAAACCAGCGCCAGAATCCCAGGCCAAAAACCAAATTTATGCTCCATAATCTAAAACAAATCCGCGGCCATAAGCTCGCCGCTTCCGACGGCTCCATTGGTCATGTTCAGGACTTCTACTTTGACGACAAAACCTGGGCCATTCGCTACCTGGTCGCAGACACGGGCAACTGGCTTGCCGGGCGCCAAGTGCTGCTTTCCCCGCACGCCTTCGGGCATCTGGACCACGATGGAAAGGTCCTGGCCATCAACCTGACGCGCAAACAGATCGAAAACAGTCCTTCGATCGATTCGCACCGGCCCGTCTCGCGCCAATACGAGGAAAATTATTACAACTACTACGGCTGGCCCTATTACTGGGACGGCGGCGGCATCTGGGGGCCGCGCGACTTCCCCACGTTCACCCCGTCCCTGCGCCCATACGATTTCCGCTCCTATGCCTATTCCAGGTGGGACGACATTCATCTGCGCAGCACCAACGCCGTGACAGGCTATGAAATCCAGGCCACAGACGGAATGATCGGCTCGGTGAGCGGCTTCCTTGTGGACCAGAAGAGGTGGGTGATCCGGGAGCTGGCCGTCGAAACGGGCCACTGGTATTCCGGCAAGGAAATCCTGATCACTCCCGCCCAGATTTCACGCATCAGTTATGAGGAGTCGAAGGTGTTCGTGAATCTCACGAGGGCGGACCTCGAACGGACCGAGGAGAAACACCTCGCAACCGCCGAGGTTTGAAGGGCGGGGGGATGCGGCGACTCCGCGGCCGGGCTGCGCCATGGACTCCCGCGAGGCCGTTCCTGTCGCCCGAAAAGCGGCTTGCCTCGCCCATGGCCGGCTTGGCTGAATCATCGCCAGCCGTCCGGATGACGTTTGTCAAGGACTCTTCCCCGCCAATGCACGCTCGATCCACGTCTGAAGTGTTCCTGCGCACCCTGTGCTGTTTCGGCCTGGGCCTCGCCCTGCCGCCGCTCGCGGCTGCCCCGCCGGCCGAACCGGGCAGCCGCAATACCCTGACGATCGTCGGTGCGGAGATCCGTCTGAATGGCGAGCCGATCAAGATCAAGGGGCTGCGCACGTCGGCGGCGCTGGTCTCCGATGGCACCACCCGGGAGCTCATCGATCACCTCGGTCAATTCCGTTCCTACGGGGTCAACACGATCAGCGTCTACCTCATGGGCTCGCGTTTCACAGACGCCAAGGGCTACCGGCCCGATGCAACGCTCGACCCGGCCTACGGCGCGCGGCTCGGCCGGATCATCGATGCCGCCGATGCGCGCAAGATCATCGTGCTGGTCGGCTGCCTCTATTGGGGAAACTCGCGCGCAAAGGAGGACCTTGCGCACTGGACGCAGGCGGACGCCGACCGGGCGCTCGGCAATACGGTCGCCTGGCTGAGGGAGCGCGGCTACCGAAACGTTTTCGTCGATCCGGACAACGAGGGCATGGCGAATGCCGCGATGAAATGGAGCATCGGCGATATGATTGCCGCCGGACACGCCGCGGATCCGCTGTGCATCATCGCCTACAACGCCAGGCCCGCGCCTCCGGGAAATGCGGACCTTGCCATTCACTTCAGCCCGAGGATTCCCGGAAAACCCTATGTCGAGACGGAGGGTTCGCCGCCGAACTCGAACTATTGGGGCGATTACAGCAAGCAGAAGGGCGTTTACAACTACTCGAACGTCGGGGTCTACACGGCGGAGATGAAGGAACGCCAAATCGCCGCTGCCACCCGGCTGATCGATGGCGCCAACGGCTACATTCTTGCCTCGACCTGGTTGCAGGCCCCGCCGCCCCTCGGGCCGAACATGGACCCCGGCGGCGACGGCACGCCCGGGAACCCCGGAATCAAATGGTGGCTTGAGTATCTCCGCGATCGGCACGGACCATGAGGGACCTTGAGCATGCAAAGAGCCTCCTGCGTTTCGCTTCATCTCGTCCGGTTTGACGCCATTCGGACGGCCGGCATGATCGAGACGAAAGAACGCCCGGGCGTGCTGTTCTGCGGCGTGGCCGCCGACACGCAGGCGGCGGGGACCGAGCCCGATTCCCGGCAGGCGTTTGTGTTTGCCGTCCTCGGGTTGCATGCGACGGCGCACTCCGCCCATCGCCTGCTTGAAGACCGTGAATCCCTTGCACCCTGGACGCGGGAGGCGCGCGAGGTTTGGGGCGCCATTCTTCAGCCGTTTCGCCACAAGGGAGAGGCCAACTACCTGGATCGCGCGAGGCCCGGTCTCCTGTTCTCCAGGGATGCGCTGGCCATCACGCCCCCGCCGGAAGCGCCCTTCGTCTCGATCACCACCTCAGGATGGAACATGACTCCAGGGTTGGACATGACCCGCGTCCGCGAATTCTTGACAGGCATGCTCGCGATCCGTTCATCCATGACGGCGATGCCCGGGCTCCACTCGCAGCAGTCGTTCTTCTTTCCGCGAAATCCTGAGTTTGACCCGGTGTCGGTCGCGATCTGGCGAAGCCTTCCGGCCATGAACGAGTTCGCCTACGGACCCGGCGTGCACCGGCTCCAGACGCAACGCCAGCAGGAGAGCCACCTGGCCGATCGCACATCGTTCACCCGCTGCGTGGTTTTTCGCAACGAGGGAACCTGGTATGGCTCGAATCCCATGGATGGACCGGTCCGCCCCGGCTGACTCCGTGCCCGACGGCAGTCCGGCAGCACCGCCCAGCCCGGAATCTCGATTCCAGGGCACCAGCTTCTCATTTGCTCCAGACGCAGGTTGGCGACGCAGGCGAAATAAAGTTTTTTTCTGGCTCCAGAAGCCTTTTGGAAACGTCTAACAGACAAAGCGCGTTTCAACCCCAGTAACCCTGTTTTTGAGGAATATGCCGTCTGTTGTCCCATTTGCGCCGCTGCCGTTTCGTGACATGCGCCAGACGGTGCACTGAGGCGAGAAAACGAAAGGATCGAGACATGCATAGGAGGGAATTCATCAGGCAAAGCGCGGCGCTCTCCGCGATGCTTTGCTGTTCCGATTGGAGCCGGGCCCTCGAGACCCTTGGATCCCGCCCGAAGCAGAGGATCAGGCGGGTTTCGGTCGTCAGGTATGCCCTTCCGAAGGTTTCGGCCGACCATCTTGAAATCGAGGATGACAACGGGCACATCGGCGTGTTCGGAACCCTTGAATGGGGAATTCCGCTGCGGATGCAGGGCATGCTGCCGAGGCTCATTCCGTTGCTGGTCGGCCGCGATCCGTTTGACCCGGCGCTCGGGTTTCCGCTTTTTTGGGACACTCTTTATCCCGGCAAGCCCTTGCAGGTTTATGCGGACGGCGTCGATCCGTTGAGCGGGAGGAAGATCTGGGGGACGACAAGGGGCACGCGGCACACGCAGACCGGGCTCGCCATCATGGCCCTGGGCGCCCTTGAGAATGCGCTCTGGGATTTGCGGGGAAAAGTGGCCGGCCAGCCGGTCCGGCGCCTCATCGGAGGGGTGGAGCGCGGGCAGATCGCCGTCTACACGCGCATCGGCGAGGGGGGCGACATCGAAAAGGCGCGCCTCCGCGCGCGCGAGGAATTCGACCGGGGCCACAGGCACCAAAAGTGGTATTTCATCTACGGCCCGAAGGACGGCAGGGAGGGTTTTCGCAAGAACCTCGAACTCGTTCGCGTGATACGCGAGGAACTGGGACCGAAGGCCGTCCTGATGTTCGACAACCACAGCATGCGAAACGAGATTTCGGGCGCCTTTTCGACTGAGCTGGCCAAGGCGATGCTCCCCTATGACCCCTACTGGATGGAGGAACCCACCGCGCCGGAGGACGTCGAGGGCTATGCGCGGGTCAAGGGCGAGACCGGCATTACGGTCGCTGCCGGCGAACACCACTATGGTCGCTGGCACCTCAAGCCGCTGCTCGACAGGAAATGCCTCGATTGGGTTCAGTGCGACCCCGACTGGTGCGGGGGCGTCTCCGAATGGCTGCGGGTGACGGAAATGGTGCAAGGCGAGATCGCGCGGGGCTACAAGGGCCTCCGCGTCATTCCCCATTGCGACAATTTCATAACCGATTCCCAATGCGTGGCCTCCCAGTCGGTGGCCCTGTGCCCGCTGGCCGAGAACAACGAGGGACAGACCCGCAGCAAAATGAGCTTCCGCACGCGCCTCCTTCTGCCCGAGAACGAGGTCATCGCCATGCTGGACGAGCCTGGAATGGGGCCGGACCTCGACCGTGCCAGGACCAAGCTTGTACCCGCGGGCTCGGCCGCACCGCCGCTTCTGGGCGGAGGACGGGAATCGTCCGGATGAGGCAGGGGGGCCGGATTCAGGCCATATTCGCTTTCCGAGCGTCTTCCCCGAGCACGCTCCCCGGCGTGCCGAATTGATCAGGAGATTCGCACCGCATATGGACGTGGGTGACGCGTCCCTCGTCATTCTTTCCGAGCGTCATCCCGCCGCCCGCCTCGTCACCATCGATTCCGGCGACTTCAATCTCTACCGGCGCCGCGACGGCCGGCCGGTCCCAAACCTCATGCCCCCGGCCAAATGCGGCTCACCCGGCATGATCGCGAATCATCCAGCTAATCATCCTTTGCCGGCTGGATGGCGTCATATCGGTCCCGCAGGTCGCTGTACTGCTTCATCAGGCTTTCGAATTCCCCCATGACCGCGGTCTGTTCCTGCGGTGTCGCCGTTCCCTTTGCGGCGGCAATCTGCTTCATCCGTTC
>CAZSEH010000017.1:0-28134 GCA_964605835.1 uncultured Opitutaceae bacterium
TGCACCAGTCCTTGTCCTTGGCCGGCGTGAAAATGTGGTAGTTCTGCGCCTGCACTCCGTGGATGGCCCAGTTGGCCTCATCGTTGCTTATCCGGTCGTCCGGCACGGCGGCGGAGACGCCCACGTGCTCCGGAATCCAGAATTCCTTGTGGGCCTTGTCGATCAGGGGGCCTCCCGACGCGTCCCCGTCGACGACGATCTCGAAAGTGTCGTTGCGCAGGCCGGTCGAGGAAAAATCCCAGGTGCTCTTGGTCGCCTCGTACAGGAAATAAAGCCGGTTGATTCCCTTGACCCAGCCCACCTTCACGCGCACGTCGCACACCTTGGGATCCGGCGGGACGTGCGGGTTTTCGTCGTCGACAAGCTGGCTGCCGTCGACGGCGTAGGAGTCCGGCACAATCGCCCAGTCCGACGGGTCGCCATCGACTCGGGGAATCTGGTTGGCCGGGAACTGGAAAACCTTGAAGGTAACCTCGGGCCGGTCGAGGGCCGAGGCGGGATGGAGGCTGAAAGCCGCCGCGGCGAGGGTCGCGAGGCAGATTCGGGGAATATTCATTGGGGATTGGGGCTGAAGACCTCAGCCGGAACGATTCAGTTGAAAGGGGTGCACCGTTTGGCAGGGGTTGAGGCCTGAGGTCCTCCTAAGTTTTTATTTCACTTGAACTGGACGTCGCCGACTTTCGAACGGCGCGACGTGCCGGCGGGGCCGGTGACATCGAGGATGACGGTCGGGCCGCTGGCGCGCTTGAATTGGTGGATGGGGTTCTGTTCGGTCGAGGTCGTGCCGTCGCCGAAGTCCCAGCGCCAGGAGGTGACCTGTCCGACCGACAGGTCCTTGAAGGCCACCAGGCGGCGGTCCATGTCCACAACCTTCCAGCTCCACTGGGCCTGAATCGCCGGAAGGAGGCCCGGCTCCATCGGCATGAGCCGGAAAGCGCAGAGATACGAGGCGTCCCCGAACATCGTGTGGTGCCGTGACAGGTTCCAAAAATGGTGCCGGCCTCCCGGCGTGTCGCCGAAGTCGATGATGGCGAAGGAAAGCCCGACGATCTTGTTTTCGGCCAGGACCGACGGGACCGCCCGCTGGGGCCCCTCGGGCCCCGCGTAGTCAAAGGGCGTGACCCAGAACTCCAGGACGAGCTTGCCCGCCTCGCCGGAATGAAAGGCGTAACGGGTCGCGGCGTTGGCGTAGGGCAGCTCCTTCACCCAGGTGGGCGCGCCCCAGGACATGCACCAGTCCTTGTCCAGCGCCGGCGTGAAGATGTGGTAGTTCTGGGCCTGCACCCCCGCAATGGCCCAATGCGCCTCATTGGGATCGATCCGGCTGTCGGGAGAGGGCCGGGGCGAGGCCGGGTCCGGCCTCGATGGGGAGATCAGCGTGCCGCCGGATGCGTCGCCGTCCACGACGAGCTCAAAGATGTCGCCGGGAAGCGCGGGCGACGAGAAATCCCAGTGCCCCTTCGTGGCCTGATAGAGGAAGAAGAGCTGGTTCATGCCCTTCACCCAGCCGACCTTGACCTTCAGATCGAAGGTCTTCGGGTCCGGCGCGTCATGCTGGCCGCCGTCGTCGCGCATCTGGCTGCCGTCGATCGCATACGAGTCGGGCACGATGTCCCAATCGCTCGGATCGCCGTCGACCCGGGGTATCTTGTCGGCTGGAAACTGAAACACCTTGAAGGTGACTTCCGGCCGGTCGAGGGCCACCGCGCGCCGCGCGCCAAATGCGAGCAATGCGACGGCCGCCAGGCTGATTCGGGATAAGTTCATGGGGTGGGAGAAGGGTTTGGAATCCTATTGGGCGAGCAACCGAACCGGGCCGAAAAGGCCCATGGCTTCCGGCTTGGCCGTCTCCCCCCGCAGGGGCGGACCGCCCGGAGCAAATCCGGCGCGGCGTCCGCCGAACGGACTGCCCTCGCCCGGACCCGCCAGCCCGCCGGGAACGCCGGTCGGAGCGAAGCCCTTCGCGGCGGCCGTACTCGGCGCCGTCTCGCCGGGGCGGCGGCCCATGCCCATGCCAAATCCCGGGCGCTGGGTGCTCACCGCACCTTCAACGGCCACCTCAATCGTGTTGGAGCCGCCCTTGAGCGCCGATGTCACGTCCCAGAGATAGGGCGGCCATGCGCGGGCCTCCAGTACGGTGCCGTTCAGGCTCACCTTTGCGATCTCATGCACATCGCCCAGATCAAGGTAGACCCGCTTTCCCGCGGGAAGGGCATCGGGCGCCATAAAGACCTGCTTGTATTCGGCCGCGCCGGAAAATGTCCCGGCGCCGAGGTCCTTCCACGACTTGAGGGCCCCGGTCACCTGCTTGTCGCCCAGGGTGATCGACCAGTCGCCGTTCAGGTCGGCGACCGGCTGGCTCAGGGAGACGGTCGGAGCCGGATCGCCGGCGCCCGCCGGCAGCGGTCCGATCACGAGAAAGCGGGCCTCCTGCGGCCCGAGCGTGACGGGCACGGAAACGCTGCCTTCCGCCTTGGCCACTGCCGCCAGCGGATGAATCGAGCCGCTCGTCGCATCCCAGACCTGCACCTGGCCCGTGCCCGCGAGTGTCGCCGTGCGGGTGACAGCCTGGTTGGATTCATTGAAGAGGAAGTAGACGTCCCCGTCCTTGAGGTTTCGGCGGATGTACTTGAGCGGCGGGCAGGGGGAATCCAGGCCGACATCCGGGGCCGGGAGCGCCGCGACGACGCGGTCGGTGATCTCCGGCTTTGGCTCGAGCGTGGCGAATCCCAGGTCCGGCGCCACGGTTCCGGCATGCAGGAAGGTCCCGTCGACCACCATCGTCGGCGTGCGGCCGACAAAGACGACCTTGCCGCCGGCGGCGGCAAAGGCGCGCAGCCGGTCCAGCATCCGCTTGTCGATCGCCGTCATGCTCGGGACGACGACCGCGCGGTAAACCTGGCCGCTGAGGTTCCTCAGGCCGGCCCCGTCGAGCGTGCAGACCGAGACCAGCGAATCCAGGTCGATGTGGTCGAAATCGATCTGATGCTCCATGAGCTGGGTCACCAGCTTGACCGTGACATCGTCGGCGTCCTTGTCCCCGTACCACATGCTGTCCGTCGGATGGTAAAGGGCGACCTGGGCCGCCGGCCGGCCGTTGGCCAGAAGGTAGCTCGCGCGGTTGACGTACCAGGCGATCGATGCGGCCGGATTCAGCAGCTTCGGGCCGTCGGCGGCGGGCGGATTGTTGAGTCCCCGGATCTGCAGGAAATTCATCCCGCGGACGAAATTGTAATCGGCGATGAACTTGCCGCTCTGGTAGGGATTGCCGCCCTCCTCGTTCCAGACCTGCGGCCGGCCGTACAGGTGCGCGGCGGAGGTGGCCAGCTTTGGAAAGTCGGCGACAATTCCCGGCCCGATCTGGTTCAGGTTGTCGACGCCCGTGACCTGGACGTCTCGGAAGCACCGGAAGAAGGAGCCTTCGTTTCGTATGAGATCCTCGCCCCGGCTCAGGTCGATCATCAGCTCCTCATGGTTCAGGTGGGTCATGTACTCCATGCCGTGCGCAGCGCACCAAACGGCGAGCGGCTTGTAGAAATTGTCGCGGAACATTCCGCTCCAGACATCCCAGTAGTCCGCCTTCGCCCGCCGGGCGTCCTCGGTCAGCGTGGGAGCGAAAAATTGGGCGATGTAGGGCTGCAGGTCGTAGCCCTTCTCCCGCCTGAAGGTTTCGAGCAGCTTCGGCGTCCAGGGCATGAAGCCGGTGAAGTCGGTCTCATCGCCGCGGAAGCCGAGGATCGTCTTCCCAAACTCTTCGCCCACGACCTTCGTGTAGGTGTCAAGGATCAGGTGAATGTACGTCGCGGTGGCCTGGGGATCCAGGTAGTCGATCAGCGTGTAGAGGCTGTCCTTGTCGCGGGTGCCGTCCTCGCGGTTGGTGTAGCGCGTCGGCGAGCTGCGATAGACGTGGCGCACGAAGACGAGCTCCGACATCCCCGGATCGGGGGCCGTCCAGGAAACCAATCCGTCGGCCGGTATCGGGAGCGGCTGGCAAAGCCCCGCGCCGCGGCTGTAGGCCAGGATTCCGAGCGTGTCGGGCGGAACCGTGACCTTTATCGTCTGGCCTGCGACGACCGAATAATGCGCATCGGCGACGATGGCCTGCATGCCGAGCTGCGGATAGTCCCGGCGGATCATCCCGCCGGCCATGCCGTCGGGATAGCCCGCGTCGCCCTCGATCCAAACCTTCATGCCGCGCTTCTTGCACTCCGCGACCGTGAACTTGACCAGGTCGAGATACTCCGGAGTGAAGTACTTCGGCTGCATTCCCCCCGAATTGTCGATCATGACCACAAAGGTGCCGTTGGCCTGGATGCGCTCGATGTCCGCCAGGACCTTCTCCTTCGACTGGGGGCCTCCCCAGATCGCCCAGTGGATCGTGCCGTATTCGCGCGGCGGGGCGGGAAATGCGGCGGCGGCCTCCGCGACTGTCGGCTGGGTGATCGTCTGCCAGGCCGGAACGGCGCCCGGCGCCGGATTGCCGGCTGTCTGTGCGGCGAGGACCGACGCCGCGAACAAAAGGGGAGCGAGCGGGGTAAGTTTCATGGTATAAGCCTGTCGTTTGGGAGCGCCAAAAGTTCTATGCCGCCGGGGGCCGGACGTCGATTCTTGGTTTTACTTACCGGGGCAACCGGGCATCAGTTGAAGCTCATGGCCCAGGAACAATGGACGGCGGTCGACCGCTACATCGCTGAACTCTTCGTGAAGGACGACCCCGTCCTTGATGCGGCGTTGAGGGACAGCGCCGCGGCGGGGCTTCCCGCCATTCATGTTTCGGCGATCCAGGGCAAGCTGCTCCACATGCTCGCGTCGATCCGGGGCGCCCGCACGATTCTTGAGATCGGCACCCTCGGAGGCTACAGCACGATCTGGCTGGCTCGGAGCCTGCCAGCCGACGGCCGGCTGATCACCCTGGAGGCCGATCCGAGGTGCGCCGAAGTCGCCCGCGCCAATATCGCCAGGGCGGATCTGTCGGGCATCGTCGAAGTGCGGATCGGAAAGGCGCTGGACATTTTGCCGAAGATTGCCGCCGAGGACCGCGATCCGTTCGACCTGATCTTCATCGATGCCAACAAGGACGGCTACCCCGACTATTTCACTTGGGCGCTCAGGCTCTCGCGCCAGGGCACCGTCATCATTGCCGACAATGTCGTCCGCAGCGGAGCCGTGGCTGACGCGGACAGCGCCGATCCCCTGGTCCAGGGCGTCCGCCGGATGAACGAGCTCGTCGCAAACGAGCCCCGCGTGAACGCGACAACGATCCAGACGGTCGGCGAGAAAGGCCACGACGGCCTTATGATCGCCGTTGTAACGGCCGACAGGTAGCTTCCCTCTTCGCGGCCGCGATTCGCCCAAGCCGGCCGGCCGCCGCGAATCCCGACCTTGCGTCGGGTGAGCCGGCTTCGCCAAGCTGGAGAAGTGCACGGCAGCCCCGCGACGAGAGGATCCGCACGCAGCGACCTGCGAAGTCCGGTCCGGCGCCTTCGAGGGCCGGCGTTGTCCGCCTGGCTGCTGGCCTTGTTGGCAAGCTGCGCAATGCCCCAGGGGTCGAGGGTAAGCCCGGGCTCCGCGGCTCCTTCGGGGGACGCGGCCCGCATTTCCGGATTCGTGCTGGGCGCCGACATTTCGGCGCTCGACGCCCCGTCGCGCCGCGGCCAGCCGAGCATCCGCACTTACCGGGAAAACGGGGTCGCCAGCGACGAATTGACGATCCTCAGCAATCACGGATGGACGGCGTTTCGGGTGCGTGTCTTCGTGGCGCCCGTCCGGAATGCTCCCGATAACACGCTCGAGGCCGCGATTCCCCTGGCCAGGCGCATCAAGGCCGCCGGCGCGAAATTCCTCCTGTGCCTTCACCTTTCGGACACGTGGGCCGACCCGCAGCACCAGGACATCCCGGTGGCCTGGAGAGGGCTCGATTTCGACGAACTGGAGAAGCGGGTCGAGTCGAGCGCCTACGACACCGTCAAGCGCCTGAAGGACGCGGGCGCCATGCCCGACTGGGTGCAGGTCGGAAACGAAATCACGCGCGGCACGCTCTGGCCGGCGGCGCAGCTCAGGGTGCCCGGGTCGACCGAGCACAATCCGCCGGAACCATACGATGATGCCGTGCAATGGAACCGCCTCACGCGAATCCTGAAAGCGGGCATACGGGGCGTTGACAGGGCGGCGGGCGACACGCCGCCCCGAATCGCGATCCACATCGACAAGGGCGCAAACTGGAACGTTACCCGCTGGTTTTTCGACCACCTGAGTGACGCCCACGTCAGGTACGACATCATCGCGCAAAGCTTCTACCCCGAATGGGGCCACGGCACCCTCGAACAGGTCCGGGACAACATGAATCGCTGCGCGCTGCGCTATCGAAAGGATTTTCTGATCGTCGAAACGGGCTACGGACGATCAAGGATTGCGAACAACAAATGCATGCTGTGGCCTCAGACGCCGGACGGCCGGCTGCAATACATGGCGGATATCGTGAACCTGGTGCAGAAGGCGCCGCGCGGGCTCGGGGTCATGTATTGGGCGCCGGAAAGGGAGGCATGGAACGACGACGGCAGCCCCGGTCCGATCGTTTCGGTGCTGGACCACTTGGCGGAGCTTTCAGGTGGGCCCGGGAGTCACGCGCCGGCGGCCGTCAGTCAGTGAAGGGCCGGCCGGTCGAGCTGGATGCGCCAGTTTTGTCGGAATCGCCGCAAAGAACGACAAGAAGATTGGACACCATCGAACATTAGAGCGTCCCGCCAATTCCGTTTAGGCCCGGTTAAAGCCGGGGCCTCACGGCTTTTGCGAGATGCGGGGGCATTTCTTGAGGATTTCCCCGTCATACGTCCAAAGTTTCAGGCGCAAATCCTCGGCGAGGGCGATGTAGTGGCTGTCGTAGCTGGAGCAGCCAGTCCGCCTGGCGGTCTCCAATACACGGGCAATCGGGACCTGCCGCGTGGTTTGCGCGAAGAGTTCCAATGCCTTCTCTATCAGGGCGGCGGTACCGTCCGGCGGAAGGCGGCCTGCCCGCTCGTATCTGCAAAGCACGCTGGCAAACTCAGCCTGCCAGAGGCTTGGAGCCATCCATCCCGGATCGCGCTCGAAAAGCGAATCGACCGGTCCGGGATCGTCTGCCCGGATTATGAGCCGGGCAATGACGGTGCAATCGGCAACTATCACTTCCGCCCTTGGTTGATCGCGGCCTTCAATTCCCTGGGACTGAGCGCGGGGGAGACGGGAAATCTTTCGCGAAGCTGCCGCAGATCGGAAAGAAACGCCTGGGGGTCAAGGCGCGCCGGCAGGTACTCGCGTTCAAGGGCGGCGATCGCTTCGGTGTTCAGGCTGCGACCATTCCGCTTGGCCGCCTCCCTGAGGCGGGTGTGGAGGCGCTTGGGCACGGACTTGAGCGTGACATTCATGGCATCATAATGGTGCCGTATCGGTGCCAAATCAAGCGCGTAGGCCCGGCAGGCTGCTGCTGAAGACCTACGCTGGCCTTCGCAGGAAAGGGCTTGCTAAGGGCTGCGCGAATAGGAGATCCGCCAGAGCGTGTCGTTCGCGTCCTCGGTCACGAGGAGCGCGCCGTCGCGGGCCACCGTCACCCCTACGGGGCGGCCCCAGACGTGGCCGTCGTCGATCACGAAGCCGGTCAGGAAGTCCTCATATTCTCCGGTCGGCACGCCGTCCTTCAACAGGACCCGCACCACCTTGCTTCCGGTGCGGCCGGTCCGGTTCCAGGAGCCGTGGAATGCCGCAAAGATGTCCCCGCGGTATTCCGCGGGAAATGCGGCGGGACCTGAGGCGCTGGACGGATAAAACGTCATCTCCAGGCTCGCCGAATGCGGCTGCACCGGCACGTCCGGAACGGTCACATGGCCCGCCAGGTCCGGCCGCTCGCCGGGATGGCGCGGATCCTCGTGGCTGCCCATGTAGTACCAGGGCCACCCGTAAAACGCGCCCGGCTCGATGTGCGAGATGTAATCCGGCACCAGGTCGTCGCCCAGGGCGTCGCGCTCGTTGGTCGACACCCACAATTGGCCGGTGAGCGGCTGGACGGCCAGTCCGACCGCGTTGCGGATTCCAGCGGCAAAGATCCGGGGCTGCTGCCGGCCTTCCGGATCAGTGACAAGGACGTTGGCGCGATTGGCCTCGTAGCCCCAGGCCGAGCCCAGCGAATGCGCAGCCTCCCATTCGCGGACCTGCTCCGGAGACTTCAGCGCCATCCCCTCCGCCACGTTGGATCCGGAGCCGACCGAGATGAACATCCGCTTCCCGTCGGGCGAGAATGCAACGTCCCGGGTGGTGTGCCCCCCGGTGCTGTCGGCCAGGAGCGGCACGATGATTTCCGCCGGACCACGGGCCTTCAGGTCGCCGCTTCGATAGGGAAAGCGCACGACGGAATTGAGGTTTCCCACGTACACCCACTGCGGATCCCCTCCCAGCGGATAGAATGCGATTCCAAACGGTCCTTCCAGGTTGTCCGCAAAGACAGAGTCTTCGGAGGGGGCGTCCGCCCCGTCCGCAGCGCGCAGCACATGGATCCGGCCGCGGCGGGTCTCCGCTATGAAAATGTCGCCATTGGGGGCCGTGCGAAGAAGGCGCGGCCCGGAAAGTTTGGAGGCAAACAGCTTGACCTGGAACCCCGCCGGGACGGAAAGGGCGGCGCCTTCGGGGCGATCGACGGTGCGGGGGGAGTTTCCCGCCGAATGGGTGGCAAAGGGCGCGGGCAACTCCTCAAGCCGGATCCGGTGCCGCGCGCCGGGGTGGTCGTTCTGCCAATCCCCCGGCGTTGCCACGCGGCGGAGGGAGGAAACATTCTCGCGCGGAGCAGCCGGGGCGGCGGGTCGCAGGGTCGCCAGGAAGGCGATCAGGTCGCTGCGATCGACGGGACTCGCCACAATGACTGCCATCGTCGTTCCGGGCACCAGCGAGGAAGGGCCCGAAAGAAACTTGTCCAACGTCCCTGAATCCCACGTCAGGTGCGCGGCTGCCAGCGCCTTCGAGTACCCGTAGCTGGGAAGCGAAGCGGACGGCCGCCCCGCGATTCCCGCCAGGATCGGCCCCAGCCTGTTCACCGGAGGCTGCTCCTGCCCGGTGGCATGGCAGAGTGCGCAGCTTTGCTGAAACAGGATCTTCCCGTGTGCGGAGTCTCCGGCCTGCAGGTTCTGGCCCGCGGCCCTGCCGGCCGGACTCAGAAGAATGACCAAGAGAAGATTGGGTGCGAATGCTCGGGCGTAGGGGCGCATCAGAAGCAGGGAAACCAATCTTTGCGATTTAACAACCCGCGCCATCGAAGAAAGAAGGCGAGCGGCGCGCCCAACGCACCCGATTCGGCCCTGGCGGGGAGTCCCGGCCGGCTCAGCCCTTTTCCAGGACGCCCAGGAACCGGTGAAGAAGAACCCCGGCCGCCACGTTCCCCCTTGCCTGGGCAATCATCCTGTCGGGCGTCTGAACGTAACGGCCGGCCGTGAGCTCGTCCGCGCATGATTTTGCGATCGAACTCATGTCCGCAGGGGTCATTTCCAAATGGAATTGCAAACCGAGCACCCTCGACCCGACCGCAAATGCCTGGTGGGCGCAGCCGGCGCTTTTCGCCAGCCATGTGCTCCCCGGCGGCAGGGAGAAAGTGTCGCCGTGCCAGTGAAACACCTTGGTTTCGGCGGGAAACCTGAAAGGCGAAGCGACACCGTCCGGGACGGCCCGCACCGGGAACCAGCCAATCTCGCGCTCTCCATTCTGGTATACCTTCGCGTCCAATGTGTCGGCGATCAATTGGGCGCCGAGGCAGATCCCCAGCACCCGCTTTCCGGCGGCGAGCGCCTTGCTGATCAGGCATTTCTCCGGCAACAGCCACGGATGGTCGCGGTATTGGTAGACGTTCATCGCGCCGCCCATGACGATGAGCCAGTCGAATCCCTTCGCAGTCGCCGGGGGCGCCTCGCCGGCGTGAAACCGGGTGCAGGAAAGAACATGACCGCGCGAAAGGAGCCATCCTTCAATCGCGCCGAGTCCCTCGGATGAGGCGTGCTGGAACCAGTGGATCTTCACGAGCCGAGTACACTGGCCGGCCATTCGGCGGAATCAAGCAAGAGCCAACTGCCGCGGGCAGCCGCCCGGCCCGGTCATCCTATGGTCGATGGCCGCCGGTGCTCCAGCCGTTCGCGGTGGGCGCGCGGGCTGGCGCTGGTCAACGCGGCCAGCTCCAGCAGATGAAGGTCGGCTTCCATCAAATGGCGGATTGCGTTTAGGAGCTGCTCCCTGCCGAACGGCTTCAGAAGGAGCGCGTGCGCGCCGACGCTTTGCGCCATCTGGAGGGCCGTCGGACTCGTGACCCGCGGGCCGCCCCCGGAAATTGCGAGGATGCGGACCTGGGAAAAATCCTTCCTCATTTGCGAGATCAGGTTAACTCCGCCGCCGTCCGGCATCAGCACGTCGGTGACGACAAGGTCGAGGCCGCCTTTCTTCAATAGTTTCAAGGCTTCATTCCCTCCCTCCGCGCACGCAACCTTGCACTCATTTGACTCAAGCCACAGGCGCAAGAGGTTCCGAATCTCCTGGCGGTCGTCCACTACAAGGATCGAAAGCCGATTCATCAGACGGGAGTCAACGCCTCCACGGGATTCTTTGCAATACTTGTGCGCGGCTGAATTGCGCGATCGGGGCCCGCGGGTCCTTCCGTCGCGGCACGCCCGCCAAGCATGCTGTTCATGCGCTGCACGCTCGACTTGAGGCTCTCCACCTGGTCCTCCATGGACAGGCCCGTGCTCGCCGTTTGCAGGGCCTCCGCCGCGATGCTCTGGGCAATCTTGCGCTGCTTGGCGACCGACTGGCTGATTTCGGATATGCTCGAGGCCTGCTGCCGGAAGTTCGTGCTGATCATTGACACGATCTCGTTCACCTCGTGAATGTTGCGTGAGACGCTCCGGAACCGGTCGGCCAGTTCGTCGGACTTGGAGATAGCGGTCGCCGTATCCCTGGCCGACTGTTCGATGAGTTCGGTTGTTTCCCTGGCGGCCTCGGCGCAGCGGCCGGCAAGTCCCCTCACCTCGTCGGCGACGACCGCGAAACCCGCTCCGGCCGCTCCCGCCCGGGCCGCTTCCACCGCCGCGTTGAGGGCCAGGAGGTTTGTCTGGAACGACAGCTCGTTGATGCGGGCGATGATCTGGTTGATCTTCTGCGCCGAGCTGCGCGCCGAATTCATCGCCTGATCGAGTTCGTTGATCGTGCCCAATCCAGCGCCGACCGAGTCTCGAGCGCGGGCGGTTGTGGCCGCGGCGCTCGTGGCGTGATTCTTGTTGGTTTCAGCCACCGACGAAACCTGGTCGAGGCTCCGGCTGATCCCGTCGATTGCCTGCGCATAACGCGTGGAGTGGCAGGAGATCTGGTCCCCGGCTGTGGTAAGTTCCGTCGAGGCCTCGTTCACGTCATCGGACGCCTGCGCAATGCTTCGCGACACGGCGAGCAGGCTGTTCCGCGTCCTGCGGGTTATCAGGACATTGGCCCCAAGGCTGAGTACGATGCCGGCGAACAGGGCCGCCCCGATCCCCTCCGCGCGCCGCTGGCGCTGGGCGGCGACGCCGAGCAGCTGGCTGTCGGCGAGCGAGAAGGCGAACGCATACACCGTCTGATAGGAGGCAAAGTGGCGTGCGACCAATTCCTGCAGCGATCCGGACTTCGGCTTGAAGTCCGGCAAGGGCGCGCCGTCCCGCTGGATGCCGGATAGTTTCACCAGATAGTCGTAAAACGCCGTGTCGTCGTCTGTCCCCCGGATCCTGGACCTGAAAAACGCCCGAAGCTCGGGCTGAAACTTGAGGACGTAATACTCGTTCTCGGTGGAGTCGAACATCTGCCGCCGGAGCAAGGCCAGCTCGTCCTTGGTCAGGCTCCCCTGCTGAAGGCCATAAAGGGTCAGCCTCATGGCGACCAGCTCCTGCTGCTGGATCTTCTGCAACGAAAGGACCGCATCGAAAACGTTGAGGCCCGGCAGCGTGTGGATGGTCGGACGATAGCATTCGCTTATGAACAGGGCTTCATAGGCGAGCTTCATGTAAATCGTATACACCTCCCCGGAGGAGAGCTTCCCTGCAGTCACGCCGGTGCGCGCCAGGGGCAGCTGGGTTGCAAAAAAATCGCGAATTATCGGATCCCTGTCGGCAAAAGCCGCCGCCTCGGGCGAGGCTGCATGCCGGCTCAGCCTGGCCGACATTTCAGCAACGCCGCGATCGGTTTCGGCAAACTGCGATTTGAAATCCTGAATCCGCCGCTGGTCCTTCGGATGGGCAAAGACCTGGAGCGCGGCTTCCCGTTCCGCTCCCAGTTGGTCGCAAAGAGCGACAAAGTCGGCGACCTCCTGGCGGAACGCCGTCAGCCTCTTCGCGTCCTGTTGGAGTCCTTGATATTCAGTGTAAAGGGTATGAAAGGACATCGCTCCGGCCACCATCATTCCCAGCGTGGGAATGATCGTGAGAAGCCAGAGTTTTTGGGGGATGCTGAGTCTGATGTTGCCGATTCGGGGCATGGGGCTGCCAAGGATTGAATATCGGCACAATTCCTCCTTGGGTAAGGGCTTCAGTGCTAAATAGAATCAACGACCCAGCCCTGCGTTTGTGACCTGGTAGACGGCAAACGTGGCCAGCCAGTGCTCCCCGCCATACTGTCCGCTGAAGACATACTTCAGCCCGGCCGCCTCGTGGACCTTCACCGCCGCTTCCAGCGCAGCCCGCCGCTGGTCGCCGGGCGCAAGCGCCGACAGGATCCCGCTCATCGTCCACGCCCGGCTCAGATTGAGACCGACCAGGTGAACGATCCGGTCGTCGGAGAGATCGCTCACTTCCGCCGCCTTTGCCCAGTTGCCCAGGTCCCCGGATTGGAGGCCTGGCACAAAACCGTCCAGCCAGCGCGAGAACTCCTCCCTGGTCATGACCCGCCTGAGCAGGTCCGCCTCGTTCAAGCCGGATGAGAAGAAGTCCTCACCCGAAGGTTCGAAAGAGATCGGATAGTTCCGATCCAGGGCAAAGTACTGCCTCGCGCGCGCAGCGACCTGCCCGGCCAGCGCCTCATTCCCCACTCCGCGGGCGTAGTCCAGGATCTGAGCGAGGGCAAAGGCTGTGTCCGGATGGACCCCCGTCCGCACCGGGTAGGTCAGCCGCGTCAAATAGTCCCCCGTCAGGGCGACGAGCCTCTTTTCGAGCGGCTCCAGGTTCCCGGCCCACTGCCGCCCGTCCGGATCGTCCCAGGTCTTCAGTTCAAGGGCCAGCCTCAGCGTCCACGCCCATCCGTACATCCGCTCGAAGCTGCGATTCTCCTTCGGTTCGTAATAGGCCGCCTCCGCCAAAAGGTTGGCCGCTGTCAGATGGGCCCCGAGCCGCGAGCGAACCTCCGCCGCCCCCGGCATGCCCGGATAAAGCTTCAGCAGCCTCACCAAAAGCCAGTGCCCGTGCACCGATGAATGCCAGTCGAAGGATCCGAAGAACGCGGGATGCATCGCCCGCGGGCCCATGATGTCGGCCTGGCCCCTCAGCACCTCGCCGGGCTTGTTGGGGTACTCCCTGTCGATCCCCTTGAGCGCGAGCTGCGCGAATGCGGCCGCCCGCGCATTGTCCAGGCTGGCTCCGTCGGCCGCACTCATCGTTGTAGCAACGCCCAAACCAACCAAAAGCGCGAACCCAGAATGCATGCGCCCAACCAAGATCGGAAACACCGCCTTCGGCAAGCCGTATGAGCCGAAGCGGCGCGATGCGGGAACTGATGGCCACCATGAGCCCTCCTCATGAACCCATTAGCCCTTAAGTCCGCCGATTCCCAACCGATTGTCACCACAAGGGATAATCGATTCATCCATGAAGCCCACCAAGGAGCAGTTCTTCGCCGCGTTGCAACAGATCGAGAAGTTCAGTCCCGCGCCGGTGATCCTGGCGAACGCGATGAAACTCCTTCACGATCCGATGTCGGACATCGCCAGCATAGCAGCCCTCGTCGGAAGCGATTCCGCGCTGGCGGCGGACATCATCCGATGCGCGAACAGCGCCTTTTATGGCGTCGGGACCAGCACCACGATCGGCGATGCCGTGCAAAGGATCGGCCTGCGGGAGTCCATGCGTCACCTCAATGTCGCGGTCGCCCGCATCGCCAGCAACCGGGACCTGGACTGCTACGGGATCCACGGCGTGGACTACTGGGCGGAGAGCCTTTTCAACGGACTTTTCATGCAGGCCCTGGCCCGCGAGACGGGCGAGGACGAACCGGACGAGGCCTACACCGTCGGGTTGCTGCGCTTCATCGGCCGCCTGGCTATCAACCAGGCGCTCGACAACTCACATGCCGGTTCCCTGTGGGACGGCAGCGAATCCATCACGCAATGGGAGATCGACGGCGTCGGCATGACGCAGGCGCAGGCCGGCGCCCTGCTCCTCGGCAACTGGCATTTTTCCGAGAAGGTCGTCCAGGGAATCGGAATGCAGTATGAACCGGCGACACTGACCGAAAGCAACTGGCTGGCGGAGGCGCTCTTCTTCACCTCCTCGGTGCTTCCCCAGGGCGTCGGCAAACCCTTCCTGCCCGAGGTGGGGCCAACCTGGGCCGCGACTCCCGTCGGAAGCGAATTCATGCACCGCTTCGGCCTGACCACCGACACGGTCAACGCGCTGCTGCGGTCGTCAAGCGCGGCCTTTGACGAGCTCCGCCGGAATTTCGGAGTCTGACCCGCCGGGTCAGTCCTTCCGTTTCCAGACGAGAAAGCCCTGGTCGAACTGCAGGTAGCGGCGCCCCGGCAGAAACTTGACCGCCGCAATCCGGTCGCCTGCATTGAAGATCTTTGCGGGAGCGTAGTGGTCGATGAACCAGGCGTTGAGGGCCGGATCGGCATTGTAGAGCTCGCCCGGCCGCTGCACCACCCAGTCCGGCTTCAGCTCCGCGACAAGCGCCAGCCTGTTCTCTCCGATCTTCCGGCGGGCTTCGACCACCTCTTTCGAGCATAGTCCGGGATAGTCGAGCATCTTGAGCCCCGAATAGTAGCCGATGTAACCCAGCGGCTCCAGGAACACGGTGTCGGCCGGGGACGAGCTGTTCGCCTTGAGCCACTCCCCCATCGCCTTCCTCTGGGACTCGATGATCCGCTGCTGCTGGCGCAGCTGCCATGCGGACGCGGTGAGCAACGATGCCGAAAACAGGACCGCAGCCACGCCAAGGGTGATCGGAATGATCTTCCGGCGGATGCCCCTGAAGCCTGCCTCCAGGACTCCCGCCAGGACGATGAACGCCAGCATCGCCGCCGGCGGCATGTACCACGGGAAAAGCTGAACGAGGGCCAGGTAGAAGGCCGCGATCACGAAGGCCACGGACAGGGCCCGGGTTGCCGGTCCCATCCGCGGGAGCATGAACGCCCATAGTGTAATCCCGACAAGCGCGTGTGCGGCGTAAATTATGAAGTGCGGCCAGCCTCCGAAGTCCGCGGCGTAGGTCGGCAGAAGGATGAAATCCCATTTGCCCAGGGCAAGACATCGAATCGGCATGATGACAAACACGAGGAGCAGCATGGGCCAGCCCGGCAGATTGTTTCCGATCGCCTTGGCCACCACCGTATGCGGAACGGGAGAACCGAAATAACACCAGGCCCAGATGAACCATGGCAGGTAGAGGACGGCGCACACGAGGCCCGCCTTGACGAAACGGCCTGCAAGCGCCGTCCGGCCTCCGGCCTGCCGGGACCCCGGGGCGAAGAGCCACCAGCCCAGGGCGACGCCCCCGAAGAAAATGAAGCCGTCCGGGCGGGTCCATAGGAGTGCCGCCCAGCAGCAGCCGAGCCCCCAGTCGACGCCCTTTGGGTCGGCGATCAACCGCCGGATCGAAAGCGCCAGGAAAAGGAGCATGAATGCCGTCTCCATCCCATTGGTGGAAAAACTTACGGATTTGGCGTCCGTCATGAGCAGGCCGGCACCGACTGCGCACGACAGCCGGTTCCAGCCCAGGGCGCAGACGATCGACCAGACCGCGGCGACCGAGCCCGCAAAGGCGCCGATTGTGAGAAGCCTGAAGATCCACAGGGTCAGCTCGTCGGACCGGGTTCCCGTCGACCAGCTGATGATTGCCGGCAGCAGCACTCCCAGGGGGGAGGTGAACGCGTGGACCCTTTCGCCGGGCTGAAACACGAGACCCGCCCCCCGGGCCAGGTTCTGGCTCACCCGGAAGGTGATGTAATAGTCCTCCCACCGCTGGTCGGTGAAGAGAGTAAAACCGAGTGCAATGGCGGCCGCCAGGGCGAACACGACGCCCGGCCCGAATCGGCCTGATTGCTGCGGCAGGACGCGCGGGGTGTTCTGGGTCATTCCCGCCGATCTTGAACAGCAGGAATCCGCAATTCCACGCCAAAAAAAGGCAACCGGCGCAACGCCGGTCGCCGCACCCCGCCGGTCAGAGGTGCTTGTGGCTGCCGTCGCAGAATGCGCCGGCTTTCGAGTGCTTGCAGCCGCACCAGGCGATCTTCTTCTCGGTGGCGATGTCGACTTTTACCGGAGAAAACGCGGTTCCCTTGTGGGATCCGTCGCAAAAGGGCTGGCTTTTCGACTGGCCGCACGAGCACCAATAGTTGGTGCCGGGCTTGGCATCTTGGACATAGGGGAATTTCTGGGCGACAGTGGGCTCGGGCATGATTGTATTTGGAATGTTGGCAAACGGGCGACAGCCCTTTCGCCAACCCATTTTATTCAGGTATGCCGGAAACTCAATTTCCGGCGCATCGCCGGCAGCGGGCGCGCAAGGCGCGGGAGTTTCGCCGATGGTCACTGAACCGCGGAGGCAAATCGAACGCCGATCGACTCCAGGGCCGCCTTTTCCGCCCTCCATCTCCGCTCGTTGCAGGTCAAAACGCCCGGGTCCAGGACCGTGACCTCGTATCCCCTTTTTCTGCCGCCGCGCGCCGACCCCTTGATGCAATACATTCCATCCTGCCCTGCCAGGAGGATCCTTCCGGCGCCTTCCTCCGTCAGCCTCTCGACCAATGAATCGACGGAAAACAGGTCCTCCTTGAATTTCAAATAAACGGGGTCGGCTGCCGATCTGTCGACGCGCGGATCGGTTGAAAACCCGTCGCACCCGCGGATTCCGGCCCCCTTCATGAAGAGCTTGATGACCAGACGCGTCCAAAACCCGGTGAACTCATGCTCCGTGATGATCACGGTCATCCCCTTGCCCCTGGCCTCTGAAATCGCCCGATTGACCGCCTCGATTCTCTCGCGCAGGTAGTCCTGATTCTTGTACAGATTCAGGTAGCACGTCTGCATATCGACGACGATCAGGACGCTCTTGGCCTGCAAGTCGGGTTGCATGTCCAAATTCTTTGGCCACTTCGTAGCACACGGCTTCGAAACGTCAATGAAAGGCGGGCGAACTGACCCACAGCCGAATCATCCCCCGCGCTTGCGCCCGCGGCGAAGCCGGGCGAGCGTCTGGAGCCTTGTTGCAAGCCATCCCGACGACTCCCGCGGCCCGCGATCCCATTTGGGATCCCGCCCGCTGGCTGCCCACGACGCGCGACGAGCTCGACGCGCGCGGATGGGACTGCGTCGACGTCATCATCGTCTCGGGCGACGCCTACGTGGATCACCCGGCGTTCGGCACCGCGGTCGTCGGCCGCATGATCGAGCGCGAGGGCCTGCGGGTCGCCATCGTCCCGCAGCCGAACTGGCGCGACGACCTGCGCGACTTCAGGAAGCTCGGCGCCCCGAGGCTCTTCTTCGGCGTCACCTCGGGCTGCATGGATTCGATGGTCAATCGGTACACGGCGGCGAAGAAGCCCCGCAGCGAGGATGCCTACACCCCGGGCGGCGAGCACGGTTTCAGGCCGGATTACGCGACGACCGTCTACTCCAGGATCCTGAAGGAGCTGTTCCCCGAGGTGCCCGTCCTTATCGGCGGAATCGAGGCGAGCCTGCGGAGGGTGACCCACTACGACTACTGGTCGGACGCGATCAAGCCGGGCATCCTGGCCGAGAGCGGCGCAGACCTGCTCGTCTACGGAATGGGCGAGCTGCCCCTGCTCGAGATCCTGCGCCTGCTGAAGCGGGGCGTGCCTTTCGCCTCCCTGCGGACGGTTGCCCAGACGGCGGTCCTGCTCCCGCCGGGCGCGCCGGTCCCGAGGAACCAGAACTGGGAGGACTTCGCGCTCCACTCCCACGAGGAGTGCCTCGCCGACCGGAAGCTCTACGCGGCGAACTTCAAGGACATCGAGACCGAGTCGAACCGCGTGAAGGCGCGGCGGCTTTTCCAGCTGACGGGCGACCGGATGCTGGTAGTGAATCCGCCCTTTCCGACGATGACCGAGGGGCAGATCGACCGGAGCTGGGACCTGCCCTACACCCGGCTGCCGCATCCGCGGTACCGCAAGCGCGGGCCGATCCCGGCCTACGAGATGATCAAGCACTCGATCAACATGCACCGCGGCTGCTTCGGCGGATGCAGCTTCTGCACAATCTCCGCGCACCAGGGGAAGTTCGTCGCCAGCCGCAGCAAGGAGAGCATCCTGCGCGAGGTGGAGTCGATCAAGGCGATGCCCGATTTCCACGGCACGATAACGGACATCGGCGGGCCGTCGGCAAACATGTACCGGATGAAGGGGAAGGAGCAGTGGATCTGCGACGCGTGTTCCCGCCCGAGCTGCATATGGCCGGACGTGTGCCGCAATCTCGACACCGACCACGCGCCACTGCTCGACATCTACAAGGCCGTGCGGGAGACCGAGGGCGTGAAGCATGCGTTCGTCACGAGCGGGTTGCGGCCGGACCTGTTCCTCCACAAGCATGCGTCGCCCGAGGCGAGGAAGAGCCACGAGCGCTACGTCGATGAGCTCGTCGAGCACCATGTTTCAGGCCGGCTCAAGGTCGCGCCGGAGCACACTTCCGACGCCGTCCTTCGCGTCATGCGCAAGCCGACATTCAACTACTTCCTCCGGTTCAAGGAGAAGTTCGACGCAGCGAAGGTGAAGTTCGGGAAGAAGCAGCTTCAGATCATCCCCTACTTCATCAGCTCGCACCCCGGCTCGACGCCCGGCGACATGGCCGACGTCGCGGTCAAGACAAAGGATCTCGGGTTCAAGCTCGAGCAGGTGCAGGACTTCACGCCGACGCCGATGACCGTCGCAACGGAGATCTACGCGACGGGCGTCCACCCGTACGACGGGAAGCCGGTTGCCGTGGCGAAGACTCCCGCCGAGAAGGAGGAGCAGCGAAGCTTCTTCTTCTGGTACAAGCCGGAGATGCGGGCGGCGCTGCGGGCGACCCTGGGCCGGCTCGGGCTGCCAGGCGTGGCTACCCGCCTTCTCGGCGACACGGTTGCCCGGCAGCCGCGGGCCGCCGCCCTTCGCCGGCAGCGCCCCTAGCGGCGCGCGGGCGGGGCAGCTTCGTCCAGGCGACTGGCGAGGAAGAAGCACACAAGGGCGCTTCCGGCCGAAAGGAAAGTCAGCGCATAGGCCAGCCGCCTCCCGTGCCACAGGCTGTCGAAGCCTTCGTTGAGCTCGGCCGCGAACACGACCGATTTTCCCCCGATATTCTCCATCTGGGCAAGCTCGCGCTTGGAATGGCCCGAGACGAGCGGATCCGGCCTTGGGCCGGCCGGAGGCGCAGCCCGATAGACGAGGGCCGCGGAAAGGAGGCCCGCAAGCAGGATGGCGGTGCCGGCCCTGCGCAGGCGCCTGCGCAGGACCGCGTCCTCTGCGGACATATCCCCTTCCTTCTCATCGCTCATCGCCTTGTCTGTCACCCGGCCCGGGGCGCGAGTCAAGGCGGGGCGCCCGGCCGCGGACTCGCCGGGCGGACACCCTGGACCGTTCCTTCAGGAGCCCTCAGTTGTAGCGGTAGAGCTTGACGTGCTGGATCGTCGGACCGTCGGCGCCGAAGATCAGGCCGCTGCCGGACTGGTTCTTCGCGGCCGCCGCCGCCTGATCGTAGTCCAGGACAACGTCGTCCCCGTTCACCCGGCGCCTGGCAACCCACTGGCCATTTTCGAAGTCGCCCGTTTCCACGCGGGCAAGGCCGGCGATTTCCGGTCCGGGCGTGTTCGGCGCAAAGGTGATCTGAACGTCGCGGCCCACGACAAAGTATTCGTCGGGCCCGACGGAAACGACGAGGGCGTAGCCCACGGTCGGCACCGGACTGCGCCGATTGCGCTGAAGATCGACTTTCACGATGTAGTTTCCGAGCGCGATGTCCCGCCTCGGCACCTGGGTGTTGAGCCACGCGGCGGCGATGGTCCCCCTGGCCTGGGCCTCCACGATCAGCGGCGTCATCTGCGCAAGCACCCGGTAGGCCCTGGCGAGGGGCAGGTCGGCGAGGGCCGTCGGCACGGGCGTGTCGCTCCCGGGCCGGACCTCGCCCCATTTCTCCCCATTGTTGACGCCAAACGGCGAGTAGCCGATCCCCGCGTGCTCCCCGATCCCGTAAACGGCGTTGGCCGCGCCGCCCAGGTCGCCGTACGACTCCGGCACAAAGAGCGGATTGTTGGGGCGGTGGAACCGCTCGGCCCAATCCTTGAAGTTCCGCAGATGGACGTCCGGCGCATTGATGTCGATCGCGGGGGCGCCGGCCTTCCAGACGTCGATGACGAGCGGTTCGGGGCAGCCTGACGGATAATCGCCCGGTTTCTGGTCCTCGGGTTGGACAAGCCAGGTGTTCGAGAACACGGGAATCGGCAGCTCGGCCTTGCCGGCCTTTGCCAGGTGGTCCATGTAGCGCGCGTAGTTCCAGGCCATGAATATCTCGTCGGTCGCCGCGGAGGCGCCGAAGACCTCCTGCCAGGTGCCGGCGGTCCTTGCCCCGGCCGACTCCCACAGGCTGCGCAGGTCGGGCCAGAGGCTCGTCCGGTTGGCCTGCAGGTAGGCCGGAAGCTCCGGCGGCACGGGCCCGGCGA
This sequence comes from uncultured Opitutaceae bacterium, assembly GCA_964605835.1. Taxonomy (GTDB): domain Bacteria; phylum Verrucomicrobiota; class Verrucomicrobiia; order Opitutales; family Opitutaceae; genus Palsa-1447. Next base: position 20,881 of record CAZSEH010000017.1, read on the forward strand.
AGGCCGCCTCGGCAGCGGCGGACCGGTCGCGCGAGTCGCCGATCAGCCCCACCTCATTCTCCAGCTGGATCATGATCACGGTGTGCTGCGCTGAATCCACGTCGCGCAGATGGCTCATGAAGGCCGTGTAGGCGCGGGTGTCTGCCTGCAGGTTGGCCTCGCTCAGGGTCGTCAGCACCTCGACCGACTTGCCGTTCTTGATCCTCACGCGGGGGAACCGCTGCTGGTCGGCCTTCACCCACTCGGGCGCGAAGCTCGACAGGCCGTTCTTCCAGCTTCCGAACCAGAGCAGGATCAGGCGAAGGTTGTTCTTGCGGGCGCCCGCCAGAATCCCGTCCACGATGCTGAAATCATACCTGCCCTCCGCCGGCTCCACCCAGTCCCATGAGACCCCCACGAGGACCGTGTTGAGGTTCATCTTCACGACCTTGGGCCACACCGTGTCCATGTACGGGATGTCGGACGACGCGGTGTTGTCCGTTTCGCCCGCCAGAACGAGGTAGGGCTTCCCGTCGACAATAAGCTGCGTTGCGGCCCCCCTTTTCTCGAGTTTGGGCGCGGGCAGCGCGGTTTGGGCCTGGGCGGCGGCGGCCAAGAGCGCAAAGGCGCACGGCACCGCCCGAATCAGCATCGGGTGGAGTTTCATGATTGGCGGACTAAACACGACGTCTTCGGTTTCGAACGGAAAATCAAGCTCCCGCCCGGGCCGCGGCGAATGGGCGGCGCGGGCCGGCAGCAATGCCGATGGCTCTCAGTCCTTGGGCAGATAGGCACCGACCCAATCCAGCGATTCGATCATCGTGCCAAACTTGCGTCCGTCGGGCCCTCCTTCGGGCCGGCCGGGAAGCTCCCAAACCGGGGCGGGCACGTCCGGGGTGGAATTGAGGTGCGGCTTCACGTCGAAGTTGGCTCCGAACTCGCCCGGCCGGATCACCCGGTGCTTCGACGCGGTCACCAGAGTCTGCGCCGCCTGCTGGGCGAGGCTGGCGTCCTTCATGACATAGGCGGCGTAGGCCATGGGATTGCCCGGCGTGTGCGCGCCATAATAGTGCCAGGCCGTCCAATACGCGGGGTGATCGACGACCAGTTCCATCTCCGCCATGATTTCCGTGGTTCCGAAAAGCAGATCGAAGCCGGAGGCCCCGCCGACGTCCTCGGCGGATTCGCCGCCGCGCCCGCCCTTCCTGCCCGGGCCCTTTTTCGCGGCCTTGGGCTCGCCTTGACGCGCTCCCGGGGGCGCCTCGGGCGGCATGAATCGCGGCGACTTGTCCATGAATTTGCCGGTCTCCGGGTCGTACGCGCCCGCACCCAGCAACTGGCCTGGCTTGGGCCCCAGGGCGAGCTGCGTGTCCATGCCCGCCTTGATCTTGTCCAGCCACTTCGTGTCGAGCGTCCGCTCGTACTCGGTCAGCCAGTTGGCGCAGTAGCCCGCCCAGTCCGTTCCGAAGCTGGCCGTCGTGTACTTGCCCCGGTTGTCCGCCATGCGCGGATCGGTGCGCTTCACCTCGGCATAGGTGAAGTCCGCCTTCAGCTGCTCGCGCATGAGATCCCCGGTGCGGTCGTCCGTGCTCAGGAAATAATAGAACCGCTTGAGGCCGGACTGGCTCACCCGCGGCTGCTTGGCCCCGTCTCCCCAGTGGGTGACGCTGTGGCGCGAGCCCAGTGGAGCGAAGCGCCCGAGGTGATGGACGTCCACTTCGCTCGTATTGCGGGTCATCGCCTCGGCCATCCGGTAAAGGTCGGCGCGTCCGGAGCGAAGGAAGCTGTACCACAGCCAGTAGTCGGGAAGCAGCTCGGTGTTGTTCCACGCCTGCCCGCCGATATCGTAACGCCACTCGTGGCGGACCTCGTCGTACATCCGGCCGACGTCGCCGTAGTCCCAGATGCCGTACCACGCGCGCTGCTCCCCCTCGTCGCGGTAATAGTCGATCGCGATTTCAAGCTGGTCCTCGAGGGCCCGGCGGACGGCGCCGGACCGGTCCGGCAGGCTCCAGAAGCCGAACGCCCGCTGGTCGTGGTAATATTGCGGCGTGCAGACGAGCGCCGCCGGCTCGGCGCCGGCCCTGGCCATCTTCACCAGGTCCGCATTGGCGGGGACGCCCGCGCATGCCCACAGCGTGAGCTCGTTCGTGTTGGCCACCCCAAACGGCGAATCCCAGCCCGCCTTCCAGTCCTCGTAGGACATGTCCAGGCTGTGGCCGACGATGTCGTAGGAGCGCATGTCCATGGCGGGGACATCCGGAGACCAGAGCCAGACCCGCAGTTCGCCCAGGGCCGAGGTCGCGCCGTGGATTTCAAATTCCGAAGGGTTCTTCTGCCAGAATTTCTTCACGTCGACGGCGATCCCCCCGCTGACATCGCCGAGGTAGGCGATCCCGAGGGAGCGCTTGCCCTCGGTGACGCGCACCCAGGCGCTCTTCGATTGCGTGCGCTTGGAGATGAGGAAGCCGTTGGCGTTGCCCTGCGTCAGCTTGTAGTCGTCCCACTGGGCGCTGTCGGTGATGTACTGCTGCTCGCGCGGGGTGTACTGGGCCTTGTTCGGAATCCGCTTTCCGGCCACCTGGTCGGGATAGATCGTGCGCTGCCCGTTGTAGCCCACGTCGCGGCGGCCGACGATCGGCAGGACCGGCTCGGCCCACATCCCCGTGTCGCCGCCGAAACGCACGTGCCGGTTGATGACATCCTCGCGCAGCGGAACGGAGAACGAGATCGCCAGGCCCTTGATGAAGTCCTTCTGGCCGTCGCTGTCGAAGACGAACGAGTGGACTATCCGGATCGAGTCCAGGCCCGCGTTGAAGTAAAGCCGCACGACGAAGGGCATCCAGGCCCGGTCGGAGGAGGCGGACTTGTGGTCGCCCTCGATCTTCACGACGGCCCGCACGGGTCCCGATTGCTCGAGGGTGACGGTCTTTATCCGGCTGACAAACTCCTCCTGGCGGACGGTCCCGGCGCTCTCGGCGGCCGAGCGGTCCTCCAAAAGGCAGATGAGCTTCCCGTCCTGGGCGACCTTGCGGTCGCCGACCGAAATCGACTCGACAAGACTGGAGCCCTGCTTCGGCACGCGAACCCGGATCACTCCCGTGTCGATCGTGATCGCCTGGTCGTCCTGGGTGCAGCTGACCTTCACGGCGGCCTCTCCAGCCGCTCCGACGGAAAGCTGCAGCGGACCGGCCATGGCCGGCGTCGCGACGATCGATTGCCCGCTCCACATGATCGACCCGTCCGGCCAGTACGCCATCGGCCAGACCTGCGCGGGGATGGCCGCGCCATCGGCTCCCTTGAGAACGAGAACGTCGCTCTTCTGCACGGCGCCCTTCGGCCACGGCACGCCCCAGCTCACGCTCTGCGGGACGGCGGGGGGCGCGCCGTCAAGCCAGCTGAGCGAAACAGGTTCGGCCGCCTGCGCGACCGCGGCGCCGGCCAGGACCGCCAGCGTTGCCAGGACGCCTCCCATCGCGGTTCGGGGGGGCCGGGTCGTTGCTGCGTTTGCGATGAAATCATTCTTTGGGTTTTGGGGAATCATGGTCTTCGGGGGGTGTATCGGCATGGGGCAAGGGGAGCGCCGGATGTCCTATTTGCATGACGCAGGCGCGACATTTTAGCACCAAGAAAAGAATGCGCATATTTTGACTCCAAGGCGGGCCTGAAGGGACGGCCAATTAGCTTTATTTTCCCCCTGACAGTCGTTAAATGGAGGGGTATGGACCTCTCACTGCCGCCGACGCCCGAGCGCATTGTGGAGGGATTTGGGCCGCTCATGCCGGTGGCCCACATGCTGGCGCGCCTGCAGAAGCTGCTGTCCGAACCGGAATCCGGGCTCGACGACATTTCAGAGCTGATCCGGCTGGACTTTGCCCTGGCCAGCCGGGTGGTCCAGATAAGCAACAGCGCGTGGTTTGGGGGCAGCATGCCCTGCCGCACCATTCTGGACGCGGTCGGCCGCGTCGGATTCAAGGAAGTCTACCACTTGGTCTCGATGATCGTGTCAAATGCCGTGGTGGCCCGGCGGCTGGTCGCCTACCGCCAGGACCCCCTGACGATGTGGCGCGAGTCCGTGGCGTGCGCCGACGCCGCCGAGATCCTGGCCGACCGCCTCGGCGAGGACACGGGGGCCGCATACATGAGCGGACTGCTCCATGCCATCGGGAGAATCCCGGTCGACCATTACCTGGTGACGTCGCACCAGGGCGCCAAGCCCATCGCCAACGAGGGGTTTCCGGGTGATTTCAGCGGAGGGGAGTTCGCCCTGCTCGGCTTCAACCAGGCCGACGTCGGCGCGGTCATGCTGAAGAAATGGGAATTCGCGAAGACGACGATCGAGCCTGTGAAATGGCAGTACGATCCCCTGAATGCCCCCGAGCCCAACGACCGGTCAGCCGCCATCATCTACGGCGCGCGCCTGCTGCGAACCGCGGCCTGCCAGGACGAGCCGATCGCAGGTACCGGCAATGACGAGGAGATTTTCGCCATGCTTCATCTGAGCCGGGACGAGGTCCTGGGCTTCCTGCCCGAACTGCAGGCGAGGCTCGACCGGGACATGAGGATCGCGCAGTCGTAGGCGGCCGGTCAGCCGCCGCCGAAGAGCTGGCGCCAGACGACCGGGCCGTTCTCCCAGAAGATCAGTGCGACGCCCATGAGGGAACCCCCGGCGATGATGCCCGCCGCCACGGGGAGATTGTACTGCTCGGCCTTCGCCGGCTGCTTCTTCTCCATCAGCCATCCGCCGAACGCACCGATGAAGAACAGGAAGCCGTAGTACCAGTGGAACGTCCACGACAGACCGACTCCGGACGCGGACGGCAGCCACCTGGCCTGACGGGGAAACCATTTGGGCAGCAGGGTCAGCACGGCTCCGGTGAGGGCGCCAAACCCGATCGACCAGAGCTTTACCGGCTCGAGCGAATCAAAGCCCTTGCTGAGGGCGATCGCCACGACGCGCCAGGCCTGCGCCGCCGGCGCCGGGAACTGGTCCGACCCGAGGACGCTCGCGGTCGGCACCATGACGCGAAAGGCAAGCACCGTGGCCACGGTCCCGACGAAGATCCCGCAGAATTGGGCGAGGAACTGCTTGCGCGGGTTCGCCCCCAGCAGATGGCCGCACTTGAGGCCTGTGAGCAGGTCGGCCGAGGAGATGGCGGCGCTCGAGGTGATGTTCGCGCTCATGAGGTTGATGTTCATGTTTCCCGGATTGAGGGCGCCGTAGATCAGCTGCGTCACCTTGCCCATGGCCCCCGTCGGGGTCGTGTCCGTCTCGCCGGTCACCCGGCACGCCACCAGGGCGAGGAAGAAGGACATCGCAACGGCGAGGACGCATTCCCAGATCGGCATGGCGAAGCTCACCTTTGCGAGCCAGCAGAGCGCAATCAGGGAAACGACCTGGCCATAGACGAACCACGACATGGGCGCTTCGAGAAGGTCGAGTTCGCTGGCCTGGCTCGGTTTGCCGGCGAACAGGCTGCGCAGCCCCCGGAACGCCTTGGCGATCGCGCGCCACTGCATGAAAAACGCCAGCAGCCCCGATACCACCATGCACGACACCCCGCCCCACAGGGTCCACTGGACCACGGCGCGGTAGCCGGTCCCGGTGATGACGCCATGCGCCTGCATGATCGGAACGAACACGGCCCAGCAGAGCGTGCCGCCGAGGAAGATGCTCGCGGCCGCCCGGATCCCCATGAGGGTTCCGGCCGCGATGAAGATCGGATCCCATACAAACGTGACCGTGCGTCCGATCCAGGCCGGCCCGAAGACGACATTGTCGACGCGCTCCACAATCGAACTCAGCCCGAAGGGTTCGAGTCTCGCGCTCACGAGTTTGAGCCCGTCCGACCAGAACTGGCAGACCGCCGCGCCGACGCCGGCATACGTGAGCGCCCGGGCGGACTGCACGGCGCGCCTGCCCTCGGAATACAGGGCCTTCAGGACAACGGCCGTCGCTATCCCCGTCGGAAACCGCAGCTGCTCGACGTTGATCATCTGGCGCTTCATCGGGATCGCCATCGTCACCCCGAGAATCGCAAGGAAGAACACCCACGCGAAGGTAAGCCCGAGGGGGAGCGCCACGTTGTTGATCATGAAGTACGCCGCGAAGGCCGACACGAGCGTCGTCCCCGTGGAGTAGCCGGCGGCGCTCGAGGTCAGCGCCATGCAGTTGTTCTCGAGGATCGTCATCGGCGTCTTGGCAAAGCCCATGCGAAGGAAGGCCGACCAGGCCGCGTAGGAGATGATGCAGGCTGTGATCGTGACGCCGAAGCCCCAGCCGGCCTTGAGCCCTATGTACAGGTTTGTCAGCGAAAGGACCCCGCCGAGCACGGTTCCCATCAGCACGGCCCGCAGGGTGAGCTGCGGCATGCTGTCCCCCCTGCCCCGGTAGACCTCCTCCAGCCACTGCCGCTCAACCTCCTCGGCCGTTCCTTCGAAACCTTCCACGCGCAGCGGTCGGTCGTTGTTCGGATCGCCGGATGGAATTCCGGCCGCCGGGACTTGGGGTTTGGACATTGGCGGGGCGAGTTGTTCTGCAAAAAAAGCGGACCATGTATCACACAATAAGATACATGGACACCTTGCTTGGGCATGATTCTGCCGCGAATCGCGCCTTTGGCTAGCGCAAACCGCGCGTCCAGGCGGACCGTTTCGCCGGATCGGGACGCCCTCGGGCAGATCGTCTGCCGCCGCCAGGCACCGATCGTCCGGCAAAAGACCCGGCCTCTCCGAAACAGCCGCCCGGGGATCAATTGACCGGCCGCCTGAGCTCGTCGAAGATGATCTTGCCCAGGTCCACGACGAAGATCGCGACGACCGCCGTGTCCATGGCGGTCGTCCACCGGCTTGCCGGAAGCAGCTGCTCGCCTCCCCAAAGGGCAAATGCGCTTCCGAGGAGGATTCCTTTCACAAACTCGTTGCGGGGCCGGCGCGAGATGATCTGGAGGCTCACATAGGAGGAGCCGACCAGGATCAACGCTACGGCTCCCAGGCGGGAGTGAAGGATTGTCGGACCCAGGCCGTGGGCCACGTCCGTGACGACCAGGATTCCGATCGTGACCAGGGCGGTTGCAAACAGCAGCAGGCAAATCCACCACAGCAATCTTGAAACGGATCTGTTCATCTTCGCCGGCGTTTCGCGTTCTCAGGCGCCGGGTTCGGGCCGGCCGGCGGCCTTTTCGTCTAGGCGGCCGAGAAGCCGCAGAAGGCCGTCCAATATCGTGATCGGGTGCGGCGGGCAGCCGGGGATGAACAGGTCGACGGGCACGACCG
>CAZSEH010000017.1:28234-47510 GCA_964605835.1 uncultured Opitutaceae bacterium
ATCGTGATCGGGTGCGGCGGGCAGCCGGGGATGAACAGGTCGACGGGCACGACCGAGGCGGCGCCATTCCGGACCTCGGGGCTGTCCACGAACGGGCCTCCCGCGATCGCGCATGCGCCGACCGCGATCACGATCTTCGGGTGCGGCACGGCATCGTAGGTCTTCCGGAGCGCGAGCTCCATGTTCCGCGTCACGGGTCCGGTGACGACGAGCCCGTCGGCATGGCGCGGGGAGGCGACGAACTGGATGCCGAACCGGCCCAGGTCCCAGCCGATCGTGCCAAGCACGTTGATATCCGCCTCGCAGGCGTTGCAGCCGCCGGCGCTCACCTGCCGCAGGCGCAGCGAACGGCCGAACAGCCGGCGCAGTTTCTCGTCGAGCGCCTGGGCCAGCCGCACCTCCTCGCCCCCCCTGGCTCCCAGGACGAGGTCCTCCCGGTTTCGCGCGGCGAGCCGATGGTCGCCGGTCTGCTCGATCGCGCCGTGCGGGCACGCCTCGACGCAGGCCGCGCAGAAAATGCAGCGTCCGAGGTCGAGGAGCGCCGTCCTGCCCGGCGGCCGGGTGATGGCCCGGGTCGGGCAGACCGGGATGCATTCGGAGCACCCTTCGGCGCACTTGCCCGGCTCGACCCGCAGGGCTCCGCCGTGCCTGTCCGGAAGGGCGGGCGCGGGGCCGTCCGGATAGGCCATCGTCTGGCAGCCTCGTTGCAGGCGGTGGGCAATGGAATCGAGGACGAACATGGCGGTCAGCGCGGCTTCACAGGTCGAAGCCGCAGTAGGAAAGGTTGAAGCTCTTGTTGCAGATCGGAAAATCGGACACGGCCTGCCCGCGCAGCGCGAGGGCGAGCCCCGGCCAGTTGTGGAACGAGGGATCGACGACCTTGTAGCGACGGAAGCGGCCGTCGGCGCCGGTCAGGGCCGCGTGGCACACCTCCCCCCTCCACCCCTCGACAAGCGCGATCGCGAGGGAGTCGGGTGCCGGCGGGGCGACCTCCGAACTGATGTCGCCCTCGGGGCCGTTTTCGAGCTCATCGGTGAGGAACCGTCCCGAGCGCTGCAGTTCGAGCCCGCGAACCCGGGCCCGCGCAAAGACATCGCCGCCGGGCCAGACCGCCACCGGCGGCTGGGCGAACCGATACCAGCCGGCCGGGTGGTCGAAGCGAATGTCGCGCACAAGCCCGCAGGCGCGCGCGGCCGGGCCCACGAGGCCCATGTCCAACGCCTGCCGGAGCGTGACGACTCCGACGAGTTCAAATCGCGAACGCACCGAGGCCGCATCCCAGAACCATGCCGCGGCCTCCTCGACGTCGGCGATGGCCGGAGCCAGCCGCTGGCCGAGCCTGCGCAGGCGCTCCGGCTCCAGGTCATGCCGGCAGCCTCCCGGGCGCACGAGGCCCCGCCCGAAGCGGTTTCCGCAGAGGATAGCCGTCAGGTTCAGGAAATCGCCGCGGATCCTGCCGCACGCCGAAGCCGTGGGGAGAAAGGCGACGTCGCCCGCGAGGGCCCCGATGTCCCCGGTGTGATTGGCCATTCGCTCGAGTTCGAGCGCCAGGGCCCGCACCCACTGGGCGCGCAGCGGCGCCTCGCCGCCCGCGAGCGTTTCCAGGATGGTTGCGTACGCCGTCGCGTGCGCGATCGACGAATCCCCGGAGGCCGTTTCGATCCGGCTCAGGGTCTCCCGGTGGGGGCCGCCGGGGAGCGATTCCTCGATCCCGCGGTGCTGGTAGCCGAGCGCGATTTCCAGGTGCAGGACCTCCTCGCCCGCGCACTGGAACCGAAAGTGGCCCGGTTCGATGATGCCCGCGTGGACCGGCCCGACGGCGACCTCATGGACCTCGCCGCCGTCGACCCGGAAGAAGTCCCCGGCCGCCGGCCCCGCGCCGTGATCCTTCCGGACGGGCTTGAGCCACGGATGCCCCACGGGCTCGAGTCCGTGCTGCTCCCAGACTTCGCGCTCGAAAAGGTGCGCCTGCGGATGGGTCGTCGTGAGCGCGGGGTAGCTTCCGCGGACAGGTTCGCTGCGCGCGATCTCAAGCGTGTTGTCGTTGTCGAATGCCACCACGGCGACAAGGCGGACCGCCCCGCCGTCCGGCACGCCGAACCAGGCGCAGAGCCTGCCCCCCCGGTCAAGTTCCGCCGCGCTCGCCGCCAGGAACTCCCGCATTGGAAACTCGGGCACGTCCGCCCAGGGCGTGCTCGACGGGTTCGGCAGCGGCAGAAATGAAACCGGGCTCATGGGGCGGGAAAAAGCTGGGCCACGGCGGCAGTCCAGGCCTCATGGAGAACGGCCGGAGTGGCCAGGCCCAGCCAGAGCGCCAGCCCAAGCAGGATCAGCGGAGGAATGGTGACTCCCGCCGCCTCCGGAAACCGGCGGCCCGCCCCTTTCGCCGCGGCGCGCGGCCGGCCGTTCACGATCGCGAAAACCAGCCGCGTCAGCCCGAAGAATGCGAGAAGGAGGCTCGTCAGAAACAAGGCCGTGACCGCCCGGTGGCCGCCGCCAATCGATGCCTTGAGGACAAGAAGCTCGCTGAAGAAAAGCCCGAATGGCGGGCATGCCGTGATCGCAAGAAGCCCGGCGACAAGGAGCGCGGCCGAGCGGGGAGTCTGGATGGACATTCCGCCTACCTCGTCCGCCGTCCGGGCACCCGCAGCGCGGCGGATATTGCCGGTGCTCAGGAAAAGCGATCCCTTGGTGAGCGAGTTGTTCCAGACGTGGAACAGCGCCGCCCAGGTGCCAATCCCGCCGAGGCCCGCTCCGATGCCCAGAATTCCCATCTGCTCGACGCTCGAATAGGCCAGCATCCGCTTGAAGTCCCGGGTCGCCAGAAGGAAGAGCGCCGCCACGGCCATCGAGAAAAGCCCGATTGCAAGGAGTGTGCGGCCGGCCATCGCGCCCTCCCCAGCCGCATCGACAACGGCGCGCACGCGCAGGATCGCGGTGAAGGCCACCGTCGTGACGCCTCCGGCGAGCATCGCGGCGACGATTCCCGGCGCCTCGCCGTACGTGTCGGGTTTCCACGTATGCATCGGCGCAAGCCCCATCTTTGTCCCATAACCGGCAAGAATCAGGATCCAGGCGATCACGACCCAGACCTTCGACAGTCCCATTCCCTGCGCGGCGAGCGCGGCAAAGGTCAGGTTCCCGCCGCCGCCGCCCTGAAGCGAGGCGTAGCCCAGGCAGAACGAGCCGAGGAGCGAGAGCGCGACACCGGTGCCGCCCACAAGGAGGTATTTCCAGGTGGCCTCGAATGCGCGCGGCGTGCCGTTGAAGTGAATCAGCGGAACGGTCGTCAGGGTCAGGGCCTCCGTCGCTATCCAGAGAACGCCCAGATGCCGCGCCTGGTGGGCGAGGCTCATCAGGCCCAGGGCCGCGAGCATAAGGGCGACGAACACGCGGTTCGGCCGCTCGGATCGCAATTGCAGATATGAGACGCCGTAGATCGCGCAGGCGAGGAAAAGAAGCGAAACCGCGGGCAGGACCGCGCGGGCGAGCGGGTCGAAACCCACCCAGGCTCCGGGCTCGATCCGGGGCGGGGCGAAGAGCAGCCAGAACGCGAGGACAGCGTGGACAAGGCCGGTCGCCGGCAGGAGCCAGGGGCGCGTGCGGTCGCCCCGCCAGACCGTTGCGAGGCCGGCGGCCAGAAAGGGAATCGCAATCAGGAGGAGTCCCTTCATTCCCGGAGAGCGGTGAGAACCCGCGTGTCGAGCGTGTCGAACGCCCTTTGGATCCTGTCCACGATGATTCCGATGACAAAGACCGCGACGGTCAGGTCGAGGAGGATGCCGGCCTCCACCATGAACGGCACGGCATGGATGAGGAGCAGCCCGAACAGATAGATGCCGTTGTCCAGGATCAGGTAGCCGCAAACCTGCGAGATCGCCTTCGAGCGGGTGGTGAGGAGGACAAACCCCGTGATGATCGAGGCGAGCGACCCCGGGACGAGCAGGAGGCCCCGGTGTTCGGGCAGGAGGGGAAGCATGCGGGCCAGCGCCACCGCGGCGATCGTGCCCGCCGCGCCAAGGATCAGCGAGGGAATGAAGCCGATCAGGGGATCGAGATCGCGGTCGATGTTGGCCGTCCGCATGGCGCGGCGCAAAAGGCCCGGAATCACGACTCCCTTGAGGGCCGTCGAGCCCAAGGCGACCAGAACCACGAGCCAATCGACCCGTTCCATGACCAGCGGCAGGAGCCCCAGGACCACGCCCTGGGCTGCGGCGACCCTGATGAGCGAAGGGAGCCGGCCGCTGGCTAGCGCAAGGAGGTTCAATCCCATCGCCACTCCGATGAGGAGGTTGGGAATCTCATTCATGCGGCGCCTCCATTCCAGGCCACCAGAAGCGCAAAAAGGCAGAGGAGGAAGGCCGTGGTCAAAAGCAGCGGCACCCGCTTGAAGGCGAACCGCGCCAAAAACGATTCGACCAGCCCCACCCCGACAGCGACGGCAAGAACGCCCGCGGCAAGGGCCGCCGACGAGGCTGCGGCCGGCATCCTGCCGGTCGGAAGGACCGCCTCGACGAGGAACACGGCGAAAAGCGCCAGCTTGACCGACGCCCCGTGCAGGATGACCGCAAGCGGCGGTCCGCTGTGATCGAGAACCATCGCCTCGTGGATCATCGTGAGTTCCAGATGCGTGTTCGGATCGTCAAACGGCACGCGGCAGTTCTCGGCGAGGAGCACGGTGAAGAGCCCCGCCGCCAGAAGCGCGGCTCCGGCGACTTGCGGGGGCGAGAGCATGGTCGCCAGAGCGACGCTTCCGCTTTGGATGCTCAGTGCCAGGAGCGCCGTGATGATGGCCGCCTCCGAAAGGACCGCATAGCTGACCTCCCGCGCCGCGCCCATTCCCTCGAAGGCCGAGCCGGTTTCCATCGCGGCCCAGGCCGTGCAGAAGCGCGCCAGGGCCAGAAGATAAACGAAGAGAATCACGTCGCCATTGAAGCTCAGGACGGCGCGGGCGGGTCCTAGCGGCAGGAAGAGCGAGGCGCCGACGACAGCCACCCATGCGATGGCAGGACCCGCCACGAAGCCCGGCGAAACGAGATTGCTGAGAACGACGCCCTTCCGCCAGAGGCGCGCGAGGTCGTAATAGAGCTGCAGGACGGGCGGCCCCCTTCGTCCGGCCACCCAGGCCTTCACCTTGTTGATGATGCCGGGCAGGATCGGCGCGAGAACGAGCCATGCGGCCAGCCGAAGGATAATTTCCAGGAAGGGGATCATCTTGCTCCAGGGATGGAGGCCGCGCCGGGCCCGGCCATCACGCCTTCGCCTCCGGAGCGGCGGGTTCGGCGGAGGCCATGCAGGCCGCCGCAGCGAGGATCTCCGCATCCGGCGCCCCCCGCACGACCAGTTCGCGCAAGGGTCCGCGGGTCAGCCCCCGGCTGAGCCTGCCAAGCAGTTCGAGGTGGGCCCGCGGCGAGGGGGCGAGGAAGAAGAAAAGCCTTGTGACCGGGACCCCGTCCGAAGGCGGTTCCGGCATGGCGAGCGCGTCGCGAAGAAGAAGGATCGCCACCGCCCCCCTGTCGTGGCCGAGGGCGACGCGCGCGCGCAGGTGCGGAAGTGCGAAGCCGCCTCCGACGGGCGCCCAGTTGATTCCATCCTTTGCCCTCACCCACCCGGCGAGCATTCGCCGCACCGAGGGGGCAAGGCCGGGCACCACGGACACGATCTTCTCAAACGTGTCCAGAACCTCGGGGGCGGGCACATCCCGCCAGATGCCCCCGGCGCGAACCAGCGACTCGAAACCGAATCCCGCCGCCAACGCGTGCGTTTCCGCCGCCAGGAAACCGACGCGCGCCGCAAGTCCCCGTTCGGCCGCCCAGGCCACGACCTGGCCGCGGTCGAAGAGCACCCGTCCCCGGTCGGGAACGTGGGGCATCCCCTCGTTGCGAATCCAGTCTTCGACGACTTTTTCCGATACGCCGAAGGACTCGGCAGCCTGGACCAGGTTCAGGTACATCGCGCGGTGGAAACGGCCGGGCATCTCAAACCCGGGCCCGGGCTAAAAGAGGCAATTTCTTCAAGGGTTTGCATGGGTCCGTTTCACCCGCGGTCCAGGAGGACAAGGGCCGCAAGGCCCGCCACGCCGGCCAGGATGTAGAACAGGTAGGCCGGCAGCCGGCCGCGCTGCAGGCGGCGGGCTGCGAGGGAAACGCGCATCACGAGGGCGCCGGCAGGCAGGACGGCGTATTTGAGCACGATCTCGGGCACGTGCTCCTCAAGGCTCGCCCGCGCGGGGAAGGCCCCGTCCGGGCGGACCTCCCGGCGAACAGGGCGGACGAGCCAGTCAAACCACTCGAGGATTGTGGCGGCGAACGAGCCGGCAGTGTATTGCATCCGCGGATCCGGGGCGGCGTAGCCGCAGTCCCAGGTCGGACCCCGCTCGACCCGGCCCGCCCACACGCGGCGCCAGACCCAGAATGCGGCTCCGGAGCCGAGTATCGCAAGGCCGAGCGCGCAAAGCCCCAGGGCGACGAGCGACGGAGGTGCCCCGACCCCCACCGAGGGTCCCCGCCATGCGCCCGCAGCCGAGGCCACCGCGGGCCAGAAAGCGGCGGGGGCGAGGCCTATCGCCACGCAGGCCGCCGCCAGAATGCCCATCGCCGCAAGCATGGGCCGGCCGCATTCGTGCGCGGCGGCGGCGGCTTTCGAACGCGCCGCACCGAGGAATACAACGCCCGAGGCCTTGATGAAGCAGGCGAGCGCAAGGGCGCCGGTCATCGCGAGAATCACGGCCGCGGCGATTGCGGCAAGGGATGACGCACCCCTCCCATCGGCCGCCCCGAAGAGCCCGAGGTAGACGAGCCACTCGCTCACGAATCCGTTGAGCGGCGGCAGCCCCGAGATCGCCGCGGCGCCCAGCGCGAAATAGGCCGCCGTCCAGGGCATGCGCTTCCAGAGCCCGCCGAGCCGGCTCATCTCCCTTGTGCCCGCTGCGTGCGCAACCGAACCGGCCCCGAGGAAAAGAAGCGCCTTGAAAAGTCCGTGGTTCCAGACGTGGAGCAGGGCGCCGGCGAGCGCCAGCCCGCCCCAGACCGGATGCCCGGCGCCCGACGCCACGATCGAGAACCCGAGCCCCAGGAGGATGATCCCGATGTTCTCGACGCTGTGGTAGGCGAGCAGGCGCTTCAGGTCGTGCTGCCCCAGGGCAAAGACAACCCCGATGATCGCGCTCGCGGCGCCCGCGACCGCGATGGTCCAGCCGGCCGCGACGGGCACGGGCATCCAGCCGCTGAAACGCATGATTCCGTATATCCCCATCTTGATGACGACTCCCGAGAATATCGCGGAAACATGGGCCGGGGCGTTCGCATGGGCCGAAGGCAGCCAGACATGAAGCGGAAACAGGCCCGCCTTGACGCCAAATCCCAGCAGGGCGAGCCAGAACAGGGGCGCCAGTTCCGCATGGTCGCGCATCGGTCCAAGCTCCCACGTGCCGAGACGGGCCGACAGCGTCACAAAGAAGCCCAGAAGGCAGAGGGCGCCGGCATGCGACGCCGCCAGATAGAGCCAGCCCGCCTCCCGCACCTCGCGCTTCTGCGAATCAAGCGTGACGAGAAAATAGCCGCTGACGACAAACGCCTCCCAGGCGATCAGAAAATGGAGCCCGTTGGAGGCGAGCAGGACGAGCGCCATGCTGAGGAGGAGAATGCACCACCAGAACCGGCTCCTCGGGGCCGTCCGGGGGTGCGTCCGGTCGGGCCAGTAGGACCGCGAATAGACCGCAGCCGCGGCGCCCACGACAGCCACGAGCACCAAAAAGAATGCGCTCAATCCGTCGAGCCTCAGGAAAACAGCCTCGCCCCCCACCCGGAGCCCCCCGCGCCAGGTCCATTCCCCTCCCCCGGCGAGCACGGGCAGCGCCGCTCGGATCGCCAGGGCGGAGGAGGCGACAACCGACCCAAGCCAGAGCCGGGGAGCCCTTTCGGACGCAACGATCCCCACAAGTGCCCCGAGGAGGGCGAGCAGGAGCCAAAGGCCGGAGGAGATCATTGGATGGGAAAAACAGGACAACACGAAAAGCCCCGGACAGGCAAGGGATCTGAAAACGCCGGGGCGGAGCGGCCTTGCGGACTCACTCCCGAATTGACGCCGCACTTGCGCAAGCGTTTCATGCAGAGCATGCACGAACCCAAGGTTGTCGATCCCTCGGTCAAGTATCCGCGCATCATCCTCAAGCTCTCAGGCGAGGTGCTTCGCGGCGGAAAAACGGGGGATCCCATCGACGCGGCGACCCTCGAGAGGGTCTGCGCACAGGTTAAGGAAATCCACGAGATGGGGGTTGAAATCTGCGTCGTCATCGGCGGCGGCAACATCTTCCGCGGCCTGAACGGCGAAAAGCGTGGTGTCGACCGGACAACGGGCGATTACATGGGCATGCTCGGGACCGTGATCAACGGGCTCGCGCTCATGGACTGCCTGGAAAAGATGGGCGTGACGACCCGCGTCCAAAGCGCGATTCCGATGAACCAGATCGCGGAGCCCTTCATCCTGCGCCGGGCGATGCGCCACCTGGAGAAGGGCCGCGTAGTCATCTTTGTCGCCGGAACGGGCAATCCGTACTTCTCGACGGACACGACGGCCGCCCTGCGCGCCTCGGAGATGCACGCGAGCATCATCATGAAGGCGACCAAGGTCGACGGCATCTACGACAAGGATCCGAAGAAGTTCCCGGATGCCGTCAAATACGACGAGATCACGTTCATCGACGCCCTCAAGCAGCGCATCACCGTCATGGACTCGACCGCCTTTTCCCTCTGCCTGGACAACAACGTGCCCATCCTGGTGTTCGACCTCAACGGGGAGCATTCGATCAGGAAGGCCGTCCAGGGAAAAAAGATCGGCACTCTCGTGAAAGTCTAACCCCCCACGCCATGAGCCACCCCATATTGAATGACACCCTGGCCAAGATGAAGAAGGCCGTCGATCACACCCTGCAGGAATTCAGCGCCATCCACACCGGCAAGGCCACGCCGTCGATGGTCGAGGGAGTGATGGTCGATGCCTACGGCACCCAGATGCGACTGCGCGACTGCGCGGCCGTGACGACCCCCGACGCCCGGCTGATCCAGATCCAGCCCTGGGACGCGGGCCTGGCGAAGGCGATCGAGAAGGCGATCCAGGTCGCCAATCTGGGTTTCAACCCGATCGTCGACGGGAAGCTCGTCCGGATCCCGCTGCCTGAAATGAGCCGCGAACGCCGGCTGGAGTACGTGAAGACGGCCCACCGCCTCGCGGAAGAGGGCCGGGTCCACGTGCGCAATGTGCGGCGCGACGAGCTCGAGACCGCGAAGAAGGCGAAGCTTCCGCAGGACGAGGGCAAGCGGCTCGAAAAGGACATCCAGACCGCGACCGACCGCTCGATCAAGGACATCAACGACAGCCTCGCGAAGAAAGAGGCCGAGTTGCTGACGTTCTGACCGTGCGCGCGCCCAAGACCAGGCGGATCGTCGTCAAGCTCGGCACGGGAGTCCTCACCTCGGGCGGAAGGAGCCTGGACGAAGGGCGGATGGCCGCCGTCTGCGCGCAGATGGCGGCCCTGCGGAAGGATGGCGCGGAGCTTTATGTCGTGTCCTCCGGCGCAGTGGGCCTGGGCATGGGGGCGCTCGGCCTCGCCAAAAGGCCGCGCGACCTCGGCCTGACCCAGGCCTGCGCCGCGATCGGCCAGGGCAAGCTGATGCAGGTCTGGCAGAAAGCCTTCGAACCGCACGCGATCACGGTCGCGCAGGTGCTCCTGACCCATGACGACCTGCGCATCCGCTCGCGGTACCTGGGAGTGCGCGAGACCCTGCGGCAGCTGATCTCCTGCGGCGCCGTTCCGGTGATCAACGAGAACGACGCCGTGAGCGCCGCCGAGCTCGAGTACGGCGCCGGACTCACCTTTGGCGACAACGACACCCTTTCCGCGATGGTGGCGAGCCTGGTCGAGGCCGAATACCTTGTGATTCTTTCGACGGCCGAGGGGCTCGTCGATTTCCGCGGCACCGGCAGTGTGGTGCCGGTCATCGAGAAGATCACCCCGGAGATCGAGGCGATGGCGGGCGGCACCCGGAGCGAGACGGCCGTGGGCGGAATGGTGAGCAAGATCTCGGCGGCGAAACTCGCGACCCGCGCCGGATGCGGCGTCTTCATAGCAAGCGGCGCAGAGCCCGACATCCTCCCCCGGCTTCTTTCCGGGCGGGGCCCGGGGTCGTTCTTCGTCCCGAGCGGGATCCCGCTGGACGCCCGCAAGCGCTGGCTCGCCTATTTCCAGCGGCCGACAGGCACCCTTCACCTGAATGCGTGCGCGGTGCCCGTCCTTCGCGAACAGGGACGCAGCCTGCTCGCAGTCGGCGTGACGGGCTCGACCGGGGCCTTCGCGGCGGGCGACGTCGTCAATATCGCCGGGCCGGACGGCGCCGTCTTTGCGCGCGGCGAGACAGCCTTTGCAAGCGATGAGATCGCCGCCATTGCCGGACTGAAGGGAGACGAGGTCCGCACTCTTTACCCCAAGCGCAGGCACCAAGAGGTCGTGCACCGCAACAATCTCGTGCTACTATAGGCCGCTGGGACCCGGCCGGACCGGACTCAACCGACGCCTTGGGCGCACGCTCCAAAGGCGTCGCGTGCTTTAATAGCTTGGAAAGTCCGGCGACTTCGCCGCAATCGACACCTCGCACATGGATTTCACCCTCGAAGACCCGGCCCCCCGCGACTCCGTGCCGCCGATCGACTTCAAGGCCCAGCTCAACGACGAGCAGCTCGCCGCGGTGACCGCCGAACCCGGGCCGCTCCTCGTCCTTGCGGGGGCGGGTTCGGGGAAGACGCGCACGCTCACCTACCGCGTCGCCTGGCTTCTGTCCAAGGGCGTGCGGCCCGGGGAGATCCTGCTCCTAACCTTCACGAACAAGGCGGCCAAGGAAATGCTGCACCGGGTCACCGACCTGACGGGGGTCGAGCCGGGCCGCTTCTGGGGCGGCACCTTCCACGGGATGGGGCACCGGGTCCTGCGCATGCACGGCGAGGCGATCGGAATCTCGCGCTCCTTCACGATCCTCGATGCCGACGAGTCCGAGCACCTCCTTCGCGACGCCGTGGACGGCCTCGACAAGGCGTTTTTCAAGGACAAGACCCACCCGCGCCCGGGTCCCCTGCACGACCTCATCTCCCTCGCGCGCAACACCCGGGCCACCCACGCGGAGACGATCACGCGCTATTTTCCGCAGCATGAAGGCCTGGTCGACAGGATACCCGCGTTCGCCAAGCGCTACGAGGAGAGGAAGCGCTCGGCCAACGTGCTCGATTACGACGACCTGCTGGAATTCTGGCTCGACCTCCTTCGCAAGTCCCCCGAGGCGGCCGCGTACTACTCCAACCGGTTCCGCCACATCCTCGTCGACGAATACCAGGACACGAATCTGCTGCAGGCCGAAATCGTCGACATCATCGGATCGCACCACCGCGTCATGGCCGTGGGCGACGACGCCCAGTGCATCTACTCGTGGCGCGGCGCGAATTTCGAGAACATCCTGACATTCCCGGACCGCCACCCGGGGACCCGGATTCACCGGATCGAGACCAACTACCGCTCGACGCCCCAGATTCTCGAACTGGCCAACGGCGTGCTCCTCGCCCAGCCCAAGGGCCGGCACTTCGACAAGGAGCTCAGGCCCGCCCGGGCCAACGGCGAAAAGCCCTTCGTAGTGGAGGCGATGGACAGCCGGGAGCAGGCCCTGTTCATAACCCAGCGCCTCCGGGGGCTGGCGGACGAAGGCTGCGCCTTGCGCGACATCGCCGTCCTTTACAGGGCCCATTTCCAGGCCCTCGACCTCCAGCTCGAGCTGTCGCGGCGCCAGATCCCCTACCAGATCACGAGCGGCGTCCGCTTCTTCGAGCAGGCCCACGTGCGCGACCTGATCGCGCTCCTGCGCTTCGTCTACAACCCGAGCGACACGCCGGCCTGGCAGAGAATCGCCATCCTCCTGCCGAAGATCGGGGAAAAGGGAGCCCAGAAGATCTACGCAGCCGCCCTCGAAACGGCCAAGTCACGGAAGAAGGATTTCCTCGACGCCCTGGACGCCCCGGAGGTGCTCTCAAAGGTCCCCCCGGATGCGAAGGAGGACTGGCCCCGCTTCGCCGCCTCGCTGCAGCAGGTCGGCGACACGATGCGGACCCTTTCGCCCTCGAACGCCGTCGATACTGCGATTGAGGGCTGGTACGGGGATTATCTCAAGGGGGCCTACGCCAACTACCCTTCCCGCCTCGATGATCTCAAGTCCCTGATCGGGTTCGCCGGACGGTTCCAGGACATGCCCGACATGCTCGGCCAGATCATGCTCCTCAACAGCGAAACGAGCGACCGGTCTGCCGATCCGAACGCCGACGCAATCCGCCTGACGACGATTCACCAGGCCAAGGGCCTCGAGTTCTCGGCCGTGTTCCTGATCGGCCTTGCCGAGGGCCAGTTTCCCCTGCGCCGCGCAATCGAGTCCGGCGACATCGAGGAGGAGCGGAGGCTCTTTTACGTGGCCGTCACCCGGGCCCGCGACGAACTCTACCTCTGCTATCCCAAGGTCAGCACGAAGGGCGGCCCCACCATGCTCATGCCCCCCAGCCGCTTCCTCGAGGAGCTGTCGCCCAACCTGTATCAGCAGCTTAAGATCAGGCGGTTCGGCTGGTAGGACGATGCCCGACTTGCCAAGGATGCTATATTGGGCCAAGCCTCGGAAACATACCCGAGACCCCTGATCCTGCAAAAACCCATGTCCGTCATACCTTTTCCAGCAGTCGAGAACCTCGTCATCGTCGGCACGGGCTGCGCCGGCCTGACGGCCGCCGTCTATGCCGCGCGGGCCAACCTGAATCCGCTCATCCTCGAGGGGCCGCAACCCGGCGGCCAGCTCACGACGACGAGCGAAGTCGAGAATTTCCCCGGGTTCCCCGAGGGGGTCGACGGATTCCAGCTGATGGAAAACCTGCGCAAGCAGGCGACGAAGTTCGGCGCCCGTTTCGAGCAGACCCTCGTCACCTCGGTCGACTTTGCCTCCATGCCCCGGAAGCTGGTTTCGGCGGAGCGAACGATCCTTGCAAGGAGCGTCATCATCTCCACGGGAGCCTCGCCCCGCATGACCGGGATTCCGGGCGAGAAGGAGCTTTACGGCGGCAAGGGCGTCACGACCTGTGCCACCTGCGACGGCGCATTCTACCGGAAAATGGATGTGGCGGTCATCGGAGGCGGCGACAGCGCGGCCGAGGAGGCGCTCTTCCTGACCCGCTTCGCAAACTTGGTGTATTTCGTCCACCGCAGGGACACCCTGCGGGCCTCCAGGATCATGGCCGACCGGGCCACGACGCACCCGAAAATCCGGATGGTCTGGGACAGCGTCCCTGTCGACGTGCAGGGCGTGAACGAAGGGGCCGTCAGCGGGCTAAAGGTCAGGAATCTGAAAACCGGCGCCGAATCCGTGCTGCCGATCAAGGGGCTCTTCGTCGCCATCGGCCACGTGCCGAATACGGCGCCTTTCGCAGCCGCACTTGATGTCGACGCAAACGGCTATTTCCTTCCCGCCGCCGGTTCCCAGGTGAAGACAAAGGTCCCCGGCGTTTATGTCGCCGGCGACTGCGCCGATCACATCTACCGCCAGGCCGTCACCGCGGCCGGAATGGGCTGCCAGGCCGCCATAGAGGCCGAGCGCTGGCTGGCCGAACACGCCGGCTGATCGCGCCTACGGGACGTTGTAGACCTCGACCAGGGCCAGGCCGGTCGTGGAGTCGGCGCTGCTCACCTGGGCCGTGTAGCCGGCGGCACTGCCTCCCGTCGGCAGGGTCACGACCATGGCGCAGTCGTTGGAACCCGGAGCAATGGTGCTGGCGTAGACACTGTTCATGATCGCCGTCGTCGCCGGTTGGATCCCCGCCGCGGCAGTCGAGTTGCCCGGGACCGGGGAGGTGCTCCATCCACTATTGGTCGCGATGACATTCCCGGCGGAGTCATAGAGGGTCAGCGTGGGCTTTGCCAGGGTCAGGCCGCCATAGACGGGAGTGCTGGCAAGCGCCGGGCCGACCGCCCGGATGAGCACCGTTTGGGAGGTGCTGCCGATGACATAGAATCCGGCGACAAGCGACTTGGTGCCCGTCCCGACCACGGCGCGGGAGGAAATGTTGATCAGGCGCGCGGCGGGCGCTCCCACATACGAGTCGTAGTCGTAGACTTCAACGAGCGCGACCCCGCTCCCATTGTTCAAGCCGTCGATTTGCGTCGTGTATCCGACGCCGGGGCCCGCCGGGACGTTGATGAATGCCGCCGTGTCGGCGGAACTGGACTGCAGCGGGGTGGCATAAACGCTCGCGAATTCGCTGACCAGGGTCTGGCTGCCACCCCAGGCCGTGTTCGATGCGAGAACGGCGGCGCTTCCGTTGTAGAGGGTCAGTTTGGGGTTGGAGAGGGTCTGGCCGAGGAGCGAAGGCGCGACAATCGCCAGATTCGGGCCGATGCCGCGAACAACGACGTTCTTGGTGCCCGATCCGTCGGTATAAAATCCCGCCACGAGATTCTGGAATGAGCCGGTGCCTATGTAGGCCCTCGAGGAAATATTGTACAGATACGAAGAGACGGAAACCGCCAAATTCGCCGCGGTTGAGGTCGCCGATCCGTTGGAATTGGTCGCGATCACCGTGTAGCTGCCCCTCTGCGTCGTGCCGATGTTCGCCACCGTCAGCGAGGAGTTGGTCGCACCCGAGATATTGGCCCCGTTGAACTGCCATTGGAAGGTCGGCGCCGGCGTCCCGGTGGCCAGGGCGCTGAGCGTGACCGTCGAGCCCGCATTGATCGTACCCCCGGTCGGTTGGAGCGTCATGACAGGAGCCGTCGATGTGCTGAGCGCGGTCGCGAGGTTGCCTATATTTGGCGTGCCAAGGCCGGTGACCAGATCGTATCCCACCCCGGCGGTGTAGGCGCCATTGCTGCCCGAGGTGACATCCCTGAAGGAAGGGGTGCCGATCAGGGGGTACATCCGGGCTCCCAGCAGTCCGACGGTGGCGACACTGTTCCTGACGCACGCCTGGTTGATCAGGGCGCAGAAGCCCGCCCAGATCGGACTCGACAGGCTGGTTCCGCCGTAGGTCAAAACGCTTCCATTTATGACGATGAAGGTTCTCTGGCTTTGAGTGGTCGTCTGGGTGCCATTCCCCGTCTGAACCGTCACCTGCAGGGTTCCGGCGTTCGACGCCACCGCGGAAATGTCGGGAACACATCGCATCGTCCCGGCAGGAACGCCTGTTCCGGCCTGCCAGGAGGGCCGGGAAAAGAATCCGCTCAAGCCTCCGCCCGAAATCCCCGTGGAATCGTTCCAGCCGGTCTCGGATGCGGTCGTGGTCCCGTCCTGGTTTAGCGTCAAAATCGTCCCGCCCACTCCCGTCACGTTGGGATCGCTGGCCGGGTAATCGACGCCCAGTGTGCCGCCGGTTCCCTGATTGGACCCGCTGTCTCCGGAAGCGGCAAAAACTGTCACGCCTTGCGCCGCCAGCTGCGCGAAGGTCTGCGAAAGGGACTGAAGGGCGCCCGAGGAATTTGCGCTTTCAATGGCCCCCAGGCTGATTGAAACCTGGCGCAAACCCGGGATTGTGCGCGCGTCACTGAGCACCTGGGAGCATGCCGTCTGGATGCTCAGCACCGTATTGTCCGGCAAACCGTAAAGACGGATGGCCGCCCCGGGCGCAATTCCGCTCGCCCATTCGACATCGAGCGTGGCCTCAAACACCTCGCTGTTGGTTGGCGTGCGGGCCGGAGCGCCGGCGCCGACGTTGACAACCGTGTAGTTGGACAGGCTCTGGCTGATTCCGCAGGTCGTCCAGAATTGGGTCAAATCGGTCGTCTGGGGCACGGCATCGATCAGGATCGCAATGGTTTGCCCGGACCCTGTCAGGCTGGCCGGAGCCTGGTAGGCGCTTGCGATTGCCGCCGGCGCGAGCATCCCGGGATTGCCGGAAATCGGCTCATAGACCGAGTGGGTGTGCATTCGGACGTGCGGCTGCAGGCCATTGATCGACAGGACTGAACCGGAAATTTCCTCGGGGAGCGACGGCGGCGCGACCGCCGAGACGAATTCCCCGTCCGCAGTGGCGACTTTTGCAAAGATTGCGCCGAGCGAAGCCTCAATCTGCGCCACGGACCCCCGGGCAAAAATGTTCGTATGGTTCAAATCCTCCCGGGCGATGATGAAACCCTGTGAAACCAGCCAGTCCCTGACGGCGGTGTATTCCGCCGCGGACGGGAGGTAGTTGGCTTCCATGTCGTCCTGCGAGACTTGCTGTCCGGCGCTGATCCGGGCCTGGAGCGCATCCAAATTGCGCATCCTGAGAGCCACGGAAAAATCCATTTGGGTGCCACCGTCAACCGCGCCGAGGGCCGTGCTGGTGATCCGGACGCCGGAATTGCCGGGAATTGCCTTTATCGAGTCGGTGAAGACATGCCGATTGCCGGAATAGGCCTGGGCGGCCGGGACGATGACAAGCAAGGCAAGTAGCAACGAGCGCCTTGTGAGCGGGTAGTGAATCATATCGTTAGAGCTGACTGGAGAATGGACGTGTTGGACGTATCCTTAACTGGAATGATATAAATAATTTATAATCAGAATATAACACAATATCAGTAGTGTATATTCTAATACATCGTATTAATATCGCATAAAATTACATCGAATGACCCTCCTAGTCAAACGCGGCGCAAGCGAAAGTTTCCGGCCGGCCAGGCCGATTCCGATTATCGCAGGAGGCGCCTCTTGGAAACGATGTTTCGCGCTCCGTCCGTCACACTCTCAACCCAGCATCGTTATCGTAAGTCATTGATTGTCATTATAAAAAAATAGAATACGGTAAGTATTATTATCTAAGTTATTGAATCATAATAGATTGATAATAAACATTAGAATAGTTCTAATTCTCAGTTGAAACTCAGTCCCAATCCTATTGGTTGAAGGGTCCCAAATCACTCCATGTCGTCAAACGCACTTATCCCAGACGCCCTGGCCCAGAGACTGGCCGAAAGCGGTCTCCGCTCCACCCCCCAGCGGGAGGTCGTGTACGAGGTGCTCCTCAACAAGCGGGATCACCCCACGGCCGATGAAGTTTTTGCCCGGGTGAAGACGGAGATGCCCAACATCTCGCTCGCGACCGTTTACAACTGCCTCGATTTCCTCGTTCAGCGCGGCCTCGTGCGCCAGGTCAATTTCGAACGGGGAGCGACCCGTTACTGCCCCAACCTGCATCCGCACGCCCATTTTTACGACGAGCAGAGCGGGACGACCCACGACATCGAACTTCCTCCCGGCCTGATCAAGGAGGTCGATTCAATCCTTCCTCCCGGATTCCGGGCGAGTTCCGTCGAGATCATCTTCCGCGGCGCGGCCAAGCCGTCCGCGGCCCCGGACTCAGCGCCCGAAATCTGACCTTCTCTACTTCCTCATGCCCTCCACCCTCGAAATTTCAAGCCTCCACGTTTCCATAGGCGAAAAGGAAATCGTCAAGGGCCTGTCCCTCACGATCAAGTCCGGCGAGATCCACGCCGTCATGGGCCCGAACGGCACCGGCAAGTCGACGCTGTCGAAGGCCATCGCCGGACACCCGGACTACACGGTGACCGGAGGCGACATCCTGCTCGACGGAAAGTCCATTCTCCAGATGGAGCCCGACGAAAGGGCCCGCGCAGGCCTGTTCCTCGCCTTCCAGTATCCGAGCGAGATCCCCGGCGTCTCGATCGCCAATTTCCTCAGGGCCGCCGTCCAGTCCCACATGGGCGAGGGCGAGGAACTCGACGCAACGGCCTATTACAAGCGGCTGTACCAGAAGATGGACCTTCTGAAGATCGACCGGAAGTTCACGTCGCGCTCCGTCAACGAAGGCTTCTCGGGCGGCGAGAAGAAGCGCTGCGAAATCCTCCAGATGGCGATGCTCGAGCCGAAGATCGCGATGATGGACGAGACCGACTCCGGCCTGGACATCGACGCGCTGAGGATCGTGTCGGCCGGGGTGAATGAGCTGCGGGGACCCAATCTCGGCGTTCTCCTGATCACCCACTACCAGCGCCTTCTCAACTACATCGTGCCCGACTATGTCCACGTCATGTGGGACGGCCGCATCGTCAAGAGCGGCGACAAATCGCTTGCCCTGGAACTCGAGGCCAAGGGCTACGACTGGGTAAAGAAGGAACTCGTGACCGCCTGACCGCAAACACTCAACGACCTTTCGCTCATGGAAGATACCAACACAACCCTGCTGCCAGCGGATGCCGCCACGGAAAGCCCCGTGGTGGGAATCGACCAGTCCGCCGGCAATTTCAGCTATGACGTGAAATACGAGTTCGACGCCGGCTCGGGACTCTCCGAGCGCGTGGTCGAGTACATCAGCTCCGTCAAGAAGGAGGCCCCCTGGATTCGCGAGTTCCGCCTGAACGCCCTCAAGACGTTCCTTTCCAGGCCGCTGCCCACCCACTGGGCGACAAGGGACCTCGAATCGATCGATTTCAGCAAGATCCGCTATTACCTCTCCAGCGGCCAGAAACCGAAACGCTCCTGGGACGAGGTGCCCGCGGACATCAAGCGCACGTTCGAGCGCCTCGGGATTCCCGAGCAGGAGCGCAAGTTCCTTGCCGGAGTGGAGGCCCAGTTCGACAGCGAGGCGGCCTACTCTAACGTCAAGGAGGCCGTCTCGAAACAAGGGGTCATTTTCCTAAACTCGAGCGAGGCCCTCAAGGAACATCCGGAGATCTTCCGCCGCTGGTTTGGCAAGGTGATCCCGACGGGCGACAACAAGTTCTCGGCCCTCAACAGCGCGGTCTTCTCCGGCGGCTCGTTCATTTATGTGCCGCCCGGCATCAAGGTCGCCCATCCCCTGCAGGCCTACTTCCGGATCAACGCCGAGAATTTCGGCCAGTTCGAGCGCACCCTCATCATCGCGGACGAGGGCACCGAGGTGGTTTACATGGAGGGCTGCACCGCCCCGAAGTTCTCCACGTCAACGCTGCACAGCGCCGTCGTCGAACTCGTCGCGCTCAAGGGCGCGAAGATCCAGTACATCACCGTCCAGAACTGGGCCAACAACGTCTTCAACCTCGTGACCAAGCGCGGCGTCGCGCACGAGGAGGCCGAGATCAAGTGGATCGACTGCAACATCGGCAGCCGCCTCACGATGAAATATCCCGGTGTCGTGCTGAAGGGCGAAGGAGCCCGCGGCGAAGTGCTCTCGATCGCCCTCGCCAACGACGGCCAGCACCAGGACACCGGCGCCAAGATGATCCACGCCGCCAACA
>CAZSEH010000018.1:0-45709 GCA_964605835.1 uncultured Opitutaceae bacterium
CTCCCACATCCGGCGATAGGCCTCCTCGAGTCCGCGCGTGAATCCGGCCGCATCGCAAATCGGGCCCGCGCGCATCCGCTCGCGCTGCGCCGCCCTCCGTTCCGCAAGCCGGGGAAGGTCTGCAGCCAGCGCAAGGCAGCGCGACCGATACTCGTCCGCCGAAGAGGCAATCAGGTCGGTGGCGCCGAGGCGGGTCAGGAGGCTCGCGGACACCCGCGCCACGTGCGTGGCGCCGGCCAGCGTCACCACCGGCACACCCATCCAAAGCGCTTCGCAGGTCGTCGTGGTCCCATTGTAGGGAAATGTGTCCAACGCGATGTCCACGCGATTGTACAGGCCTGTATGTTCGGCCGTCGGCAGCTCCTCTCCGCGCAGTTCGATGCGGGAAGATGCCACTCCCCCGCCCCCGAATTGCGCGAGAATCCGCCCGGTGGTGCCGGGGTCGGTCAGGCCGCGGGACTTTAGCAGCAGGCGGGAGCCGGGCAGGCCGCGCAGGATGCCGGACCACAGTTCGATCGCAGCCGGGGTCAGTTTCGCGATGTGGTTGAAGCAGCCGAAGGTCACGTGCCCCGCGCGCAGCGCCGGCAGCGGCCCGACCGGCGGGCATTCCGGCGGCGGCAGGTAGCAGGAAAACGCCCCGGGCAGACGCAACAGCTCCTCGGTGTGCCAGCGCTCGGTCTCGCCGGGAGGATCACACACCGAATCGGTGATCCTGTAGTCGATCGTCGAAAGTCCTGTCGTGTTGGGATAGCCGAGCCAGGTCGCCTGGACGGGGGCCGGACGACCGGCGAAGACGGAAAGCCGGTTGTGCGCCGTGTGCCCTGCGAGATCCACCAGAATATCGATTCGATCCGCACGGATCAGGGCATCCACCAGGTCGTCGCTCCACCCGGCGATATTGCGCCACTGGGAGGCCTGCGAGCGCAGCCGTCCCGTGACCTGGTCCGGCACCCGCGCGTCCGAGTAGCAGACCGTCTCGAACCGTTCCCTGTCGTGGCTCGACAGCACCGGCTCGAAGAAGAAGGCCACCGCATGGTTGCAGAAGTCGGGCGACACATATCCCACGCGCAGCCTCCTGGGTCCGGGATCCGGCGCCGGGAGCGGGGCGGCGGACCGGCCCTCGAACCGGCGGGGCCCGGCGTGCATTTCCGCCCAGCGCCTGTGTTCGGCGAGGATTTCCTCCTGGGGGATGCCGGGCACGAGGTTGAGGGTGTAGAGCAGGTTGCTGTGGGTCGTCGCCCTGGGCTCCCGCGCCAATGCGGCCCTGTGGTGGTGAAGCGAATCGGCCGACCTGCCCTGGGCCTTCATCACCCGGCCCAGGTTGTCGTGCGCCGCCGGATACCCGGGCTTGAGCCGCAGCGCCCATTCGAACTGGATGGCCGCCTCGGAGCTGCGGCCCAGCTGGAGAAGCGCAACGCCCAGGATGTTGCGCGCTTCCGGCCTGTCCGGCTCGATGGCCAGCGCGCGCCGAAACGCGGCGGCGGCCTCGTCGGGCCGATTGAGCTCGAGGCAGGTGGCGCCGAGATTGAGCCAAATGGCGGCCGAGCCCGGAGCCAGCCGCACCGCCTGCCCGAGGCTTGCGCGCGCCTCGGCGTAACGCATGAGACTCTTCAGCAGGTTTCCGAGTTCATGGTGCGCCTCGGCATGGTCCGGATGCCGCCCAACAAGGTCCTTAAGTTCAAGAAGCGCCCGGTCCGGCAATCCCTCCTTTCGCAACTCCTGGGCGCGGCGAAGGGATGCGCCCGGTGCGGCGCTGCAGGATGGGGGGGGAGAGGACACTGCAACCGGTCGAGCAATGAATATGCCAATCGCCAAATCGATTTGTAACCTATTGTTGTATATAATTTAATGAATGACAAATCGAGCTGCGTGCATTTCCCGTCCAAGGCCGGCGAGTAACGGCAAGAATTGCCGCAAAGGCCGCGGCCCGTTTCAGTCCGATTTCACAATCCTTCGAGACATCGGGTGAATTAAATTTTAAAACTATTATATTTAATAAGTTATGATATTTCCAATCCAAGAGGGCTCGGGATTTGCTTCTGAGTCGGCGGCATCCTCCAACGCCATCTCCTTCCGCGCACCCGCCCACTGGAAAACAGCCCCCGATTCGTTCCATGATCACGACCCCCGTTGTTCCCTCTCCCGTCCCTGCCACAGGCGCCCAGGATCAGCTGTTCAATCGCCGCGCGTTGCTCTTCTTCCCTTCGCACCAGGACCGGTACCGGCATCCGCTCTTCTCAACCTCGGAAGTGTTCTGCGGGCCTGACGCCGAAGCCCGGCGGCGCGGGCCGTTCGTTTCCGCGATCAAGACGCCGCTGGGCCGTTTCGACGCCAGCGATGTCCTCGTCGAACTGCCGGCGGACCAATGGCCCGAATTCGTCGTGGTGAACGCGGACTCCGCGGGCCGCGTAGTCCCGACAAACCTCGAGAGCCTGCCGGGGACCAAGATCCTGCTGGTGGGAAACACGCAGAATCGGGCGCAGCCGCTGCGGCGGCTGATCCAATACGCGCAGGAGCAGCCTTTCGACTTCATCATTTTCACCCAGGAGCGTCAGCACGCGCGCTGGTTCGCCGAAGCCGGCCTGGAGCGCCTCTACTGGCTGCCCGCGCTGGAATGCAATTTTCTCGAGCGGCCGTTGGCAGCAGCGCCGAGCCGGCAGCTGATCTTTACCGGACTTGCGAACCTCTACCATTCATCGTGGACCGGGATAGCCGAGAGAGTGCGCGCGGCAAATTTTCCATTGCAGCAGATTACGGGCAGCACATCCCGCGCCGCCGATGCCTACGCGGACTCCCAAATCACCCTCAATTCCAGCCTCAACGGGGAACTCGGCCTGCGGGTTTTTGAAATCCTTGCCGCGGGTGGATTCCTGCTCACGGACCACCTGGCGGCGGACTCCGGTTTCAGCAGGCTTTTCACTCCCGGACAGCACCTCGAAACGTGGCGCAACCAGGGCGAGCTTATCGGGAGGATCCGGCACTATCTCGATCATCCCGCGGAAGCCCAGCGCATCCGCGCAGCCGGGCGCGCCGAGGTCCTGAAGCGGCACCACCCGAACGTCAAGCTGCGTGAATTCCATGCCCTGATCAACTCCGAGCAGGTCAATCCGCTTTACGACCTCAGCGCCGAGTCGTGGTGGCCGCGCGGAAAGGTGGTCGCCGCGCCGGGCTTCAGCCACGACCTCGCCGTCCATGAGGCTTTGCGGCAGACCCATTCGGTCGTGGACGAACTGACCGTGTTTGCGGCCGACCCGGACAGCCTGGCCCGTTTCGCCACCCTTCCCCGCCTCCGGCTGGCATCCTTCGACGAGTTGCCGCCGCCTTCGTCCGGCATCAGGCAATTTCAGCTTGCGCTGTGGTGGACGGAGGACACGCCTGCGGAAATCCTGGCCCGGTTCTGCGGAGACCTCGTCCTCGTCTCTTCGCAGGATGCGGCGGCCCGGCCGGAGCTATCCGCCTGGGGCTTTGCCCAGCTTGAATCCAACTCCCCCGTTTGGACCCTTGTTCAGCCCGGACTGTTTCTAGAGGAAGCCTGGAAAATCGGTGCAAAGGATATGGTCAAGGCCCGTTCCCAAGGCAGCCTGAGCAGCATCCAGGATTCCGCAGCCTGCCTGACGTTGGCCGCATTCGCCGAAAAATCGGGAGACCGGGCCCTGCAGCGCTCCGCCCTGATGCGCGCGATCGGATTGGACCGCAACAACCAGTCCGCCCTGATCGAATTGGCCGTCATGGCGCGCGATGAAGGAAGCACGCTCGCCGCCTACAGCATGCTCGAGGAGGCCAACCGCGTCAGCCCCCTTCCCCCGGAGGCCGACCGGTTTCGCATGGAGCTTCTCGAACTCAACCGCGGCAACCCCGAAGCCCAGGGCTACCTGCGCACCGTCGGGCGGGTCCCCGCGCCGGCGGCAAAACGGCTGCGGCGGATTCTGCTGGTGACCAATCTTCTTCCGTCGCAGGACGCCGCCGAGCATGCACGGATAATCTGGGAATACGCGCGCATCCTCATTTCACGGGGACACGAGGTCCGAATCCTGGCGGGAGGCGACCTGAACGCTCCACAAAATCCAACCGATGAGGAGTCGGCAGTCTATTCACGGGCAAAATGCAAACTGCGCCTTCTCGGCCCGGACCGGGATTCTCGGATCGCGGCTCTGCCGGACGCCGGGGATTCGCTCGCCGACTCTTTCAATCAGGGCCTGATCAGGCAGGCGGTGGAGAAATTCCGCCCCGATCTTCTCCTCGCCGGCAATCTCGATGGGTTGGGCGCCGGCCCCGTGTCGGCGGCCCTGGGTGAGAGCCTGCCCGTCATCCACCTGCTCACAGGCTGTTCACCAGGCTATCCGGTCGAGGCTCAGCCCTCTTCGCCGCTCTATTGCGTCGCCGCATGCAGCGCCTGGTGCGCGGCGGCATTGCAGCAGGGCGGCTATTCCCCGGCGCGCCTCGAGACGATTTGCCCGGGAGTCCGCGTCGACCAGTTTTTCCGCCTGCTTCTGCCCGAAAAATCCAAGCTTAGAATATGCTTTACGGGACCGGTGACCCCGGCGAAGGGGGCCCATGTCCTGGTGACGGCTCTGGTCCGCCTGCACCTGTTTGGCGTCAAGTTTAGGGCAGAGATCGGCGGCGACGCCCCGGACGCGCAATTTCTTGCCGAGCTTGACGATACGGTTCGCAACGCCGGCGCCGACGAAAAGGTGAAGTTCATCGGAGCCCTGGATCACTCGGGCCTTGTCTCAATGTATGCCCGGAGCAACGTGGCTGTGTTTCCAAGCGAGTTTCCGGAACCTTCCGGGATTTCGCAGGCCGAGGCGCTCGCGAGCGGCCTGGTCGTGGTGTCCAGCGGCACCGGGGGCGCAGGGGAGATCATCAGTCATTTCGTCAACGGGCTCGTTTTTGAGTCCGCCAAGGAACTCGACCTCGCGGAAAAGCTCCTGGCATTGAGCCAGGATCCGGTCTCGATGAGCTCAATGCAGCGCGCCGGCCAGGCCCGCGCAGTCGCCCTCTCCTCCGAATCTGCCGCAAGAAGCCTCGAAGCCCTCATCGAGTCCGTGCCCTCCCCCGCCCCGACGGCGTCGCCCTGACACCGCGGCCGCGACGTGAATCCCCGCCAACGGCCCCCATGACGCCTCACGCCATCGAAAAGATACTCCTTCAGGATCCGGATACCCCGATCGTAACATCAATCCTCGATCGCTACCGGCCCGTATTGGACTCGCTCGACAGCGTCTATGTTTTTGGCGCGGGACGGACTGGAAGCAACGTCGCCAGGCACCTCGCAAAGGGCGGAATCCGGGTGATCGGTTTCATAGACAACTCCCCGGCTCACGAGAATGTCGACGGAATTCCGGTGAATCCCCTGGATGCGATAGCCGACAAAAATGCGACCATTGTCATAGGAACGGGATATCAATACCCGATCGCGCGGCAGCTTACGGCGGCGGGGTTTCACCGGCATGTCTCCTACCATGCCCTGTCGCTGCGCGGCGGCATTCTCCCCCGCGACATCAGCTTTCAGGATATCGAGGATCTACCGGGGCTGACGCAGGAGCTCATCGCGTTATATGAAATGCTCGGCGACCGCGAATCGAAGGAGACCCTGAAGGCCGTTTTGCGCTATCGGACGAGCCTGGATCCTTCGCATCTGCATCGCGTGGCCAGGGACAAGGCCAGCCAGTACTTTGACCGCGATGTCGTCTCCACAAGCGACGGCGACAGCGTTTTTGTGGATGGCGGAGGGTATGACGGGGACAGCACGGCTGCATTTTTCCGCTTTTCCCGGGGCAGCTACAAACACGTCTATTATTTTGAACCCGACACCCGCCTTTGCGATGCCGCAAGGCGGAGCTTGCGCCTTCCGGAGCGCACAACGTTCCTGAACCTGGGTTTGTGGTCCCAGCAAACCACGCGCTATTTCCAGGAGACGGGCGGCATGGACGGATTCATGAGCGACGGGCAAACCGCGGGATCCGTGGCGGTCCCTTGTTCCACTCTCGACCGGGAGATCGAGGAACCGATCACTTTCATAAAACTTGACATAGAAGGCGCAGAGACGGCGGCAATACAAGGGTCCGCAAGGCACATCCGGCAGGACAGGCCGGTTATTGCGTGCGCCTGGGACCACAGTTCAGGCGACTTGGTCGCAGTGCCCAGGGCAATTCGTTCGCTGGGGTGCGGGTACACGATGCGCATCCGCCACTATGGCGACACCGTCTCGGAGACGGTCGCGTATTTCACGCAGGATTGACAGACGCAGCCGGCCGTTGAAAACCGGACAGGCCGGGCGGCGGGCGCCATGCGCCCAGGCGGGCCGTCCGGCCGGCTTGACGGGGATTGGAAGGCAGGGCCCAGGCCTGCTCAAAAGCCGCCGCGGAGGGTCCAGTAGTCAAGGAGAGCCTTCGGCACGCGGGGATGTCCGCGCAACAGGTTGTAAAGAAACGGAGCGGTGA
Organism: uncultured Opitutaceae bacterium; assembly: GCA_964605835.1. GTDB lineage: Bacteria > Verrucomicrobiota > Verrucomicrobiia > Opitutales > Opitutaceae > Palsa-1447. Next base: position 6,444 of record CAZSEH010000018.1, read on the forward strand.
GCCGGCCGAAGACCGCTTCGCGGTGCTCCGTCGGACAGGCATCGAGCCGGACCTGAAACTCCTTGATCAGGTCGATTCTGTTCTCCTTCGCCAGCTCAAAAAACCAGACTGTGGTTCGCGCGTAAAAAGTCGTCTGGTTTTGATTCGAAAAGAGGCGGGCGTCCTGGTTGCCGTGCTGGCGGATGAAGGCGCTTGGAACCGGGCGATGAACCATCTTTCCTTTCCGGGCCAACGCCGCGCAGAACATCCGGTCATTGTCGAACGGATTGTTCATGCGCAGGGTGTATGCGCATTCGCGGAATGCCTGTGCTTCGGCGACCAGCGTGGAATAATGGCAGGCGGTTCCGCCCAGGTTCCCGACAAGCACCGCAGCCAGATCCAGGACCCAGTCCCTGGTCATCGGCTGAAATCCGCCTGCCAGCCAGAACAACTGGTTCCCATCGCACCACAGGGGCGCCCTTTCGCCCTTGGTGGAGAAATATGCGGAATAGCAGGATACCGCACCATGTTCGCCAAGGGCGGCCAGCGATGCGCCGAGATGCTCGGGACTCCACCAATCGTCGTCGTGAAGCATCGAGACGAATCGGCAGGGATACACATCTTCCACGATCACCTGGCCGTGCTCGAGCGGGGTCAGGCAGGGATCGCGGAAGACATACCGGATCGGCAGCCGGTCCGCGAAACGGGCGCAGAGCGCCTCCGAACGGCGGTCGCCGCCGTTCTCCATCACCCGGACCTCCTTGATGCGGTCCCGCGCCGTCTGCCGCGCGACGGACTCCAGCGCCGTTTCAAGGTAGTGGGCGCGGTTGGCGGTGGGGATCAGGACAAACGTGTCCGGTTCGTTCATGGCGTGGCGGCGATTGGACGGTGCGGGGATGCCTCGGGGGAGACAAGGTCGGTGAGCCGGCGGAGCGCGTCGCCGAGGGATCCGGGGGCCCGGTTCCAAGGTTGCGGCACGAGGACCGATTCAAGCCCGAGCCCGGGGCAGGGCTCCAGGTTCGCGGGCGAATCGTCGATCATCACATCGCCCGCGCCCAGCCACGCAAGCCAGTCCGCCTTGGTTGCGTCGTAGGCGGGGATCCTCTCGCCCGGGCGGCCCGAGGGGACAAATCCAAATGCGCGGATCCAGGCGCCGAAGTGCCGAAAAACCCACTCGGCCGCGTCGGGCGCCGACTCCATGGGCCGCGCCGTCAGCGCCACGTGCCGGCATCGATCGCCGTGCCTCGCAAACCAGGCAACGGCCTCGGGAGCCGGGGCCAGGTTGCGGCCCCGCTCGCAGGCCCGGAAGCGGTCAAGCGAGCGAAGGTACTCGCCAAGCGGCACGCCCAGCGCCTCGTGCGGAGGATTCGCCTTCAGGCCCCCGTATTGCACGGGGCACCCGGGATGCGCGGGCCTCCACTCGTGCTCCAGCCATTCGCGCGTCAACCCGTTCAACACGTCGTCGACGTCCCAGATGATCGTTCGCATCATGTTTTTCGGCTCAATCAGGCCCGGCGGCGGCCACGTTGGCGAAGCCTATTCGGCCATGATTGCGGCGAACTCCTCGCGCGGCAGGAAGGGCCACATGTCCTCCATCGGTTTCGACACGATCGTCCCGTCCGGCCTGACCTCGGAGGTGACACGCGGGGCGGTTTTCTCGTCGGAAGAGGTCTTGACGACGCAGATGACGGGCCCGGGCGTCGCCAGCGTCTCGGCGACGACACCGCGCAGCAGGCCGGGGTCGTCCGCGCAGAGCACGGGCAGCCCGTAGGCGGCGCCCACCTTGCGCAGGTCGGGGAGCGTGAGCCCGCTCGAGGGATCGGACGCAACCAGCCGTCCCTGGAAGTGATTCCGCTGCATCGCGACGATCGAGCGGTAACCGGTGTTATCGAGAACAAAATACTTTATGGGCAGGCCGAGGCGGCGGACCGTCTCGAGTTCCTGGATATTGAGCTGAAACCCGCCGTCGCCGTTGACGTTGAGCACGCGCCGCCGGCCGCCCGCCAGGCAGGAGCCGATGGTGCCGGGTATGCCGGTCCCCATCGCGCCGAGCCCGGGCGCATTGAGGATGCGCTGGCCCGGCTTGACGCGGAACGCCTGCATGAAAATGTCGCTGCACGGGCCCGAGCTGCCTGGCACGATCAGGTCGTCCGGCGCCGCGGCGTCGGACAGGGCGTCGACCAGGGCGTAGGTGCTGATGATTCCGGGCGGGCCCGCCCAATGATCGGCCGTGACCACCGGGAAGCGCTTCACCCACGAGCGGCAGGTTGCAAGCCAGGGCGCGAAACGTCCCCTCGGCGGGCCGTCGCGCTCGAGCGCCCGGACCAGCGCGGGAAGAAAATCGGCGAGATCCGCCTGCACGGCAACCTGGAACGGGGGCGAGAACTTTGCGAGTTCCGCGGCGTCGACGTCGACGATGACCTTGTGGGCCCCGGGCGCGAGACCGGCGTGATTGAACCCCACGGAGGGCAGGTCGAGACGCGCGCCCAGCACGATCAGCAGGTCCGCCTTCTGCTGGGCGAAATTTGCGGCCCGGCACCCGATGCCGCCCGGGCGGCCGATGAATTCCGGGGCTTCATCGGCCAGAAAATCCATCGCCTTCCAGGTGAGAAGCACCGGGGCGCCCAGCCTGTCCGCAAGCGCCCGAAACTCCGGAAGCCTTCCGGCGGTGCGCACGCCGTTCCCGGCGTAGAGGACGGGGCGCCGGGCTTTCCCAAGGGCGGCGACCAGCCCCGAAATCGCCGCCGAGTGGTCCGCCTCGGGGGCAACGGGAGGAGTGAAGCCCGCGAGGGCCGCGGGGTCCAGCTGGGCCGCCTGGACATCCAGGGGAATGTCGATCCACACGGGGCCCTTGCGCCCGCTCGTCGCAATCCACAGGGCCTTCTCGAGGGTGGCCCGGATCGCCAGCGGATCGAGCACGGTCGTGGCAAATTTCGTGATCGGCCTGGCGACGGAGACGATGTCGAGCTCCTGCTGGCCCAGGGAGCGGACGGGCAGCGGGCGGCTGCCGATCAGGTCCGAGCGCTTCGCCTGGCCCGATATGACGACGACCGGGCTCGACTCAAGCCATGCGCACGCGACGCCCGTCAGGGCATTCGTTCCGCCCGGGCCGGCGGTCACCAGGATGCAGCCGAAGCTGTTCGTGAACTCCCCGTAGGCCTCGGCCGCGAACGCGCACGCCTGCTCGTGCAGGCAGCAGACATAGTCCAGCTCGGGGCGCTTTCCCACCGAGTCAACGAGGTGCATGCATCCCCCGCCCGGAAGCACAAAAACGTGCCCGAGGCCCTTCTGGATGAGAAAATCGACGACAAAGTCGGAGAGTTTCATAAGACCCGGAAAAGGACCGGGGCGTCAGTCCATCCAATTCGTGATGTAGGTCTTCCGGCTCCTGTTCTGGTTGATCGATGAATCGGTGTAATGGGAATCGTTCTGCGAATAGGAGGACGAGATTTCCTCGATGACGGCGCCCTTGGGACTCGTGAAGGCGTGCCTGACGCCGCGCGGTATGATCACGACGTCATTCTTGCCGCGGGTGCTCTTGACTCCGTCGAGCGTGAGGTCGATCTCGCCGTGGAGAAGGTGGTAGGTCTCGTCCTTCTGCTCGTGCCACTGCTCCGGGTGGGTCTGGCCGGGAAGGATCAGGATGACCCGCTTGCAGTATTCCCGGTTGACCACGGTGATCGTGGTCGAGCCGAACCGCCGGAACTCCTCGATGCCGTAGTGGTGGGAGATCTCCAGTTCGAGCTGCGAGGGAACGATGGTGCGGGAGGACTTCAGAAGGGCCTTCGCCTCGTTGACGATCGCGCGGACAAACGCCTGGTGGTCGCGCGCGATGACCTTGTCGCGCAGGATGGGAGCCCGCGCGGGAATGGCCTGGGACGCCCGAAACTCCGTGTACTTGGAAAGGTCGTTGGCGACGAGCTGTCCGGCGACCCCGGGTATTGAAAGAAAAAGATCGCCGGGGCGGATGACTTCGCCGGGCTGGATGTCGCGCCTGGCGAAGACGGCCCTGCGCAGGTCGCCCAGGGTCTTCTTCTCGATTTCGGAGAACACATGACGGCGCCCCGCGACGCCGCACATCCGCAGGCCGCGGTGAGCCGCGGCGAGCCAGACGCGGATCTGGGCCGGTGTCGCCGAATAGGCGTTGAGGGCGTACTTCGCCGTCGGGCAGCCGACGTGCTTCTCGAAAACGGTGGCTCCCTTTGCGGCGGCGAGCATGACCGCCTCAACCTCATCGGGCGCCTCATGCGTCGAGTAGCCGATCTCGGCTCCGGCGTAGCGCTTCCGGAGAAGGTCGATCTGGTTCAGCTGGAGGTTGTCCTCGGCGGTCGGATACTCGCCGACGCAGTGCAGGATCGCGAGCTGCTTGCTCCTGTGCCTGTAGAAGCTGACGACGCGGTCGATCTCCTCGAAGGGCTCGCCGGCCGTCGACAGGATGATGGGAAGGCGCGTGGAGGCGATCTTCTCGGCGAGGGGCCAGTCGGTGAGGTAGCAGCTTGGCACCTTTATGAAGTCATAACCGTGGGCGACGATCTGGTCCACGGAAACGTTGTCCCATGGCGTGCAAATCGACAGGAACCCGTTTTCGACGATGGCGTCCTTCAGGCGGCGGTAATTCTCCCAGGACAGGGCCGTCTCCGAAAAGCGCTTGACGAACTTAAGGTCGAAGCGGTCGCGATAGTCGGGGTGGATGAAATCGGGTATGTGCCGGTATTGCAGCTTGACGGCAAAACGGAACGGGAAGCCTTCGCAGGCATCACGCAGCTCGCGGATGATGCGCAGGCCATGGGCGACGTCGCCCATGTGGTTGTTGGCCATCTCGAAGATGAAAAGGGGGGCGTTCGTGCCTTTGATGGCGTGTCTGGGGCGTTGCGCCAAGCCGGAGACTGCACTCCGCTGGGGTTCGACGGTCGCGGGGGCACTGGTGGTTATCATAGATGGAATAAAGGTGCCTCCGTGTAGCAAAGCCCGGACCAAGCCGGCCAATTACGTTGTAAGTATATAATGATGTGATGTTTTTATAATTTTAATTTGATGCCGTTGGATCGGGGCGGCTGTGTTCCGAAAATGCGCGGGGACGGCGGAAAAAACTGCCGAACGCGCGTTTGCAAAACCGCCGGCAGCCCCGTAGTGATCAAACCCGCCGCGGCGAATCGTGCGGCGGCCATGGTTTTGAATCCGTGCCGCCGCCGTTTCGGTCTTTCCCCGCCCCTGGCGCCCCCAGAAACCCTCAGCCGAACCCATGTCGATCATCGCCCGCCCGCCCCTTCCGGAGGAGGACCTGGAAGCGGTCCTTGCCCATACCCGCGATCTCTGGGCCGAGGCTCGCGGCAAGTCCATTTTCATAACCGGCGGGACGGGCTTCTTTGGAATGTGGCTGCTGGAAAGCTTCGCGCACATCAATGACTCGCTCGGATTGGGCGCCGGGGCCGTCGTATTGACCCGCAACCGGGCCGCCTTCACGGCCAAGGCTCCGCATCTGGCGCGCCGCCCCGACATCGAGCTTGTCGATGGGGACGTGCGCGACTTCGTTTTTCCGCCGGGGCGGCATGACTTCATCATCCACGCGGCGGCCGAGACGGGCGCGAAGCCGTACGAGGAAACGCCCCGGGAAATGCTGGACGCGATCGTCGGCGGGATGCGGCGCGTGCTCGAGTTCGCCGGTCACGCCGGAACCCGCAAGCTCCTGCTGACCAGTTCGGGAGCCGTGTACGGCCCGCAGCCCGCCGACGTGACCCGCGTGCCGGAGGATTTTGCCGGGGCGGCGGATCATCCTGTCTCCGGTTCGCCCTATGGCCAGGGCAAGCGAATGGCCGAGGACCTGTGCGCGGCGCACGGCGGGCTCCATGGCCTGGAGGTCAAGATAGCCCGCTGTTTTGCCTTCGTCGGGCCGCACCTTCCCCTCGACGGGCATTTTGCAATTGGCAACTTCATCGGAAACGCCCTGCGCGGCGAGCCAATCGAGGTGGGCGGCGACGGGACCCCGTATCGAAGCTACCTTTACGCGGCCGACCTGGCGGCATGGCTCTGGGTCATCCTCTTCAGGGGCCATCCGGGCCGCGCCTACAACGTGGGCTCAGACGCGGACGACTCCATTCTGAACCACGCCCGGCGGGTGGATGAAGTGCGCGGCGGGCGCGGCGGAGTCCGCGTCGCCCGCGAACCGGTTCCGGGCCGGCCCCCGTCGCGCTATGTCCCCGACATACGCCGCGCGCAGGACGAACTCGGCCTCGGGGTGTGGACGGCCGAGTCCGACGGGATTCGCCGGACCCTCGCGTGGCTTGCACCCCGGGGCCAGGGTTAGGCGGCTGCGGCGACGGTCTTCCTCGCAAAGGCCGTGATGGTCTCGATGATGTAGTCCAGCATGGCGGGCGTCAGTCCGGGGTACGTGCCGAGGAAAAGGGCCTCCCTCATGATGGTGTCCGCCCCGGCGAGATTGGAAACGACCCGGAATGACTCGGGATGGTCCTGGCGCAGCTGCACAAGCACGGGTTGGCGGACGAGATTTCCGCCGAACAGCATCCGGTTGCCGATTTTCTTGTCGTCCAGATGCCGCGCGAAGTCGAACTTCGTGAAGGGCGCCCCCGGCCTCACCCGGAGCATGAAGCCGAACCAGGAGCAATCCGTCCGGTGGCCGCTGCCATCCCAGACGAAGCCCTCGGGCGTCCATCCCGTGGCGTGCGTCGGAAGCATGAATTCGAAGAATTCGCCCAGCGGCGCGAGCCCGCGCCGCAAATACTCCCAGTTCTCGGAGCGCGCCCGGATGAAGTCGGGCAGCTTGCGCAGCTGCTCCAGGCCTATCGCCGCCTGTATGTCGAGGGGCTTCAGGTTGTAGCCAAAATGCGAGTAGATGAACTTGTGGTCATAGCCCTTGGGCAGCTCGCCAAGCTGCCAGCCAAAGCGCTTCCCGCAGGTGTTGTCGACGCCGGAGGCGCACCAGCAGTCGCGTCCCCAGTCGCGAAAGCTCTCGACCAGGGTCTTCAGGAGCATGTCCTTCACCACATTGACCGCGCCTCCCTCGCCGAGCGTGATATGGTGCGGGGGGTAGAACGACTGGGTCGAAAGGTCCCCAAAGGTGCCCGTGGGCCTCCCGTCATAGCGGCAGCCGAGGGCGTCGCAATTGTCCTCCACCAGCCACAGCCCGTGGCGCTCGCAAAAGGCCGTGACCGCGGACAGATCGAACGGATTGCCAAGCGTGTGGGCCATGACAACGGCCTTGGTCCGGCCTGGATTGAACGCCTCCTCCAGCTGCTCCACCCGGGCGTTGAGGGTGCGCGGGTCGTTGTCGATGAAGACCGGCACGAGCGCATTCTGCACAAGCGGCGCGACCGTGGTGGGAAAACCCGCCGCCACGGTGATGACCTCGTCGCCGCGCCGGAGCCGCCTGCCGCCCAGGCGGGGACTGGTGAGGGCCGAGACCGCGAGCAGATTGGCCGAGGAGCCCGAGTTGCAAAGGATGCTCCGCTTGACTCCGAGATACTTCGCCAGCTCCGCCTCGAACTTGTCGCCCTCCTTGCCCAGTGTGAGCCAGAAGTCGAGGGTCGAGCCGATGGCGGCCGCCACTTCGTCATCGGTAAAGACGCGGCCCGCATACGGAACCGGGTCGCGGCCGGCGACAAAAGGACGGCGCGCGGCCGTCGCGCCGTAGCCCGGGAGGTTGGCCGAATGGGCCCTCTGCGAGTACTCCCGCGAGAGGGCGATGATGCGGTTCTTGAGGTCTTCGAGTTCGGTCGGCATGGCTCGGGAAAGAAGAGAGTCAGGATCGGCCCGTCCAGCGGAGTTCGGCGTCCAGCCTGTTTGCGGCGCGGGCGTCGGCGAGGACCTGGAGGCGGATGAATCGGGAAGCCCGGAAATTCCGGTCGGAGAAGCCGGCGGCGCGCAGCCCCGCCGCGAGCTCGTTCACCGCCTCGGGCAGCCTCACCCGCGGGGTGTGGGCGGGCGCAAGGCGGCGGAAAAGGCCGAAATCCACGCGATACGACCGCTTGTCCGGCGCGGCGTCGCGGTTGATTGAAATCTCGACGCCGCCGAGTTCCGTTTGCACGGCGCGCGCGAGGTCCGCGATCTGGTAGTTCCATTCGTCGCTGCCCGCGTTCACGGTCAGGAAATTCCCGCCATCCGCGGCACGGCGCCCGGCCGCCCACTCGATGGCGCGGGCCATGTCGCGGACGTGGATGAGGGGGCGCCACGGCGTTCCGTCGCTCAGGATCTCGATTCGCCCGGCCGTGAGCGCCGAGGCGACAAAATCGTTCAGGACAAGGTCCAGCCTCAGCCGCGGACTGAATCCGCAGGCGGTCGCGAACCGCAGGCAGGTGACCGTGAAGCCGGGCGTCGCAAGGGCCCCCAGTCCGGATTCCGCATTGATCTTCGAACGCGCGTAGGCCGTGAGCGGGTTGAGCGGCGCGGACTCCGTTTTTGCCCCGTCCCCGCCGGCGCCGTAAACGCTGCAGCTCGAGGCGAAGACAAAATGCCGGACCCCGGCGGCCCGCGCCATGCGGGCAATGGAAACTGCGCTCTCGTGGTTGACCTGGTCCGTCGCCGCCTCATACGCCTTGCCCATGGGGTCGTTGGAGATGGCGGCCAGCTGCACGACCGCGTCGACCCCGGCGAGCGCCTCGGGGTTGAACCTGCGCACGTCCCCGAAGTGCTGGCGGTCGATGACGGTCTCCGGAAAATCCCTCGGATCGACAAGGCAGCCCGCGAAATAACCGGCGTCAAATCCGCGGATTTCCGCCTGCGGGAGGGTTTCCCGCAGATGGGAGGCCACGACCGGGCCGATGTAACCGAGGTTGCCGACAAGGAGTATCTTCATAAAAAGGCGATGTTGGAGGTCAGGAGATTGCGCGTCCCGCTTCAGCGGCGATTTCAGAGCCGATCGCAAGGCTCGCGGTGGCGGCCGGACTGGGGGCGTTGAGAACGTGCAGCGCATCGGCGCGCGCGATGAGCATGAAGTCCTGCACAAGCTCGCCCGCCGGAGTCATCGCCTGCGCCCGGACGCCCGCGACGCCGGGCTCGAGATCCTCCTCGCGCAAGTCCGGCACCAGCCTCTGGAGCGACGCGCAAAACAGCCTTCGGCTGAAGGAGCGCAGCACCTCGTCCCGGCACATGCGCGCGTGGCGCCCCAGGAATCGCCAAAGCCCGGCGTAGCCGAGGGCGTCCGCCAGGTCTCGCACACTGATGTCCCTCTTCCGGTAGCCTTCGCGGGCGAATGCCAGCACCGCGTTGGGCCCGGCCTCGACGCCTCCCCCGATAAGCCGGGTGAAATGGACGCCGAGGAAGGGAAAGGTCGGGTCGGGGACCGGATAAATGAGGTTGCGGACGAGCGACTGCCGGTCGGCGCGCAGCTTATAATACTCTCCCCGGAACGGAATGATGCGGGTTTCGCGCCTCTCGCTGGCAAGAACCGCCACGCGGTCGCTGTGCAATCCCGCGCAGTTGATCAGGAAATCGCAGCGGTCCGTGCCGGACGGCGTTTCCACCTCCCATCCGCGCGGCGTGCGCTCCAGGCGGGAGACCGGGGACGAGGCGCGAAACTCTCCCCCGGCCGCGCGCACGACCTCGACCATTTTAGCCACGACCTGCCCGTAATCGACGATGCCCTCCTCGGGGACGCGCACCGCCGCGATTCCGGCGGCATGCGGCTCGATTTCCCGGAGGCGCCCGGGGGTCAGGTACTCAAGTCCGGTCAGGCCGTTCGCCTGGCCCCGCTCAAACAGCGCGCGCAGCCTCGGCAGCTCGCTCTCATCGACGGCCACCACGATCTTTCCGCAGATGTCGTGCGCCACGCCGTGCTCCTTGCAGAAGGCGACCATCTCGCGGATTCCCTGGACGGCGAGCCGCGCCTTTGTCGAGCCGGGCTTGTAGTAGAGGCCCGCGTGCAGGACGCCGCTGTTGTGAGTCGACTGGTGCATCCCCGGCCCGGATTCCTTCTCCCAAATGACGACCTCCGCCCCGGGATGCCTGCGCTGCAGCTGGATGCCCGTCGCCAGGCCGACGATTCCGCCGCCGACGATGCCGAATCGGCCCGATGGCTTCATGGGATGAGCCGCGCGCCGGCTTTGGTTTGCTCTACCATTTCTTCCAGGGAGCCTTGCCCGTCGCCCAGAGCGATTCGAGAAGACTCTTTTCCCGCAGGGTGTCCATCGGCTGCCAGAAACCCCTGTGCTTGAAAACCGTCAGCTGGTTGCGGGAGGCCAGCTTGCGCACCGGCTCCCTTTCCCAAACGCACTGATCCCCGTCGATCAGGTCGAGGGCGGCGGGCTCCAGCACGAAAAAGCCGCCGTTGATGAATCCCCCGTCGCCCTCCGGCTTTTCCTGGAAGCGCTTGACCGCTGTCCCCGCTATCTTCAGCGCGCCGAAACGCCCTGGCGGAAGCACCCCGGTGAGCGTCGCCTTCCGCTTCATCCGCCGGTGGTACTTGATCAGATGATCGATGTTCACATCCGAGACCCCGTCGCCGTAGGTGAAGCAGAACGGACCCTCATCGAGGTAGTTGCGGATGCGCTTCAACCGCCCGCCCGTCTGGGTGTTGTCCCCGGTGTCGACGACGGTCACACGCCAGGGCTCGGCGTGCTTCTGATGAACGTCGAAGCGGTTGGCGGCCACGTCGAATGTCACGTCGGAGTTGTGAAGGAAGTAATTGGCGAAGTACTCCTTGATCATGTACCCCTTCTGCCCCACGCAGATGATGAAATCGTTGATGTTGTGCGCGGAATAGATCTTCAGGATGTGCCAGAGAATCGGCCGTCCCCCGATTTCGACCATCGGCTTGGGCTTGAGGTGCGTTTCCTCGCTGAGGCGGGTGCCCAGGCCCCCCGCCAGGATGACTGCTTTCATGCACATTGTGGAATAGGGGATGGTTTTGTTCGGGGGGACATGTCTTGGAAACAGGCTTACTGGAGGACCGGCGCGGCGAGGCGGCGTTCGGAATCGAAGTGAACGCCGGCCGCGGCCGCAAATGCGCGCACCCTCTCATTCCAGGACGCCTGGATCCCGGCGATCCGGCCGGCCAGGGCCTCCCGTCCGCGGTTGAACTCCTGGTGGTCAAACTTGAAATTCGTCACGCCCATGTCCAGGTGCGGCAGGGGGCCCAGCTCCGTCGCGTCCACGTCCTCCCGCCGAATGGGCTCGTATCGAAGGAAGACCGGCATCGCGCCGCAGAGAATCGCCTCGACATTGAGCGAGGTGACCGAGTCCCAGGTGTAGAAGAAGCGGGTGTGCCGCAGCAGCTGGGCCAGCTGGTTCTGATCCGGGGGCCAGACCCGCGTGATGAGGACCGAGTTCCGGATCACCGACACCTTGCCGTACCTGTCCCCTTTGCCGACGTAGGTGAGGTCCAGCGTGCGCTCGGATATCGGCCGGGCATTCCCCATCTGAAAGGCGGGATTGAACTCGGCGTTGCCCAGGACTAAGTGGGCGTCGGCCCGGAACATCCTGTGAAAGGCGAGGCGGAAATCCCGCGGTCCGAGCGCGATCTTCCGTCCCGTGATCCGGCCGTCGGCATTGAGAAAGTAACGCACGACATTGCGGGCGTTGAGCGGATTGTTGGAGACTATTTCCGGATACACCACGATGTCAGTCTCGTCGCCGACACCATCCGCAGCCGTCATCGGCGGCGTGTTGAACGCCGGATTGGTCGCCTCCGGGCCCGCATAGCCGAAGCGCTGCTTGCCGCGTCCGTCGTCGGTCATGAACATCAGCCGCGCCGTGAATCCCTCCTCGTTCAGAGTGTGGGCCAGATAGTGCAGCGTTTTGATGCCAAACGAATTTCCAACATAACCCGGGGTTACGATTATGAACTTTGGCATCGATGATAAAAGGGGACGCTGCGAATTAGCATAAGCCGGACCAGTTCATTCTGTATCTTGTAACTGATTCTGCTTGAATGTTATAAGTGTCTTTTTCATCGACATCGGAAGCGACGGCGCCCATCGGGGCCGGCCGGGAAAAAAATGCCTAGCCCGAACATTTTATGAACACGAGAGGAGATCACACAAAATGAAGGGGCAAAAAAACCCGAAGGCGACCGAAGGTGGCCTACCAGGCCATCGAGGGAGCATGAGGGCTTTTGTGCCCGTCATTTTGCGTGAGATACCTCGTGCTTCGTGAAATGTTCGCGCTGGCGCGCCGGCTGCGCGGCCGCTCCCCTGCACCACGAAACCCACATCTGGCGAAGAGCGGCGGCGAATCGGGCTGCCTGGCCCGCGTGATCGAGCAGCGCGCTGCGCCGCATGGCATCGCGCAGGTCGCCGCGCGGAGCGTTGCGGCGGGAAGCATCCGACGCCAGTCCCGCGGCCAGCCGGACATACTCAGCCGGGGAATTCGCGATCCATTCGGGCCGTCCGACCGCCGTGAGCAGGCTGGCTCCGACCCTCCCGGCATGGCGGTCGCCCGCCAGCGTGATCACGGGAACGCCCATCCAGAGAGCCTCGCAGGTCGTCGTCGTCCCATTATAGGGAAAGGGGTCAAGCGCCACATCGATCCCGCCGTAGGCCCCCAGATGCGCCGCGATTGACGGCGCAGCCGGCAGCCGCTGAACCTGGCCGTCCTGAAACCCCGCCTCGGCAAGGTGCCGCGTCCACCCGGGAAGGGCGTCGCTCGCGCTCTTGAGGACGAGCACGGAGCCCGGAACGGCCGACAGGATCTCCCGCCACAGCCGAAGCGTGGCCCCATTGAGCTTGGCTAGCGCGTTGAATGAACCGAATACGGCCGGCCGGCCGCGTCCGTCTGAAAGCGGTTCCGGGGAATTCGCGGGCGGCGCATAGGCCCATGCCGTCGACGCGAAGCGGACGAGCTTCTCGGAATGAATGGCCTCCGCCTCTCCCGGTGGATCCGCGACCGGGTCGGTGAGCCGATAGTCCATTGCGCGCAGCCCGGTGGTGTTGGGATAGCCCAGATAGGTCGCCTGGACCGGCGCCAGCCGGCGCGCAAAAAGGCCCATCCGGTTGAAACCCGTATGCCCGGCCAGGTCGACCAGGATGTCAGGCGCATCGGCGCGAATGGCCTCCTCGACGGCGTTCGCCCCCCATCCGGCCACGTGCCTCCAGGCGGAGGCCAGTCCGCGCAGCCGGTTGCTTACGGCATCGACGACAAAATGATCGTGATAGAGGACCGCCTCGAACTGCCGCCGATCCAGGTGCTCAAGGATCGGCTCGATGAAGAAAGCCACCGAATGCGCGCGAAGGTCGGGCGAGAGGAAGGCGACGCGCAGAGGGCGGCCGGGATCGGGCCGGTTCGGCCAGCGGCGCGTGACGGACGGTTCGTGCGCCGCCTCGACGGCCCGCGCATATGCGCGGTGCTCGGCGAACAGCGCCTCGCGCGATAGGTCGTCGCGGTAATTGAGGACGAACAGCCGGAAGCTGCGCGCCTCATGGTGGTCGGGGCGCAACGCCAGGTGCGCGTCAAAGTCCTTCAGCGATTCCTCGACCGCGTGGCAGGCCTGCAGGGCTTCGGCCCGGGCAAAATGCGCGACCGACTGGCGCGGGTCCAGTTCGATGGCCCGTGTGTGGCACGAGATTGCCTCGCCGCTTCGGCCCGCCAGGTGCAGCGCCGACCCCAGTCCGGTCCACCCGCGCGCATAGTCGGGCTTGATCTTTACCGCGCGGCGGAAGGCTGCCTCAGCCTCAGCCAGGCGACCCCTGAGAATCAGATGCGCGCCGAGGTTGAGCCAGGGCTCATGCGCCTTGGGGTTGAGCTCGATCGACTGGCGGAGGGCCTCCCCGGCCTCGTCGTGGCGGCCGAGCGAGTCAAGAACGACGCCCAGGCACATGAGCGTCGGGGCCGACCGCCGGTTCAGCGACCGCGCCTGGGTGAGAAACCGAAGGGCCTCCTGCGGCCGGCCCTGCTGCTGCCGGAGGGTGCCCAGCAGGTGGTTGACCTGGAAATCCCCAGGCGATGTCTGCACGAGCCGCTCGTAAATCGCGCCCGCCGCGTCCCATTTTCCGCCGAGGTGACTGCTGACGGCGGCCTGCAGGTCGGACTGTTGCCTGGTCGAGAGCATGGGTTCCTTGGGGGGGGCGGATCCCGGTTTCAATCCATTCCCAATTCTGGTTGAGGCGGCCTCCCGGGGGACGCGCGCTCCATTCACGCCGCGGCGGCCGCCGCACCCGCCTCCGCCGGGCGGACGCCAGGAGGCTTCGGGGATCCGCGCGCGGGAACCAGTGATTCGATCAGCTCGCCCAGCCTCCGCGCATAGGCCGCCGGGTTGACGAATTGGGGCTTGTTCGCCATCGCGTCCAGAATCTGCCGCCCAACCCGCCCGCGATAGGCCGCATCGGTGGCAAGCGCGACCGCGAGGCCGATGTAGGACGCCTCGTCCTGCACGATCAGCTCCGAGAGTCCCAGCTCCCGAAGAAGGGCCGACGACGCCCGCGACCGGTGGGTCTTCCCTTCCCAGACGACGACGGGGATTCCGAGCTCGAGCGGATCGATGACGGATATGCTTCCGGAAAACGGAAAAGTGTCGAGATAGACGTCGCCCACCTTTTCCAGCGCCTTGACGTCGGCGCGGGAGGGCAGCGCATTGGCAAGGAGAAAGGAATTCTTCCCCATTCCGTGGCGCGCGCACGCCTCCGTCAGCGTTCGTTCAAACTGCCTCACTGGAAACGAGGTGGACCAGTTCGGATTGAACGGCAGCAGGAGCAGCCGCGACTTGGGCACCGCCTTCAGTATCCTGGCCCAGGTGTCCTGCATTTCCGGAAGAATCTTGAAGCAGGAGGCGGCGTTGACGAAGACGACCCCATCCTCCGCCTGCCTCATGCGCCGGGGTTCAAATCTCGCGGAGGCACCCTTGCCCTCCACGGCGTAGTCGAGGCAGCCGGGCGGGCCCCCGCAGAGCAGCAGTTTCTCGCTGAACTGATCCTGGAGGGCCGCGGAGCCGGCCAGCGTGCCCGACAGGTAACCGTCGATGTTGCGCATGCCCGTGCTCATCGGAGAGCAGTACGTGGCCAGCTGAATCGGTGCGATCCGGTGGAGCGCGATAAGCGACACCTGGTTGGTCACCGCCGTAATGTTGGTGCCGACAATCAGGACATCGAGCCTGGCCGCACGAATCGCCCTGACCTGCTCATCGAGCATCCTGGGCAGGAGCGTGTATGAATCCGCGAAGGAGCGGCAGCGGTCCTCGACGGGCCCCGGGCTGCTGAGAACGGCAAAAAGGCAGATCTCAAACCTGCTCCGGTCGAGTTGAAGCGTCGGCAGCGCGACATGGGTCTCGGTCAGGGCGCCAAAATGGGAGTTGAGGTAGCCCACTTTGATCCTGTCCCGCTCCTTGGGGCGCCTGGGCGGCGTGAACCCGAGGCCCGGGCCGCACCTTCCAAAGACGAATGCCATTATCGCAGCCCGTTTCTCCGCCAGTTCGCGCACGTTGCCGCAACTGAGATAAGCCGGGATCAGGTTCGCCCGGATGGCAAAATTGGAGGCGACGGTCGCCGTCACATTGTCGTTGGGCGCGGAGCGGATGCGTTCGCAGACGGCGTGGGCAAGGCCGAGAAGGTACGCCTGGTATTGCTCCGCCTCCCCCGCGACGACAAAGACCTCGGGGGCGTTCAGCAGGTAGCCCAGATAATCATCCAGGAACCAGGCCGGAAGCCGCTCGGGCGCCACCAGCCCTGCGGCGCGGTGCGCGGGTGCCCAAAGCATGCGCGCAAGCAGCGGGCGGAAATCGAACGCGCCCGTCCGGGAGACAGACTGTGCAACGCCGTCCTCCAGGATCGCGAGGCGGGCCTGCGAGCGCCCGGACGGCGGCTCCGAGGAGTATCGGCTCTTGAGAAAACCGCGGTAGACCCGCCCAAAGTCGCCATTGAAGAGCGCCTCGATCCGGTCGATTCCGGTCCCGATGACGGCGTTCGTGAGGGACTCCTGCACAGAACGCAGGCCTTCGCTGGCGACATATTCCGTCGGCCTTTCGCCGTAGATTGCGAAGAGCCGCTCGATGTCGACAACCCTGCCGATGACAGGATCGGCGGGCAATCCGGGCTCGGCCGATGGATTGCGGATCAAGGTGGGCGGCATGCGGATTTGAAGCGGTTTTAGCACGTCCTGTGCCGTCGATCGCCGATACAAAGTAACTATGTATATACACGTTACTTACACTCATATTATCGGCGGTCGCCGCATGGGACGCTGGAAGAGCGCATGGACGGCAGAAATTGCCCGGACTCCGCCCGCTTCTCCTCCTTCGCTCGCTGGAAGCGAGCTTCGGCGGACAGGGCCCGCCTGCAGTATGAATCCACGACCCGGCCCGGGGCCTCAAGCCGCGGGCGAGTGTTCGGCTATGGCTGCTGCGACCACAGAGCCGACCGTCTCGTGCCCGTTGAAATGCTGGTATATCCTCCGCCGCTCATCCGCAGAGGCGGCCAGGGCGCGTTCGCACGCCTCCGCCATGGCATTGAGGTTGCCATGGGGGTAGCGCACAATCAGGCCCGCCCGGTGGAGCTCTTCCAGCCGTCCTCCGCGCCGGGAGTTCTCGCTCACGGGCACCATGCCGAGGCACCCGGACCAGAACGGCCGGTCGGTGTGCGTGGCGCCCATGCCCGGTGTTGCGAACTTCCTTCCCTCCGGGCAGAGGCTCGCCTTGTAGCGGCCGAGCCGCGCCCGCTCGGCGACGGGCAGCGAGTGGTCGTAAATCGCGATGAAGCGGTCCTTGAAACGCGTACGCAGGAACTCGATCTGCCGGCGCCGGTGGTCGGTCAGGCCGAGCTGGGAGCCCAGGAACAGGATCCGCTCTTCGGGAGCCTCGTCAAACGGAGCCTCCCAGGGGACGCAATTGGCCACCCAGCTCCGATGAATCAGGGAGGCGTCCGGCCTAAGGAGCGCGCGGGCGGCCGGGTCGAGCGGCGACTCGTCGTGGATGAGGACCGACAGGTGCGGGGCGATGTCCTTGAAGCAGGGCATCGTCCGGCTCGCCTCGTCAAAGGCATAATAAAGGGTCCGGATTCCATATCGGGAGTAGGCCGACATCAGGCGCCCGGCGGCACCCCCGAGCTTTTGCGGATCCTGGCCGGTGATGACAAACCACCACTCCTCGTGGGGCGAGCGGGGTCGTCCGAGAACGTCCAGCACGCCGGCAACTCCGACGACTTCCACCGGAAGGAACTCGATTCCGTCGATGCGCATGGAGTTGAACGCGCGCACATGCTCCCCATGCCAGTCGCAGTCGAGGCGGGCCTTGACCATGAGGGCGGCGTCGGAGGGATCGCTCACGCGCGGGCGCAAGTCCATCAGCGGCAGCGAGCGGACGAACCCGGCCCCGTCCTGATGGTGGCCGGCCCACGGCGAAAAATGGATTATCTTCACCCGGCGAACCGCCGCCGGCGCGGGTGCAGCCGGCGCTGCCGAAAAGCCCGTTTCGGCGTGGCACGGGCGCCCGGGACACGGCGCAACCGCCTCCCCCATCAGCTTCCATGTCAGGGAGAGGCTCATATTGGCGGGAGCGGCGGGAAAAATGAATGGATGATGGTCATCTCCGAAAAGGGCGAGGACCCGCATCACACTGCGGCCTCTACAACGGCACCGAGAAGGCAAACTTGAGCGCTGTTCTCCCGGGTTCCCCGGCCCCAAAAATCCGCCTCTTTGCAAACGGCACCCGCTGGGGTGATTTCCCTATTTTTTGCCTTATTTGGGCTTAATCTCCGCGGCGCCGAGTCGATGGAACACCCGGAGTGACTGCGCACGCTGCCCTTTGCAGGCGCGGACGCCCGCCCACCACACCCGTCTCCATGCCGAATTCGCTCGTGTCCCCCCGGAGGGCTAGCGCGCCGTATACCGACGATCTAATTCGCCGAAAAATCGACGTCTGCCCGAAGCTCGCCTCGCTCCAGAGCATCAACAACCAGCTCACAAGCCTCGTAAACAGCGAGCAGAGCCTCACCTCGCAGATCGCGGAAATCATCCGGCTCGACCCTTCCCTCTCGTCCCGAATCCTGCGCATGGTCAATTCGGTGTACTTCGGCCTTTCCGCAAACATCACCGACATCGAGGAGGCGGTCTTCTTCCTGGGCCTTCGCCAGATCCGCGAACTTTCCAGGGCGACACCCGTGATCGAGGAGCTGACGCGCATTCAAAACGCGCAGTTCGGGCCCGAACTTTGGAAGTGCCTTTGGTCCCATAGCATCGGGACTGCCATTCTCACGCGCGAGATTCTCTCGTCGGCGTCGGCAAGGGCCGAGGACGAGACGAATTACCTCGTCGGGCTTCTCCATAACCTCGGGAAGATCATCATGGCGTATGCCTTTCCCGAAGAGCTCATGGCCGTCGCCTCCACGCCGCTGCACACGCCCGGCGAGGTGTGCGCGCTCGAACGGGAGCACATCGGCTGGGACCACGCCTGGATCGGAGCCTACTATCTCGAGCGGCATCATCTTTCGAAGGAGATCGTTTGCGCCGTGCGCTACCATAACGAGCCCGACAAGGCGCCGGATTATCCCCAATACCCGGCGGCGGTCCAGGTCGCCGACTACCTTGTCCGCCACGTCGGCGTCGCCAGCGGGTTTGAACAGGTCGAACCCGTGGCGGAAGATGCATGGACCCAGCTTCCCGGGTGGCAGATTCTGTTCGGAGCCAATGAGACGGAAGCGAAGATCGCCCGCGCTTCGCTGGCCAACACGCTTCAGCGGCTGCCCGAGATACTGAGCGGCCTGATTTGAAACCCGTGGCGGCAGCCAATTCAAGACGGCGATGAACGACTGGGCGACTTCCACAGTGGCGCAGACGGCGGACTCCCTGGAGGGGCTGCTCGGCGAATGGGTCGGCAGTCGCATGGCGGTCTATTGCCGGGACCGCAGCGGACGGCTGCTCGCGGCAAACGCGGCCTTCGTTCGCCGGTTCGGCCGGTCGGCCGACGAACCGGCCGGGCTGGTCGTTTCGGAACTGGTCCACCCCGAGGAATTGGCGGAATTCAATTCGGCCGTCGCCCGGCCCCCGTCGGAACACGAGGCCGCCCGAACCCACCGGTGGCTGACCAAGCAGGGATGGCGGTGGTACACGTGGGAGGAGACGCCGGTCGGGACGGATGGGGGCGTCATCCGGGCCGTCGGACGGGATATCACCCGCCAGCGCCTCGCCGAGGAACTCTACCTGAAGCTGTCCCGGGCCGTGGACCAGTCGCCCGTGTCCATGGTCATCACGGACGCGGACGGCCGCGTTCAATACGTCAACCCAAAGTATGTCCAGGTGTCCGGTCATTCCCTCGAGGACATACTGGATCGGGACCTGCCCGTTCTTCGCGAGGGCCATGAAACCGAGGAATCCTACCGCCAATTCTGGAATACCGTTCGGTCGGGCAGGGAATGGCGGGGCGAGCTCGCCCATCAGAAGCCCGACGGCACCCTGATGTGGGAATCGATCCAGGTGTCCTGCCTCCGAAACGCAGCCGGGGAAACGACCAATCTCCTTTGCATGCGGGAGGACATCACCGAGCGCCGGCGGCTCCAGGAGGAGCTCCGCCAGGCCCAGAAGATGGAAAGCCTGGGAACCCTCGCGGGCGGCATAGCCCACGATTTCAACAATATCCTGGCGGTCATGAATGGGTACGCCGAGATAAGCCTTATGCACACGGGCGACGCGGCCCTTGTCCAGAAGAGCCTGCGCGAGATCAAGCGGGCCGTGCAGCGCGCGAGCGGTCTTGTGCGCCAGATCCTGACTTTCAGCCGCAAGGCCGATGTGCATTTCGCCCCCCTGGACCTGAACCAGCTCGTCCGGGACCTCGTGACGCTGCTCGCGGAGACTTTCCCGAGGACCGTCAATTTCGGCCTCGAGCTTCGGGACGGCCTTCCTCCCCTCCTGGCCGACCAGAACCAGATCCAGCAGATCGTCCTCAATCTCTGCGTAAACGCCCGGGATGCCATGCCCGAGGGCGGCACGATCACGGTCAGGACGAACATCTGCCCCGGTGCCGGGCTTCCGAATGCCGAAGCCGCCCGTGACCTGAACTACGCCTGCCTTCAGGTGATCGACACCGGAACCGGCATGACACCCGAGGTGCGCGCGCGAATCTTCGAACCGTTCTTCACAACAAAGGAGGGCAATCGCGGAACCGGCCTCGGCCTGGCGGTTGTCTATGGCATCGTGGCCAGCCACCGCGGAACGATTGACGTCCAGAGCGCCCCGGGCGCCGGGAGCACGTTTGCCATCTACCTGCCGGTCGCCGAAACCGCCGTCGTCGCGCCCGTCGCGCCGGCCTCATCCGAGTTCGCGGGGGGGACCGAGTCCATCCTCATCGTCGACGACGAGGACGGCCTGCGCAAGCTGCTCGAAACCGCGTTTGCCCGGAAGGGCTACCGGACGATCTGCGCCTGCGACGGCCTCGAGGCTCTCGATTTCATTTCCAATCCGCAGTGCGCCATCGACGCCGCGCTTCTCGACCTCAACATGCCGGGGGCCTCGGGTCTCGCCGTCATGAAGGTGATCAAGGCCTGCCGTCCCCGCCTCAAGGTCCTGGTTGTCAGCGGGCATTTGAGCCCGGAAGTGCGGGCCGAATTCGAGCGGCTCGGCCAGCGCGAGTTTCTTTCGAAACCCTACACCTTGCACGACCTGGGCGGAACACTGCGCAAGATGTTGGATAT
This sequence comes from uncultured Opitutaceae bacterium, assembly GCA_964605835.1. GTDB lineage: Bacteria > Verrucomicrobiota > Verrucomicrobiia > Opitutales > Opitutaceae > Palsa-1447. Next base: position 26,981 of record CAZSEH010000018.1, read on the forward strand.
CAATAAAGAAAGCTGACGTTTTCCATGCCCCGATGCGGGCAGTGGGTCAGAAATAGCAGCACTATCGCCTCAAGAAAGGGCCGGGCCCGCCGATATACGGATTGGGCTCAATCAGAACGATCCGTTGCCATGGAACGAAGCACCTGCAATGAATCTACGTGTAACATCGCCGGTGTTGGCGAATACACGCGGGGAAAGACTGCTTGTTTCCCTGCTGTTGCCGGCGCTAGTAATAGAAGTTGCACAGATCACAGCACCGCCGCTGAAAGGCTACCAGGACTCGGCTTCACCCAATCCTTGGGCGGAATCGCGGCCTTACCTGCATGTCATCGGCGCTCCACCGCTTCGCTTTCAGGAGAGGGCTCCACCGCCGGACGTATCGTCGCGACCCCCAGGGGGCGCGCCGCCCGTCCCAAGCATGAAGGCGACAACGGACATCATACGGCTGCCCGTTTCGGAACAGTCGGCTGCGGCAATCGCTGCCGCGCCGCCGGCAGTTCCAGTGAGACCGCAAGACCAGCACGCCAATCCCCCGGCCGCCAACGCCGGGTCCGCCCCGCCGCCGCCGGCAATCCTGCCGGACGACGTGGGGCGCAAGATCCGTCCCGAGGATTTGCTGCCGTTCTTCCAGTTTCCAGGATCAGGCGCGGGGGCTGACGGCGGAAACGCCGCCGGGCCGCCTGCGCCCCCGTCACCGGGCACGCTGCCACCTAGTTCAGCAACCTATAAACAACAATGAGTAACCGCCTGCTGGTTCGCCGCCTCGACGGAGGCGCGCTCGGTGCGCTTGTCGCACTCGCGCTCGTTTCCGCCCGGGCGGCGCCGGCAGACGCGGGATTGAAGCCATCCGCCGGCGCCACCCCCCCCGCCGCTTCCGCCCCCCCCGCCGCCCAGGCGGAAAAACCGGCGGCAGCGCCAGCCGCGCCGTCCAAGGGCACTCCTGGCGAGGCGGCCGTCCCGGCCCCGGCTCCCGCGAAAAAGGGCCCGGTCGTGGAGCATCAGACGCCCGCCCAGGTCGCCGAGGAAATCCAGGGGCTGCTTCGCCTCGGCGCAAAGCTGTCCGATCGCGGAGACTTCGACACCGCCGAGATCGCCTACTGGCAGATCCTCAACCGGCCGCTCCTGACGGTCGCCGACGAGAAGAGCGCCCTCCTAGCCCTGGCCCACATGCTCCGGAAGAAGGGAGACGCGCCATCGCTCACCAAGGCCACCGCCATCTACGAAAAGTTCGTGAAGGAGTTCGCCGACGACGAGCAGGTCCCCCAGGCGCTGCTCGAACTGGGCCGCACGCTCCGGGACATGGGGGTGTACGCCCTGGCGATCAACCGCTTTTACAGCGTCATCAATTCGACCCTCAAGTTCTCCCCGCAGGACTTCCACCAGTATGAGCTCGTGGCCAAGACGGCCCAGTTTGAGATCGCGCAGACCTACTTCGAGTCCGGCGACTACGCCGAGGCCGGCAAGTTCTTCGGGCGGGTCCGCCTCCTGGAACTCGCCCCGCAGGATCGCGCCCGCGCGCAGTTCATGGCGGCATGCTCGGAGCAGCTCGCCGGCAACCTGAGCTCGGCCGCGACGATCCTCAAGACCTACCTCGCCCAGTCGCCGGACGATCCCAGTGTGCCCGAGGCCCGGTTTCTCCTCGCGACCACCCTTCGGCAGCTCAAGCGTCCCCAGGAGGCTCTGGCAGTGACGCTGGAACTGCTGCGCGACGAGCGCAGCCGGAATGGAACGGACCCAAAAAGCTGGCTTTACTGGCAGCGACGCACCGGCAACCAGCTCGCCAACGACTTCTTCCAGAACGGCGACACCCTGAACGCCCTGGTGATCTACAAGGGGCTGCGCGAACTGGCCCCCGACCCCGGCTGGCGCATGTCGGTCACCTACCAGATCGCCCTTTGCTATGAGCGGCTGTTCCAGCTCGACGAGGCCCGTTCCACCTACCAGGCGATCATCGACGCCGCGACGGGGCGCGCCGGGACGCCGCCGCCGACCGAGGAGATGAAGGAACTGGGGCGCATGTCCTCATGGCGGCTTGCGCACATGGAATGGCGTGATAAGGTCCAGCACGAGTTCAGCACCTTTTTCACGACCGCTGGAAATGCGGCTCCGTCCCAGCCGGCGGTCGCCTCCGGTTCCAAATAATCCTCCATGACGCCCCAGGAAGCTCTTCAGCAGCACGCACGGATCTGCGACGAACTTTACGCCCTGGCGCTCGAGGAAAACCGTTTCCTGCATCAGAACCAGCGCCCGCCCGACGCCCCCCTGCTCGATCGAAAGCGCGCGCTCCTGGCACGCGTCGACGAGGCTCTCTCCGCCCTCCGTTCCGCGCCGCGCGGCGGCGCGCGGGAGCCCGCCCTTCGCGCTGCCCTCGACAAGACCCGTTCCAGGATACTCCAGATCCTGCAGCTCGACAGGGAGAACGAGCAGTTGCTGACGCGCTTCAGCCTGAGCCGGGGACCCGCGCAGGCCGCCCCGGCCGTCCCCGCCGGCATGCTGCAGAAGATCTACGCCCGCCACACGACGGAATAGGGCCCCCGGGCCCTCGCGCACCTTGACCCGGAGGGCGGTACGCCTAGCGTGGCTTGCGCCCACGCCCATGAAACACGCCGAAATCAAGGCCGCGCTGCTTGCCTCCTACGACCTGGACGGGGGCATCAATCACGTGGACGGCGTGAATCTTCCCTCGCAGGAGTCGATCAAGGAACTCGCCCGCGACTGCATGCAGCTGCTGTTTCCGGGGTACTTCGAGGACTCTCGCCTGGTCAAGAAGGACGTGCCCGCGCATGTGGACCGGCTCCTTGAGAAGTTCGAGCGACGCCTCGCCGCCGAGATCGCAAAAAGCCTGCGGTTTGCCGGAGAATCGGAGCCGGCGGAGCGGGCCGGGCACGTCGCATCCGAGACGCTCGCCTGCCTCCCGGCCCTGCGGAGGCTCATTCAAACGGACGTGGCCGCCGCCTACGAGGGCGATCCCGCCGCGCGAAGCATCGAGGAGATCATCGTCGCCTACCCGTGCGTCCTCGCCATCTCCCTCCAGCGCTTCGCTCACGTGCTCTACGGGTTCGGGGTCCCGCTGGTCCCCCGGATGCTGACCGAATACGCGCATGAGCGGACCGGATGCGACATCCACCCGGGCGCGCGAATCGGCACCCATTTCTTCATAGACCACGGCACGGGCGTCGTGATCGGCGAAACCGCCTCAATTGGCGACCACGTCAAGCTGTACCAGGGCGTGACCCTGGGCGCCAAGTCGTTCGAGCTCGACCCCCAGGGCCACCCGGTCAAGGGCGTCAAGCGCCATCCAGGCGTGGGCGAGCACGTGACGATCTACGCCCATGCCACGATCCTCGGGGGCGACACCCTGATCGGCGCGCACTCGATCGTCGGGGGCAACGTCTGGCTCATCGAATCCATGCCGCCGAACAGCATAGCGTACTTCAAGGGCGAAAATCTCGTCATCCGGCCCCGCGAACGGAAGGAAGCCCTCGTCGAGCAGGTGTCCGACTGGGTCATTTGAAGGCGGGGCGGGGCGGGGAAACCGGCCCAACCCTTGCAAGAGCCGGGGACGTGAATCGATCCTCCAGCCTATGGCCTCTGGCGGTCCGCGAGGGCGCGGGCGACGTCGCGCGCGAAGAGCGGACCCCGGTAGATGAGCCCGGTGTAGAGCTGCACGAGGGTCGCCCCCGCATCCAGCTTCTCGCCCGCGCCCTGGAGGTCGCAGATTCCGCCGACCCCGATGATCGGCAGGCGTCCCCCGGTCGAACGGGCGATGTAGCGGATGATCTCGGTCGAGCGGGCGCGCAGCGGGGCTCCGCTCAGTCCGCCCGCCTCGGCGACGCCCCTGAAGAACCCCGGCCTAGCCAAGGTCGTATTCGTAGCAATGATACCATCGACACCGAAGTCGGCGGCGGCGCCCAGGACGGCGTCGATCCCGCGGAAGGAAAGGTCGGGCGCGATCTTGACGAGCACGGGCACGCGGCCCCTCCCCGGCCGGGCCGCGCGGGCCCGGTTCGCGGCGGCGATGGCGCCCAGCAGTTCGCGCAGGCGCTCGCCGCCCTGAAGATCGCGCAGGCCGGGCGTGTTGGGGCTGGAGACATTCAGCGCCACGTAGTCGGCGAAATCCGCGAGCAGCCCGAAGCTGTCGAGATAGTCCCCGGTCGCCCGCTCAAGGTCCACGGCCCTTGACTTGCCGATGTTGATGCCGAGGGGGATGCGCCGGCGCCCCGGCAGGGGCTGCCCCGCTAGGCGGGACGCCAGGGCGGCCGCCCCGGCGTTGTTGAATCCCATCCGGTTGATGACCGCCTCCTCGGAGGGGTACCGGAACACCCGCGGCCTCGGATTGCCGGGCTGCCCGAGCGCCGTCACGGTGCCAATTTCGACGTGGCCGAAGCCCAGCGCCGCGGCCCCCGGCCAGGCGCGGCCGTCCTTGTCGAATCCGGCGGCCAGCCCGACCGCGTTCGGAAAACTCACCCCGAATGCCTCGACGGGCCGCAGGGCGCGCCCCGGCTGTGAAAGGCAGGCCCCGAGGGCCCGGCCAAGCGCGGGAACCGCACCCAGCACGGCAAGGGAGCCGACGGCCCACTCGTGGGCTTTTTCGGGATCCAGACGAAAAAGCGCGGGCCTGACCCACCGTTCGTAGTAGAAGCCCATTGTGCGCAGATGAAGCATCCCCATTGCAGAGATACAAGTTCTTTTATTCTTGCATGTTACACAGAACACTTTTTGAGCTTGTTTTTTCGATACCCCCTCGCACTCTGCGCCTCAAATTTGTCCTGATCACATGGCGAAACCGACATCGACTCTCGAATGGTGCATTGTGCGCCTCGGCGAAGACCACAACTGGTGGGTTGCCGAAACAAGCGATCCCGTCCGCTGGGACGTGGATGGCCTAAGCATCATCGATCCCCGGCAGCTTTCTCACCTGATCGAGCTGGTGGAGCCGCTGCGCGACTACGGTTTCGACCAGGACAGCTTTGAGGCCGCATTCATCTCATTCCGCATCGAACGCGATCTCGGCAGCGGGAAGGTGCGGCTGAAGCGCGTCAAGGAGTCCCTGTTCGAGTCCGACGAGAAGCTGTTCGTCCTTCCCGACATTCTCGACGAGGAGAACGGCCCTTACGCGGACCTTCTCGACCACCTGACCCGATGCCGGGTGAAGATGCTCAACGATTTGTTCAATTTTGAGGCGAAACTCTCGGTGGATGAGGTCGAGGACGAGATCCGCGAGGACCAGAACGCGCATTTCATCGAGGGCAAGGCCGTCCACACCTTTGAGGAGCTGAGCGCGATACTCGACTACATGCCCGCCGGCCACGACACGGACGAGGAGCAGCCCGCGAAAGACGCCGTCGAGGAGGACGAGGACGACGATCTTCCGGAGCTCGACGAGGAGGAGGAGGAAAAGCTCAAGAATGACGAGTCCCTCAAGTGGGACGAGGACGAGGAGAAGGCCGATGGCGACGAGGACAAGGCCGACGGCGACAAGGACAAGGACAAGGACAAAGACGAGGACGAGGAGGAGGACGGTGATGAGAAAGACGAAGACGAGGACGACGATGCCGGGGAGAAGCCGCGCAAGCGCTCGCGCGGAAAACGGTAGCCCCTCCCCTGCGGCCTAGCCTGCATCCATCACAAAACCGATGAAGATTGCGCAAGATCGTCGAGCGAAAAGGGCCGAAGGCGACCGAGCTGTGCTAAAAGCACAGCGTAGGAAGCCAGAGGACCTTTACGCCGACGAGATTGGGCAAGATTCGTCGGAATTTGTGATGGATGCAGGCTAACGCGCCATCCCGGCGGCCATCTCCTTCGCAAAGTAGGTCAGGATCATGTCGGCGCCGGCGCGCTTGATCGCGAGCAGCGATTCGTGCCGGGTGCGCGCAAGGTCGAGCCAGCCGAGCCGGGCTGCGGCGTGGAGCTGCGCATATTCGCCGGAGACCTGGTAGGCGGCGACCGGCTTCAGCGTGGCGTCGCGCACCTCGCGGATGATGTCGAGGTAGGGCCCCGCGGGCTTGACCATCAGGATGTCGGCGCCCTCGGACTCGTCCAGGGAGATTTCGGCCAGCGCCTCTCGCCGGTTGCCCGGGTCGAGCTGATACGTGGATTTCCCGAGCAGGCGCGTTCCGGCCGCCTTCGAGCTTCCGACCGCGTCGCGGAAGGGGCCGTAATAGGCCGATGCGAACTTGGCCGAGTAGGCCATGATTCCCGTTCCGGAAAATCCCGCGGAGTCGAGCGCCTGGCGGACGGCCCGGATGCGGCCGTCCATCATGTCGCTTGGCGCCACAAGATCGACGCCCGCGCGGGCGTGGAGCGCCGCCATCCGGACGAGGATCCCAACCGTGCGGTCGTTGTCGACATCGTCGCCCGCGGCCGTGAGGACCCCGTCGTGGCCGTGCGTCGTGTAGGGGTCCAGGGCTATGTCCGTCACCACGGTGATCTCGGGCACCGATCGCTTGACCGCGCGAACGGCGCGGAGGATGAGTCCGTCCTCATCCAGGGCCTCCGTCCCCTCCTCGTCCTTCAGGCGTGCCGCCAGCTTCGGGAAGAGCGCCACCGCAGGAACGCCCAGACGGGCCAGGGCCCTGCATTCCTTGACCAGGTTAGCGATCGAATGGCGGAACACCCCGGGCATCGAGGGGATCGCCTCGGGGGCCCCCTTCCCTTCCACGACAAAAAGCGGCGCAATGAAATCGGCGGGGGCGAGCCTCGTCTCCGCCACGAGGCGCCTCAGGCTCTCCGTGCGGCGCAACCGGCGGGGGCGATGGATCAGGTCGAGCTTGAATTTTTCGGGCATGGGGAGGCACGTTAACCCCTAATCCCTGCTCTTCCACGCCAAATTTCGGCTGCCGGGGCGCCCTCCATGCGCAAATTTCGCTTCCGGCCGGGGCTCGGCCGCCTTTTACTGCCTTTCTTCATGGTTCCACGCCTGTACGATTCCCTCTCGCGCGAAGTGCGCGAACTGAAGCCTTCGCAGCCCGACGGGGTGTTTCGTTTCTACAATTGCGGACCGACCGTCTACGGCCCCGCCCACATAGGGAACTTCCGCACTTTCATCATAAACGACGTGCTGCGGAGGCTGCTGGAGCTGGAGTTCGGCCGCGACAAGGTCAGGCACGTCCGGAACATCACGGACGTGGACGACCGGACGATCTCGCAGGCGAAGAGCGAGGGACGGCCCCTGGCCGAAATCACCCGAAAATGGACGGACCTGTTTCATGCCGACTGCAAGGCGCTCAACTGCCTTCCGCCGAATGTGGAGCCGGCCGCCACCGGGCACATCCGCGAGCAGGTCGACATGATCGAGGTGTTGATGCGCAAGGGGAACGCCTACCGCACGCCGGACGGGTCGGTCTATTTCAGGATAGCCTCGTTCCCGGGCTACGGGGCGCTGTCGCGCATCAGGGAGCGAGAACTCAAGGTGACCAATTCGGCATTCGATGCCGATCACAAGGACGATCTGGGCGACTTCGCCCTCTGGAAGGCCCGCAAGCCTGAGGAGGACGGCGACGTCAAATGGCCTGGTCCGGCTGGCGCGTCGGAGGGCCGCCCGGGATGGCACATCGAGTGCAGCGCGATGAGCAAAAAGCACCTCGGGGACACGATCGACCTCCACACCGGCGGCGTTGACCTGCTTTTTCCCCATCACGAGAACGAGATCGCGCAGAGCGAGTGCTGCAATGGCGCCGTCCTCTCGCGCCACTGGTATCACAGCGAGCATCTGCTCGTGGACGGCAGGAAGATGAGCAAGAGTCTGGGCAACCTCTACACCCTGGCCGACCTCGCCGCCAAGGGCTTCTCGCCCATGGCAGTTCGCTACGCCCTGCTTTCGGGCCACCCGCGCAAGCAGCTCAATTTCACCCTTGATTCGCTGCACGCCGGGGAAAAGGCCCTCGGCCGCCTGACCGACTTCCATACGCAGCTGCGCACACGGATTCACGCGCAGATCGGCGGCATCCCGGAAACACCGGCCACCAAGGTCGATTGGTGGCGCTTTGAAACCGCATGGATGGCGCTGGCCGACGATCTCAACACACCCCTCGCCATGGGCGCACTGTTCAGCGTAATCAACGGTGTCGACTGCGCCGCACTTTCCCCCGCCGAGCTCGCGCCCGCCTACGTGGCTCTCCGCCAACTCATCAACCTGGCCCTGGGGTTTCCAAACGTCGTCCAGTTGTCGGCCCATGCCCACGGCGAAGCGACGGTCACTGCTGAAATGACGGAAAGCCCCAAGGCCGCCGCAACCGCTGTGCCCGATTCGGTCAAGTCCCTCGCTGAAAGGCGCTGGGCGGCGAAACAGGCGAAGGATTTTGCCTCCGCCGACGCGATCCGCAGGGAGATTTCCGCCGCCGGTTGGTCCATGCTGGACCGCAAGGACGGCTACAGCCTCGCACCGCTCAAGAAATGAGCGCAGACCATTCACCATGCCCATGACTCCGCTTGAAGAACTCCGCCACTCGGGCTCGCACGTCCTGGCGACCGCCATCCTGCGTCTCTTTCCGGACGCGAAGCTGGACATCGGTCCGCCGACCGACACGGGGTTCTACTACGACATCGACCTCGACCACAAGCTGACCGCCGAGGATCTCGCCCGGATCGAGGCCGAGATGAAGAAGGTCGCAGACGAAAACCAGCCGTTCATCCGGACGGAGGTCTCCCGCGAGGAGGCATTGGCCATCATCAAGGCCCGCGGCCAGGAGCGCTACAAGCAGGGCCGGCTTGCCGACATCCCCGAGGGCGAGAAGATCTCGTTCTACCAGAACGGCGAATTCATGGACCTTTGCGCGGGAACCCACGTGCGCTACACCTCGAAGTTGAAGGCCTTCAAGCTGCTTTCGATCGCCGGGGCGTACCACCGCGGCGACGAACACAACAAGCAGCTGCAGCGGATCTACGGGACCGCGTTTCCCACGAAGGAGGAGCTGGCGCAGCACCTCGAGCGCCTGGAGCAGGCGAAGCAGCGCGACCACCGCAAGCTGGGAAAGGACCTCAAGCTCTTCGTCATCGACGACGACGTCGGCCAGGGCCTGATCCTCTGGACGCCCGCCGGATCGGTCATCCGCCAGGAACTTCAGACCTTCATCAGCGAGGAACTGCGAAAGCAGGGCTACCAGCAGGTCTTCACCCCGCACATCGGCAAACTCGCCCTGTACAAGACTTCGGGCCACTTCCCCTATTACAAGGAGTCCCAGTTCACCCCGATCATCGAGAACGAGTCGCTTGCGAAGATCCTGCACGAGGGCTGCTCATGCGCCGAGATGTTCGCCCGGCTGGACGCGGTCTCAGGGCGCTTCCGCACCGAGATCAACCGGCGGACGGGCCGGGATGCCATAGGCGAGGACCGGGTGAAGCCGGACGACCTCCTGCTCGACGGCTTCCTGCTGAAGCCGATGAACTGCCCGCATCACATCAAGATCTTCGCCTCGCAGCCCCGGTCCTACCGCGACCTTCCTGTCCGCCTCGCCGAGTTCGGCACGGTCTACCGATGGGAGCAGTCCGGAGAGTTGAACGGCATGACCCGCGTCCGCGGCTTCACCCAGGACGATGCGCACCTTTTCTGCATGGAGGAGCAGGTGCCCGCCGAGCTGCTGGGGTGCCTGTCGCTTGTGAAGACGGTGCTGACGACCCTCGGCATGGCCGACTACCGCGTCCGGGTCGGCCTTCGCGATCCGGATTCGAACAAGTACATCGGCGATCCGGCCAACTGGGACAAGGCCGAGGCGGCTTGCCGCTCCGCGGCGCAGACCCTCGGGGTGTCCTTCGCCGAGGAGCCCGGCGAGGCCGCCTTCTACGGGCCCAAGATCGACTTCGTCGTGCGCGACGTGATCGGCCGCGAGTGGCAGCTCGGCACCGTGCAGGTGGACTACAACCTGCCCGTCCGCTTCGATCTCTCCTACGTCGGGGCCGACAACCAGCCGCACCGGCCCGTCATGATCCACCGCGCGCCATTCGGCTCGATGGAGCGGTTCTGCGGCGTGCTCATCGAGCACTTCGGGGGGGATTTCCCCGTCTGGCTGGCCCCGGAGCAGGTGCGCCTGGTGCCCGTGAGCGACAAGGCGGTCGACTACGGACGGAGCCTGCTCGCGCAGCTCAAGGCGGTCGGCGCCCGCGCCTCATTGGACGAGCACAGCGACAAGCTCGGCGCCAAGATCAGGCGGGCCGAGCTGGAAAAGATCCCCTACACGCTTGTCCTCGGCCCCAAGGAGGCGGAGAGCCAGTCGGTGAGCGTGCGTTCGCGCGCGCGCGGCGACGAGGGCTCGGCGCCCTTCGCCACATTCCTGGAAAAGCTGGCGACCGAGACCCGGACGCGGGCCCTGCCGCAGAAACGCTAAACACGACGTCTTTGGCTTCGAACGGAAAATCAAGCCGTCGCCCGAGCGGGCGCGGCTTATTTCCTGTTCAAGGATAAATGGCGTTGTGCATAGCCCGCTTTGGAAACGCAGGCGGAGATTCTCAGTCGATGTAGCCCTCTTCGCCGTGCTCGATCATGTCGAGGCCCTGCCTCTCGACATCAGCCGCCGGGCGGAGGCCGACAAACGCCTTCACGACAAAGGCGATCACCGTCGTGGCCGAGACCGCCAGGATCAGGGTCACGCAAATCGCCTTCACCTGGCCGACCCACAGCCCGTGGTTGGCGACCGCCGACGCGAGGCCGTTCAGCTTCGCGGCGGCGTTCGCGGCGGTGAGGTTGGGGTTTACGGCGCCGGTCGCCAGGAATCCCGTCAGGAGCGCCCCCAGCGTGCCGCCGACCGCGTGGACGCCGAATGTGTCCAGGGCATCGTCATACCCGAACCGGGCCTTCACCGTCGTCACAAAAAAGTAGGGGACGGCCGCGGCACAGATGCCGATGATGACCGCGCCGGTCGTGCTGACAAACCCGCAGGCCGGGGTGATCACGACCAGCCCGCCGACCGCGCCCGAGCAGAATCCCAGGATCGAGGCGTGGCCCCGGAGGGCCTTCTCCATCATTCCCCAGGTGAAGGCCGCGACCGCGGTCGCCAGCGTCGTCGTCGTGAAGGCGTTGGCTGCGATCCCGTCGGCGCCCAGCGCCGAGCCCGCGTTGAACCCGTACCAGCCGACCCAGAGCATCGCCGTGCCCACCATGCACAGGACCATGCTGTGCGGCGCCATCTTTTCCCGTCCGAACCCGATTCTCGGGCCAAGGATCAGGCAGAGGATAAGGGCGGACCATCCCGAGCTCATGTGCACGACGGTGCCGCCCGCAAAGTCGATCGCCGCGATCGCGGCCCGGGCGTTTCCGGGCCCGTTCATGAGCCCGGTCGCGCCCCAGACCATGTGGGCCAGGGGAAAGTAGACCGCGAACATCCAGAAGGTGACGAACAGGAGGACCGCGCTGAACTTGATGCGCTCGGCGATCGCCCCGACGATCAGGGCCGGCGTGATGATCGCGAACATCAGCTGGTACATGGCAAAGACGTTCTGGGAGACCCAGAATCCGTAGTCGGGATTCGGGGCCGAGGTCACCCCGCGCAGGAAGGCGTACTCGGTGCCGCCGTAGACCCCGCTCCCGAAGCTCCTGCCGAACACGAGGCTGTATCCGATTGCCCACCACAGGATCGTCACGAGGCCCGCGATTCCCAGGCACTGTCCGAGGACGGAAAGCACGTTCTTGCGGCGCACCAGGCCGCCGTAAAACAGCGCCAGGCCGGGCAGCGTCATGAAAAGGACGAGGGCGGCGCTCGTCATCATCCACCCGTTGTGCCCCGGCCCGGGGATGCCCGTGAGGGTCCGGCCCGGGTCGGTGTTCTTCACGTAGGCCTCGAGCGCCGTCAGGCGCTCCTCGGTCGTGGGCGCCGTCTGGGCGAGGGCGGAGGCCGTGGCGCCGAGGCCGGCGACAATTGCCAGTGCCGCCAGGATTGCGGCGCGTGCGCGCATCAGGTGCGTCGTTTTCATGGGTGCTTGGATGATGGGACCGGAAACGGACGGGAAAAGGGGTTGCTCCGTGCCCTCCTTCGACATTCGGGGCTTCGGCGCGCCGTGACAATACCCGATTCGCGCCTGCGACATCGGAGCCGCTTCCCCCCAAGAGGGAGTGCGGAGCGGGTCAGATCGCGGACTCGCCGCGCTCGTCGGTCCGGATGCGGACCACCTCTTCCAGCGGAACGACAAACACCTTGCCGTCGCCGATCTTGCCCGTCTTGGCCGCCTTGACGATCGCATCGACCGCCTTTCCGGCCATGTCGTCGGAGAGCGCGATCTCGATCTTAACCTTGGGCAGAAAATCCACCGTATACTCGCTGCCACGGTAGATTTCCGTATGGCCCTTCTGGCGGCCAAACCCCTTCACCTCGGTTACGGTCATGCCCTCGATGCCGGACTCGGCCAGGGCTTCCTTTACCTCTTCCAGCTTGAAGGGCTTGATGACGGCAATGATCAGTTTCATGCGAAGATAATCAGGGATGTATCAGATGGACCGGGAGGCTAGCGACCTGCGGTTGATTAAGCAAGCATTGTGCCACGCGCGGAAACCCGCATCAGCTCGGCGTCACTGTGGCTATGTGCAGGTCCTTCAGCTGCCGCGCCGTCACCGGAGTCGGGCTGCCGGCCATGAGATCCTGCCCCTTCTGGGTCTTTGGAAAGGCGATCACGTCGCGGATGCTGGTCGTGCCGCAGAGAAGCGCCACGATGCGGTCCAGGCCGAAGGCGATTCCGCCGTGCGGCGGCGCGCCGAAGGTGAACGCCCGCAGCATGTAGCCGAACCGGGACTCGACGACGTCGCGGGGAATCTTGAGGACGTCCTCGAAGACCTTCTTCTGGAGCGACGGCTGGTGGATTCGGATGGATCCTCCGCCCAGCTCCGTCCCGTTCAGGACGACGTCGTAGTGCTGTCCGCGGACCTTTTCCGGCGCCGAATCGAGGAGCGGCGCGTCCTCGGGCACGGGAGAGGTGAAGGGATGATGCGTCGAGAGGTAGCGCTGCTCGGCCTCATCGAAGGTCATCAGGGGAAAATCGACGACCCAAAGGAACTTCCAGTCATCCGGGCGGATTTCAAGCTTGCCCCGCTTCTGGAGGAGCGCGGCCGCCTCCAGCCGGAGGCGCCCGAGGATCGCGCACGCCTTCTCCCAGGGGGCGGCCGCGAAAAAGACGATGTCGCCCTCGGCGACCGCCAGCTTCTGCGCGAGGACCGCCTTTTCCGACTCGGAGAAGAATTTCATGATCGGCGACTTCCACTCGCCGCCCTCGACCTTGATGAAGGCCAGGCCCTTCGCGCCAAGCGATTTCGCAACATCCTCCAGATTCTTCAGCTCCCCCTGCGTCAGGTCGGCCAGCCCCCGGGCGTTGAGCGCCTTGACTGCGCCGCCCGGCGCGGCCGCAGCGGCCTGAAACACCCGGAACGAGGAGGACTTGAAGGCCTCGGTCAGGTCGACCAGCTCAAGGCCGAAGCGCATGTCGGGCTTGTCCACGCCGAAGCGGTTCATCGCGTCGACGAAGGCGATCCGCGGAAAGGGCGCCGGTATTTCGGCGCCGAGTATGTCCTTCCACACCTTCTTCAGCATGCCCTCGAAAAGCGCGTAAATGTCCTCGCGGCTGACGAAGGACGCCTCGACGTCCACCTGCGTGAACTCCATCTGGCGGTCGGCGCGCAGGTCCTCGTCGCGGAAGCAGCGCGCGATCTGGAAGTAGCGCTCAACACCCGCGACCATCAGGATCTGCTTGAACTGCTGGGGGGATTGCGAAAGCGCATAGAACTGGCCCGGGTGCATGCGGGACGGCACGAGGTACTCGCGCGCGCCCTCGGGCGTGCTCTTGAAGAGGGCCGGCGTCTCCACCTCGATGAAGTCATTCGCGTCGAAGTAGTCGCGGATCGACTTCACGGTTCTGTGGCGGACGACGAGGTTCTTGCGCATCTTCGGGCGGCGCAGGTCGAGGTAGCGGTAGGTGAGGCGGAGGTCCTCGTTTACCTTGTCCCCGCCCGCGTCGTCCAGCGGGAATGGCGGAGTTTCCGAAACATTGAGAACCTCGAGCAGGGTCGCCTCGATCTCGACCTCGCCGGTCGGCAGTTCCAGGTTGTCCGTTCCGGCGGGCCGCCTTTCCACCTTGCCCGAAACGGCGATCACGGATTCCGGCTTGAGACGGGAGGCGCGCTCGACCAGGTCCGCCTGGACCCGGGGATCGAACTTGACCTGGGTGAGGCCGTGACGGTCGCGCAAATCGACAAAGATGATTCCACCCAGGTCGCGCACGGTGTCCACCCAGCCGGCGAGAGACGCGGTTGAGCCGAGATCGGCCTTGGTCAACTGGGCACAGTGGTGGGTACGCAACATGAAAGGGGGATAAAAGCCGGTTGAGCGCCCTTGGATCAAACAAAAAGGCAGCGCGTAGGGGCGGCGGACGCCTGCGAAACTGGCATTCTACGAAATGATCAGGCTCTCGCCGGTCATCTCCGGGGGTTTCGGGAGGTCCATCAGCTGGAGGAGGGTCGGGGCGATGTCGGCGAGGCGGCCTCCCGTGCGCAGCCGCGTCTTTCCGGCGGCGTAGTCGTCGCCGACCACGAAGACCTCAACCTGATTCAGCGTGTGCGAGGTGTGGGGTGCGTTGTGCACGGGGTCCCACATCTGTTCGCAGTTTCCGTGATCGGCGCAGATGACAGCCCGGCCCTTCCTCTGCCCGAGGGCTTCGAGCAGCTCGCCGACGCTGTGATCGGTGACCTCGACCGCCTTGATGGCGGCCGGAAGGGAGCCGGTATGGCCGACCATGTCCGGATTGGCGAAGTTCACGACAATCAGCCCGTACTTGTCCGAGAGAATGGCGGCTTTTGCCACGCGTGTCACGTCTGCGGCCGACATCTCCGGCTGGAGATCGTAGGTCGCGACCTTCGGGCTCGGCGGGCAGGCGCGCTCCTCCCCGGGGAATGGCCCGGGCCGGTAGTTGTTGAAGAAGAAAGTGACGTGCGGATTCTTCTCGGTTTCGGCGCAGCGGAACTGCGCGATGCCGGCGTTGCTCACGATCTCGCCCAGGATGTTCTTCAGCTTTTCCGGCTTGGGCGAAATCACATGCACCGGAAGCCCGGCCTCGTACTCGGTCATCGTGGCATAGTACAGGTCGAGCTTTGACCCGCGGTCGAAACCCTTGAAGTCGTCCACCACGAAGGCCTTGGTGATTTCCCGCGGGCGGTCGCCGCGATAGTTGTAAAAGACGACCGAGTCCCCGTCCGCGATGCACCCGATCGGACGGCCATCCGGACCGACAACCCATGAGGGCACTATGAACTCATCCCCCTTCTGGGAATCGTTGAACGGATGGGCGTAGTAGGCCTGCACGGCCGCCTCTGCGCTGGGAGCCGCGGCCTCCGCCTTTCTTCCGGTCAGCATCGCATAGGCCTTGCTTACCCGGTCCCACCGGTTGTCCCGGTCCATGCTCCAGAACCGCCCGCACACGGAGGCGATCCTCCCAACCCCGATCGACCGGCACTGGGCCTCGACCTGCCGGACGTACCCCAGCCCGCTTGTCGGGGGCGTGTCGCGGCCGTCCGTGAAGGCATGGATGAACACGCGGTCAGCCGCCAGTCCATCGGCCTTCGCCTGCCTGAGAATGCCGTAAAGGTGCTCGAGCATCCCGTGGACGCCCGCGTCGGATACGATCCCCATGAGGTGCAGGCGCGAACCGCGGCCCTTCACGCGATCGACCGCGGCGCGCCAGACCGGATTGGCGGCCAGTTTCCCCTCCGTGAAAAGCTTGTTCAGCCTGACCAGCTCCTGGTCGACAATCCGGCCCGCGCCGATGTTTTCGTGGCCGACCTCGCTGTTGCCCATGACTCCGTCAGGCAGGCCGACATCCTCTCCGGAGGCCTTTATCAGGGTGCACGGATAGAGCGCGTGAAGGCGGTCGTCGCAGGGTTTTTGCGCCAAATGGATCGCATTGAAGGCGTTCTGCTCCGGATTGGGATTCTTTCCCCAACCGTCGCGAATGATAAGGATGACCGGCCTGCGTGGTGTGCTCATGAAAAATGACCTGCCATCCTACACGAAACGCCAGCAGAAGAGAAACCGGAAAAACGCCAAACAGGGGTCAACCGGCGCAGGCGAGTGCCGATGTTGGCAGCAAACCTGCTGACAAGGAATCCTCCAATGACGCTCATCATTCGAGACCAATTGGTGAATCCGCCGACGTGGTTCGCGTCGTTCCGGGATCTGACGCTGTACTGCAACATTTTTCTGCACGACGACGTGGTCATTGAGTCGGACGACATCGACACCTACTACCGCTGGATCAAGCCGCGCGGCGGAATGGATTTTGTCGAGGATTTCGTCCGCCCGGGGGCCGAGGAAGGGGTTCACCTGGACCTCGACCACATCTATCCCCGCACGGTCGTGACCGACAGGATCGCGCCCGAAAACCTTAGCCGCCTGATCAGCAAGATCCGGTTCTGCCGGGGACTTGCAGCGTAAGAACCTCAGGCCTCAAGTATTGAATTCCATTCAATACTTGAGGCTGAGGTCTTCTTCGCAAATTGACATCGAGCCAAAACTGCCGACCAATCGGCTTGCATGCCCAAGCGCGCGGTTTTGCTGGTTAATCTCGGTTCGCCCGACTCCACGTCCATAGCCGACGTGCGCCGGTACCTGCGCGAGTTCCTCGGCGACAAGCGCGTCCTGGACATGGCGGCGCCCCTGCGCTGGCTCCTGCTTGAAGGCATCATCCTGCGCAGCCGGCCGAAGAAGTCGGCCCATGCCTACGCGTCCATCTGGACCAAGGAGGGGTCGCCATTGGTCAAGACTTCAAGAAGCGTCCGGGACAAGCTGGCCGCGTCGCTGGGATCGGACACTCCCGTAGCCCTTGCCATGCGCTACGGCCGGCCGTCGATCGCGAGCGTCCTCGGGCGGATGGCAGCGGACGGGGTGCGGGATGTGCTCCTTGTCCCCCAGTATCCCCATTACGCCATGTCCTCCTGGGAGACGGTCGTGGTCCGGGCTTGCGAGGAGGCGGCGCGATTCGGCCCGGAATTCCGGATCACTTGCGTCCAGCCCTTTTATGCGGATCCGGACTATATTCAGGCGCTGTGCGCGGTTTCGGCGCCCTGGCTCGCCAAGCCGCACGACCACGTCCTGTTCAGTTACCATGGACTTCCGGTGCGGCACATGAGGAAGGCCGATTCGTCACACGCCCACTGCACCATCGTCGCCGATTGCTGCGCGACGGCTTCGCCCGTCCATTCGACCTGTTATCGCGCCCAGGTGTTCGCAACGACGCGAGCCTTCGCGGCCCGGGCCGGCCTGGCCCCCGGTCGTCACTCGGTTTCGTTTCAATCGCGCCTTGCGGGCGAGCCTTGGCTCGAGCCGTTTACGGACTTCGAGTTGAAACGCCTTCCTGGCGCCGGAGTGAAGCGCCTGCTCGTCCTTTGCCCGGCCTTCGTTGCCGATTGCCTGGAGACCCTCGAGGAGATCTCAGTGGAGGGCCGGGACATGTTCCTTGCCGCCGGGGGCGAGTCGTTCGAGCAGATTCCCTGCCTGAACGATCAGGAGCCTTACATTCGCTTTCTTGCCGGGCGCGTTGAACGCTGGCTGTCCAACGCAACGCCTAAGTGAACAACCCCGACCCAGTTCCGGGAGGCCTGCCACCGTCCGATTTAGGGACTGCGACCGGGACGGCCGGCACGGGCGCCTTCCAGCCGTCCGGCCCCGGCGCGGCAGCCTCCGATGACGCCTTGTACTCGGCCCTGATGAAGGCGGATCGGTCCGAATCGCTCGGACCGCTTGCGGGGCGCCTTGCGGAGGAATTGAACGAGCTTCTCACGCGGATCCTTGGCGCAGTTGCCTCGGTTCCGAACCGGACGGACGGGGATGCCCTGTCCCAGGCTGAGGCCGCCTGCCTGTCGGCCCGGGAGGCGACGCGGCGCCTCCAGGAACTGGCCCGCGGAGGCGATGGCGCCAGGACCCAGGTCGCCGCCCGCAGCCTGCTCGACGAGGCGGCAAAGACCGCGGGAGCCGCCTCCACGGCCGAGATAGCCATCGATGTTTCGGAAGGCGCGGATGCGGTATGGGTCGACCCGGCGCAGATGGGCCAGGCCTTTCGCAATCTGCTGCGCAATTCGCTCGAGGCGCTCTCCCCGGCCCCGCACCGGCCGCGCGTCCAGCTGCGGGCCTCCAACACCGCGCTGTCCGAGGGCCAGGTCGCCGGACTCCCGGGAGGGGACTATGTCGAGTTCGAGGTGCGGGACAACGGGTGCGGCATTCCGGCCGGGAATCTCGAGAAGATCTGGGAGCCGTTCTTCTCCACCCGAAGGCACGGGGCGGGCCTCGGCCTGCCCGCCGCCCTTGCCGCCGTGCGGCGCCACGGGGGCCAGATCGGCGTTGATTCGGAGGTCGGCGTGGGGACGGTCTTCACGGTGTTCCTTCCGAGCGCCCGTTCCTCGGGCGCGGTGCGCGCGCAGCCCGCCCCGTCCGCGCGCTTCCGAACCGGGCGCATTCTTGTTGTCGATGACGACGCGCAGATCCGCACGCATACGGGGGCCATGCTCGAAAACCTCGAGTACAAGTTCGACCTGGCGCCGGACGGAGCCGAAGCCCTGGCCTCCTATCGCCGATACCTCGACATCGGCAGGCCCTACGACGCCGTGCTCCTGGACCTGAACATGCCCGGGCAGGCCGGCGAAGACACCTTCAGGCAGCTGCGCGCTCTCGACCCGGACGCTCGGGTCATAGCGATGAGCGGCGGGAGCGCCGAGGACCTCGCCCCTCGCTGCGCGGCCCTCGGATTCTGCGGCTGGCTGTCGAAGCC
>CAZSEH010000019.1:0-2818 GCA_964605835.1 uncultured Opitutaceae bacterium
AACCCAGCGGTGTTCCGGCTCGTGGTGACCATCGCATCGAGCCGCCGAATTCGTGGAAATGCGGTGACTGTCGGTGAATCCATCGTGGGCCTCAGTGGGAACCCTGAGGTCCCCAGCCAAATGCGGACGGATCCAATCAGAACGGCTTGGCCGGTTTCCCGCTTTTGGGAGGGCACAGTCCCGCAATCGGCCCATTTCACCAAGACGCCAGATTAACAGAATCTCATTAGCGTCTTTCATTGAATATGTTAGCCAGAAATCCGAGCATTGGCACGCCCAATGCGAACATAGGACCAACAATCCCTTATCCGGAATGCTCGCTGATCTGAAATACGCCCTTCGTCAGCTCGCGAAAAGTCCCGTCTTCACCGTCGTCGTAGTCGTTTCCCTTGCGCTGGGGATCGGTGCAAACACCGCAATTTTCGGCCTGCTTGATGATCTGGTGCTCAATTCCCTTCCCGTCAAAAATCCAGATGAGCTGGTCCTCTTCCAATGGCTGCCGGGAACGCAGGGCAGCCGTCCGCTTCGCTCGAGCGGTGGTACTTTTGGTGACGACGATATCGACACGGCGACCGGTCGACGACTAAAGCGCATATTCCCGATCCGTTCATTCGAAGAGTTGCGTCGCGATCACTCTCTACTCTCCGAGACATTTGCGTTTGCGGGCCTTGGCGATGCGACTCTGACCATCGACAATATGTCCGAAACCGTTGGTTTCGGGCAGTTGGTTTCAGGCGACTACTGTCGGGCACTGGGCGTCAAAGCCTACAGGGGACGCGCGCTGACACCCGAAGATGACCAGCCGGGCGCACCACCTGCGGCAATGCTGTCCTACGCGTACTGGCAGGCGCGCTTTGCCGCAGACCCGGCTGTGATTGGGAAGACCTTATCCGTTAATCGGGTACCCGTCGCAATCGTCGGCATTGCTCCCCGGAATTTTGCGGGAACAACGCTGGATGCTTCCCCTCCGGAGATCTTTCTTCCCCTGGCACTCGCACCGCAGTTGCTCCCGCCGGGAACCGCTCTCTCGGCGCCAGGCGCTTGGTGGTTGCAAATCATGGGCCGCCTTCAGCCCGGCATAACGCCCGAACATGCGCAGGCCGGCCTCGATGGCCGATTTGTGGACAGTGCCAAGGCCGGAGTTTCGCATCCCGACGATCCGCCGCATCTGCGATTCACGCTTGGCGGGAAAGGGCGCACCAAGGCGGATCTTCGGCACAATCGCCAGCTTCTCGCTCCTCTGATGGGGATGGCCGGGTTGGTGCTGCTGACGGCCGCCGTCAACGCGGCCAATCTCCTGCTGGTCCGGGGCGCCAGTCGCAGACGCGAGTTTGCCGTTCGCCTGGCGCTCGGCGCCGGCCGCGGACGGATAATCAGGCAATTGCTGGTGGAGAGCGTATTGCTCTCCCTCGGAGGGGCTGCATTGGGCCTTTTGATCTCCCGGTGGGGCGTTGCCCTGCTCGCAACCCTCACACCGCCGGCGGACAACTGGGTGCTCGATCATCTGACACTAGATTGGCGGGTGCTCGGCTTTACCGCAGCCATTGGTCTTTTGACCGGAATCGGGTTTGGCCTCGCGCCCGCCCTGCGGGCTACCCGGCTCAATTTGATCGCAGAATTTCAGGGTGGTCAGCGCAGCCTGGGTGGGGGAGGCCGGTCGCGATTGAGCAAAACGCTGCTGATCGCCCAGGTGGCGCTCGCGATCGTGCTCTTGGTGGTTGCGGATATGTTTGGTCAAACGGTGCGCAACCTGCGCTCCGTAGACCTCGGCTTCAACAAGAGCCATCTCCTGTTTTTCTCGCTGAATGGCGCTCCGGGCGGCTCTCCTTCGCCCCGGATCGCGCACATCCACGCCAGTGTCTTGGACCGAATTGCGACGCTGCCCGGAGTCCAGGGGGCGACCTTCTCCGGCTATCCGTTTGTGAGTTTCTATGGCTGGGAGAAAGATGATTTCTCAGTGCCCGGACGACCCGACGTTGCCGGTCATCCCGACCAGGTTATTTGCAATCAGGTCGGGCCGAACTTCTTTCAAACCTACGAGATACCGATCCTGCTGGGACGCGGTATCGCTACATCGGACGGAGAGTCCGCGCCCAAAGTCGCAGTCGTCAATGAAACCTTGGTGCGGAAGTATTTTGCCGGAGAAAGCCCCATTGGGGAGACCATCATCCTCAATTATAGGATCTTGATAGTCGGCGTTGTTCGAGATGCGAAGCAGAATGATTTACGCGCCCCTGTTGAACCCACCGTGTTCGTCCCGTTCCCGCAAAGCCCCCGAGTGACGGCGCATTATTCGGTGCGAACCATTGGATCGCCCCAAACGGCCATCGGGGCGATCCGCAAAGCGGTGAGCGAGGTGGACCCCAATTTGCCGCTCAACAATGTGCGAACCGCAGATGAGCAGATGCAGTGGAGAATCGAAGGGGAGCGAATCTATGCGAGCCTGGCCGTAGCACTGGGCCTCGTCGCCCTCGTGCTCGTCTGTGTCGGCCTTTATGGACTGATGTCCTACACGGTGCTGCGCCGGACCAGCGAGATTGGGCTGCGCATGGCGCTCGGTGCCCTTCCGGGTCGGGTGCTCCGGATGGTTCTGGGGGAATCGCTCGTGTTGGTCGGAGCAGGAGTCGGACTCGGAATTGGTGCAGCCGGCGGCATCAGTCGGTTGATTTCCTCTTCCCTCTATGGCCTGACTGCGAATGACCCCTTTATCTATCTGGGTGTCAGCCTCCTCTTGGTCGTGGTGGCCAGCCTGACCTGCCTGGTTCCGGCGTGTCGGGCGACCCGCATAGATCCGGTGATTGCCCTTCGCACCGAGTAG
>CAZSEH010000019.1:2918-45055 GCA_964605835.1 uncultured Opitutaceae bacterium
ACATTTCCAGCGGAGATCAGCCTTTCAGGGCGCCGGCGGCGACACCCTTGACGATCCGGCGCTGGAGGCAGACGTAGACGACAAGGATCGGGACCGTCACCAGGACAAGCCCCGCGAACAGCATTCCGTAATCGCTGCGGTACTCGGCCGTGATCGAGAGATTGGCAAGTCCGAGGGGCAGCGTCCGGGCCTGACCGCTTGGATCCCCGCCGAGAAGCATGAACGCGTAAAAGTACTCCTTCCAAACGCCAATGAATTGAAATATGGCGACCGTAACGAGGCCGGGTTTCGCCAGTGGAAGCATCACCCTCCAGAAGGCCGAAAATTCCCCGCAGCCGTCGATCACCGCCGCCTCGTAAAGGGCGCGCGGCAGCGTGCGGAAGAAGCCCGCGAGTATGAAAATCGCAAACGGCAATCCATTTGCAGTATAGACAAGGACCAGGCCGAATCTCGAGTTGAGCAGGCCGGCGGAGCGCAACTCGAAGAACAGCGGAACGATCGCCAGCTGCGCCGGGATCATCAGGCCGGCGAGGAACAGCCAAAAGGCCGCCTTTCCCAGGGGATGGTAGAACCGGGAGAGCGCGTAGGCCGCCATCGATCCGAGGGCGACGATGAGGGAAACCGCGGAGGCCGTCACCAGGACCGAATTGAGAAAATAATCGCCGAAATGTGCCTCATGCCAGGCCCGGCTGTAATTGTCGAAATGCAGTTCGCCGGCGATCGGAAGGGCGAAAGTGTCCCGGAAAATGGCGGCGTCCGGCTTTAGGGACGAGTACGCGACCCACACCATGGGAAACGCAAGCCAGACGGCATAGCCGGCAAGCGCCGCGAAGACCAGGCTGCGGGAAACCCCGATCTTTCCCTTTGACCTCATCTCTCCACCGCCTCCCTGTCCAGGCCGCGCAGGACGGCCGCGCTGCCCGCGAGAACGAGGATGAACAGCATCGCGGCAAGAGCGGTTGCCCGTCCTATTTCGAAGTCCTTGAACATCGAGGTGACGAGCAGGGTGCCAAGCGTGTGGCTCGCGGCCGAGGGATCCTGCGCGGTCAGGAGCCAGATCATTTCGAATGCGTTCAAGCCTCCGATGACGAGGAAAACTGCCGAAACCACGATAACCTCGCGGATCAGGGGCAGGGTGATCGTGAAGAACTGCCGCAGGGCCGACGCCCCGTCCATTTCAGCTGCCTCATAAAGCTGCGGATCAATGCCTTCCATAGCCGCAAGGTAAAGGATCAGGTTGAACCCGCACGCCATCCACAGATAGATCGGTATCAGCGCGCCGTAGAGGTGCCCGGGTGAAAGCCAGGGAAATCCGTCGAAATCCGCGAGGGCGGGAGAGTGGAGGATTCGTCCGAGGGCCGAAAGACCGGCGTTGACCAGGCCCCCATGGGGTTCGTAGGCGGCAAGCCAGAGAAGCGTCGCCGCTATCCCGCCGAGCATGTTGGGAAACAGGAATATCACGCGAAACGCACCCGCACCCCAGACACCGCGGTGAAGAAGGGTTGCGCAAAGAAGTGCCAGCGGAACCACGAACAGCGCCGGGACCAGCATGAGGAAGGCGTTGTTTCGAAGCGCAAACCAGAACACGTCGTTTTCGAAAAGGAGCGACTTGAAGTTGGAAAGGCCCGCCCATTCGCGGGGTCCGATTCCGTTCCATCGCGTGAATGCCCATCCGAAGGCCGTGAGCGCCGGAGCGAGGACAAGCGCCGCGTAAAGAATGAAGGCCGGCCCGGCGAAGCCGAGACCGACGGAGGTGCGCAGCCGGGTCTGGACCCCCGCCCCGGCTCGGGCCCGGGCAGCGCCTGGCTCGGCTCCCCGCCGAAACAAATTTCGCAGGAAGCCCGCGGGTCCGCGGGAAAAGGCCCATCCGAATATGCCTGCCAGCGCCGCAAGCAGAAGCGAGCCGGCCAAGGTGTGCCGGTATTCCACCCGGTTGGGATCGACCGCCCGGGCGCGATCAACCGCAGCCGCCGACTCGAGCCGCGCGCCGTATTCCGCCGGCGTCATCCGACCGGTCGTCAGTCGCTGGTAGCAATCGACGACGACCTGCCGCAGTTCCGGCGGCTGCATCATCATCTGCGGCATGGGAAAGGCCTCCTTCGCCCGGAGGATCATGCGCGCCGTGTCCTGCATCCGGTTGGAATACGCGGAGAGCGGCACGCCGCGCACCGCGACCGGCGAATTGAGTTCGCGCACAAACGCCTCCGCCCTCGAGCGCGACGTCAGGAACCGCAAAAAATCGATCGTCAGGCGCTCCCGCTGCGTGTCGCCGGTCGCGAAAACAAAGAAGCAGTCGCTGCCGGTCTGGATCGTGGTCGGATCGGCCGCCCCGTCGGAAAAGACGGGAAAGTTCATGGCCCCGAGCTCGAATTCGTCCGGTATCTTTCCGGCCATTTCGTTAACGAGCCACGACCCCGAAACCGTCATGGCCGCGCGTCCCTGGAGAAAATCGATTTCCGCCCCGGTGTGGCTCTCCCCCTCCCAGCCCCGGAGCGCATACCTTTCCATCACGCGCTGCTCGACCTCAGCCGCGCGCACAAACCGGGAGTCGGTGCGGGCCCCGGGGGCCAGCGCAGCGAGGCTCTGCCAGCCCGGGGCTCCCTCCAGGTTGAAGCAAGCCGCCCTGAAGAATGCGTCGGGGTAGAGCCAGTTCACGCCGGGAATGCTGAGCGGCGCGATTCCCGCGGCGCGGATCCTCTCGCACAATCCGTAGAACTCATCCCAGGTCCGGGGCTCCTGCCAGCCGTGCGCCCGGAAGAGCCCCCGGTTGTAGAAGATAGTCCACGCCGAATAGGACAAGGGCAGCCCGCCGACGCGGCCGTCCACGCGCCAGGTATCCAGGGCCCCCGGGTAGAACGTGTCGCCCCAGCGCGCATCCCCCTCCCAGTTCGGCCCTTGAAGGATGGGTCCCAGGTCCAGGACCTTGCCCGCCCGGATGAGCGCAGGCCAGAGCACGTAGGGAGCCGAGGCCGCATCGGGAAAGTTCCCGTCGATGACCCGGACGCAGATCCGGTCGTCGATTCGCGGATCGCCATAGACGCGCACCCGTACGCCCGGCCTGACCGATTCGAACATCCGCGCGCTCTCCTCGTAGAAGGCCATTCCGTAACCCGCGGCGCGGATTGGAATGTCGAGCTGGACGACTCCTTGCGCGTGCGCCGCACAGCCAATCGCCAGCGCAAGGAAATACGCCAAAGGGTTACGCATGCCCGCTGAATCCGTCTCCATCCGCCTCCACCACAAACCCGGCCTTCCCAAGCGCCCGGTAGACGAAGGCGATGTGCCGCCGGTCGCGGGTCTCCACGGTGCACACAGCGCGGACCGCGCTCACGTCCGGGCCGCTGAAGACGCGGTCGTGGGCAACGTCCTTGATGCTGGCCCCGGCGGCCGCGATGCATTGGCACAGGTCGGCAAGACCCCCGGGCCGGTCGCTGATCCGCGCCGTGAAGCGCGTGAGGCGTCCGTCGTGGACAAGTCCCTTTTCGATCACCCGGCTGAGAATTGACGGATCGATGTTCCCGCCACTGACGACCAGGGCCGTCCGCCGGCCCTTCAGTTCAGGCAGAAGCCCGGACATCAGGGCCGCAAGCGGAGTCGCCGCGGCGCCTTCGACAACCGTCTTCTCAAGTTCGAGCATTCGCAGGATCGCGATCGAAATCCAGGCCTCCGTGACCTTCACAACCCTGTCTATCCGCTTGGCCCGCAGGACGGAGAACGCGTTTGCCCCGACCGTCAGGGTCGCAAGTCCGTCGGCGAGGGTGGGCCTCCGGGGGACAGTCACCGGACGACCCGCTTTCAGGGCCGCCGTGAGATTGCCGGTCGAGACGCTTTCGACGCCGATCACCCGGACCCGCGGCCGGAGCGCCCTCACGGCGACCGCCACACCGGCCAGGAGGCCGCCCCCGCCCACCGGGCAGACGATCGCCTCGATGTCGGGCACCTGCTCAAGAATCTCCAGCCCCAGCGTTCCCTGTCCGGCGATGATGTCGGGATCATCGAATCCATGCACATAGGTGAGTCCCTCGGCCTCCGCCAGCCTGTCGGCCTCCGCCCGCGCCTGCGCAAAATCAACCCCCTTGACGATCACCCGCGCGTCCAATCGCTCGCAGGTCGCCATCTTGATCAGGGGCGCAAATTCCGGCATGACGACCACAACCGGAATTCCGAGAAGTTTCCCGTGATAGGCGAGGCCGAGTGCGTGATTGCCGGCGCTTGCGGCGATCACGCCGCGCCGCCTTCCATCAGGCGAAAGGCGCAGAAGGGCGTTGCGGGCCCCGCGCTCCTTGAACGAGCCGGTCCGCTGAAAGCTGTCGAGCTTGCAGAAGACACGGGCTCCGGTGATTTCGCTCAGGGGAACCGATTCGGGACAGGGCGTCTTCACTACGCCATTCGCGATCCGGCGGCGCGCCGCCTGGATATCGGCTAGGCTCAGAATCATGCCGGGATTCCATACACTAATTCGGCGAGCCTTGCACGGGAAGATGCGCGGCAACCCGTTTTGCCGTTTTCGCGGGAAACGGGAGACTGGAAGGAATTGCGTTGCCGACGGGACGGGTGTGATTAGACAATCGCGGCTCATGGCAGACCGGATGCGAATGGTGCGGCAGGGCCCCAAAAGCCGAAAAGGATGACCGGCGCGGCCAGCTTCATCCCGACAAAGCATGCACCAGGTTACTTTTTCCGATCAGGCTCTGAAGGAGCTTAACCAGTTGGACAAACTGGAGCAACTGACTGTAGTTGAGCCGCTTGGTAACATCAAGTCCACCGATCTGGCCCATCCCAGGGAGCCGCTCGGACGATTTCATCGCGCAGGCCGGACCTATTATCGCCTGCGTTCGAGCAACTACCGGTTCTATTTCGCGGTCCTCGATGGCAGCCTGCACGTTCATTATTTGCTGCACAAGAATACCTTGGAGGATTTCCTGCTGCGCAATCATCTGCCCGTCTCCGAGCAGCAGCTGATTGAACAGAACTCGAAGTTCTGGAAATACCTTGAGAGCCTGACGAAATGAGCTTTCGGCGTCACAGGGAAGACGACAACTCCGCAGCGGAATACGCCCGGCGCCTGGATCCCTACAACGTTTCGCAGGCCAGCCGCATCTATGTCCTGCCCAATCTGATGACGGCGGGAAACCTGTTCTGCGGTTTCATGGCAATCGTCAATTGCATCCACGCGCGCTTCGCTGAACTGGCCCTGACAGGGGAGTATCTTGGGGCCTCGGCGCCCGATCACTACCGGGCGGCCGTGTGGTTCATATTCGGGGCGGCTGCCTTTGATTCCCTCGATGGCCGGCTGGCCCGGCTCGGCGGCCGCGAATCTCTCTTCGGCGCTGAATTCGACTCCCTGGCCGATGTCGTGTCCTTCGGCGTCGCCCCGGCCCTGATGATGTTCTTCTTCATCCTTTCGCCAAGCCAGGGATTTCCGTGGTTTCGCGACATCGGATGGTTCGTGGGTTTCGTCTATCTGCTTTGCGGGTCCATGCGCCTGGCTCGCTTCAACGTGATCACAAATCCGCTGCTTCATCCAAGCCAGAAGGAATTGAGCAACGATTTCATCGGCCTGCCCATTCCGGCGGCGGCGGCCACGGTTGCGGCGCTCGTCCTCTTCCTTCTGAAACTCGGCGATTCGGACAAGTCCCTCAGCCGCTTTGCCCTCGGCCTGCCCTTCCTAATGCTCCTCATCGCCTTTCTTATGATGAGCCCCGTCCGCTACCCGAGCGGCAAGAAGCTGGACCTTCAAACGCAGACCCGTCTCCGCCGGCTCGCCGGCGTTGTCGTTTTCGTCGGCTTCATCGTCATGTTCAAGGAGGTGGCCTTTGTCTCCACCTGCCTCGGCTACATTTTCTTCGGATTGATCCGCCATTGGCGCCGCCGAAAACTGGCACGCCCGGCCGCCGGAAATCTTCCGCAGGGAACCAGCACCTTGTGAAAAGCCTGGGAATACCGCACCCAATTGTTTCGCGCCGCCGAAAAGCCCCCGGTTATGCCCAGAAAGTCGAAAGTTTTTCACAGCCGCCTTCAGGGCTTTTGCCGAATGAAACGCTTGGGTTGCTATCATTGTTCGCAGGCCATAAGACTGCTGCTTTAATTACTTATTGAACCCATACCTATTTGAACTTTGTTAATCATTCCTGAAAGAGTCCCCCGAAAGACCCTCAAGCCAGCCTCAAGCGACCATTCCGCCCCGCCCTCATGAAATTCAAAATCAACCGCGACCATTTCGCAAATGGCCTTTCCCAGGTCCTCAATGTCGTGGGTTCGAAAGCCACGATGCCGATTTTGAGCAATGTCCTGATTGAGGGCGAAAAGGACCAGATCTCCCTGACAACGACGAATCTCGATCTTGGAATTCGCTGCAAGATAAAGGCCGAGGTCAAGGAGACCGGATCCGTCACGCTGCCGGTCAAACGGCTTGCGAGCATCGTCAAGGAACTGCCAAACATTGATGTCACCCTGGAGGCGTCGCCCAATCACCAGGTCAGGCTCCTTTCCGGTGGATCCACCTTCCGCATCATGGGGATCGGCCGGGAGGAGTTTCCGCCGCTGCCGGAGTTTGGAGATGAAAAGGCCTACACGCTCGAGCAGGCGGAGCTGAGCTCGATGATTCGAAGCGTAGCCTACGCGCAGTCGACCGACGAGACGCGGTACATTCTCAACGGAGTCTATTTCAGCTTTAAGGACGGGCGCCTTTCGCTCGTCGCGACGGACGGACGCCGCCTGGCCGTTGCAGCCAAGGAAATGGAGGTGCCGGGAGCGAGCGCAGGAGCCATCATCCTTCCGGCCAAGACCGTGTCGGAACTGAGCCATCTCCTCGAAAAAGGGGAGAAGGTGAAGATCAATTTCAGCGACCGGCGCTGCGCATTCCAGATCGCGACCGACAAGGACGCGAGCGGGCTGATCGACAGCGTTTACCTGTACTCGAAGGTCGTCGAGGGAAGCTACCCGAACTACCAGCAGGTCATCCCGAAGGAGACGCACCAGCGCATCAAGCTCGAGCGCGAGCTCTTCCTTCAGTGCGTGCACCGCACGTCGCTCGTGTGCTCGGAAAAGTCGAACTCGGTGCGGATCAAGCTGTCCAGCAACCTGCTCGAAATCACCGCCCAAAGCCCCGACTTCGGCGAGGCCCACGAGTCCATGGCGATCGGCTACAGCGGCCCGGACCTGCAGGTGGCCTTCAACCCCGGATTCCTGATGGATCCGCTGCGCGCACTGGCAAAGGACGAGGTTTTCTTCGAGCTCAAGGATGACGTAAGTCCGGGCGTCTTCAAGACCCTGGACAACTTCATTTGCGTGATCATGCCCGTTCGGCTAAGCTGATTGATCGAAAGGGCAGGGGTTGGAGCGTGGATCCGTCGTATTTCATTCTGGCCATCATCGCTGTCTCGCTGGTCATCGTTCAGGTGAACCAGAGGGTGGGCTCGCCTGTTCTGGCCATCCTTGACCGCTGGTTGAGGTGGTTTGGCTTTTCTTTCGGGGCGGCGCTCATCTGCCGGACTTTCGGCCTGGTCGACCGCCCCTTCTGGATGCTGGCCGCCGCGTTCTTCCTCCTCTGGTTTCTCGGGGAAACCCTTTACAACTGGCTCGCGATTTCGGCGCTGAGCGTCAGCCCGATGCCGCTTTTTCCCCGCTACGCGGTCAACCAGTCGGGCGAGGAATGGCCGGTGCAGCCGCGGCTCCTCAGGATCCGGGACTGGCTGCGAAAGCAGGGCTTCCGCCAGGTTCAAGCATTGAAGGCGGATATCGGCGGAGGAATCTACCTGCGCGTCTCGATCTATCAGGACGAGGGAGCGACGACCCGGGTGCAGATCACATTCATGCCCCAGGCCAACGGAACAATCGTCGTCTGCTACGCCCTCACCTCCGTCACGGCCGACGGACGGCACTTTGTGACCGACAACCTGTACACGCCGTTCGCCGGATTTTACAGCGAGAACTGGCATGTCGTGCGGCGCCCCTGGTGCCGGTCGCTGCCGCGGCTCCTAGCCCGGCACCGAGCGCGGCTCGCCGGTGCGGGCGAACTCGCCCGCCTGACGGTCGATCCGGAGGAGGAGCTGAACACGGCGCAGCACGAGCTCGACAAGCTCAACACCGAACTTGGGTTTCTCCACCGCCACACCGACCGCGAGGACCTGGGCAAGATCACCCAGGAAGGCCGGTACCGCGTCTGGAAGGAAATCTGGATGCTTAACTATCTCGGCCGCAGCGCACGCTACCATTGATGCCGCGCGATCGCCCGCCGGATCGCGGCGCGGGCCGCAATCCGGGCCGGGTTGTCCACCGACGGAGATGGCGGCAACCAATCAATGAAACCATCGCCGTCCGTCCTCCCCCTCCTTCTCATCCTTGCGGCCCATATGGCCTGCTCCCAGACCATGCCCGCTCCCGCACCCATCCCGGACCTCCCGCCGCCGAAGCCGCCCGGTTCCGTGCCCATGGGGGACCCGAAGGACTTTGCCGAAGTGAAGATGGGGTTTGCAATTGCGGACGGTCCGTTCGGCCCGACCTGGGATTCCATCGCGAAAAATTTTCCGGGGAAGGAAACAGCATGGCTTCGCGAGGCCAAGGTCGGCTTCTGGGTTCACTTCGGACCCCAGGCCGCCGGTCAGAGCGGGGACTGGTACGCGCGAAAGATGTACATGCCGGGCCAGCGCGCCTACGACAATCACATCAGGGATTTCGGCCATCCCTCCGAGGTGGGATACAAGGATCTCCTCAAGGACTGGAATCCGGCGAAGCTCGATCCTGCCGCGATTGTCGAGACCTACAGGAACGCCGGAGCCCGCTTCCTCCTGATCCAGGGCGTCCATCACGACAACTTCGACAACTGGAATTCGACCTACCAGCCCTGGAACTCCGTCAACATGGGTCCGAGGCGCGATCTCCTCGGGGAATGGTCGGCCGCCGCGCACAAGGCCGGAATGCGCTTCGGAGTCTCCTTCCATCACGAATACACGTGGTGGTGGTGGCAGCAGTCGTACCACAGCGACGCGACGGGGCCCAAGGCAGGGGCGCCCTACGACGGGAACCTGACCCTTGCCGACGGGAAGGGGAAGGGGTGGGAGGGATTCGATCCGCGGCTCCTCTACGGGGTCGACCTTCGCGAATACGCCGGCTTTGACCAGAATGCCTCGTGCCCCAAGGGCGGAATACTCGTCAACCACCTCGCCTACTGCGACTGGTACGCGACCCGGTGGGCCCTGCGGATCATGGACGTCATCAACAAGTACGATCCCGACTTCATCTACACCGACGGGAACTCGAAGCAGCCGTTCGACGGCTTCAAATCGGCCACGGGATACAAGTGCGACGCGATGCAGCGGGTGATCGCCGACTACTACAACCACACCCTCCAAAAGCACGGCCAGGTCGACACCTTCAGCATAGTCAAGTTTCACCCCCCATGCGACGGCGTCGTGACGACCTTCGAGGATCGCTGGCCGGCGGGGACCAAGACCGACCAGCCGTGGATCGGCGAGACGGCCAACGGCGACTGGTATTACGCTCCAGGATTCGTCAACGACGCGCGCGGACTGATCCGATACATGCTCGAAATCGTCTCCCGCGACGGGAACTTCTGCGTCAACATCGCCATGCTGCCCGACGGATCGCTCGACGAGGGAACCCGGGCGATGCTGAAGGACATGGGCGAGTGGATGAGGATCAACGGCGAGGGCATCTACGGCAGCCGCGCGTGGAAGGCCTTCGGCGAAGGGGCCGGCGGCAAGGTCAATTCGCTGCCCGCCGGGTTCATCGGCGCCCGCCAGGCAAATCACGAGTTTGCGCCGGCCGATTTCCGCTTCACCGCCGGCAAGGACGGATCGGTCTACGCTTTTTGCATGACCGTGCCCACCCCCGGGACAACGGTGAAGATCGCCTCAATGGGGTCGGAGGCAAAGCTGCTCGGTTCTCCCGTGAAGGCGGTCGCGCTCCTCGGCAGCCCCGATTCCCCGGCTTGGGAGCAAAAGCCCGATGGATTGGAAATAACCTGCCCGGCGCAGATGCCCTTGAAGGTGAGCGCCGTCTTCAGGGTGACGTGTCAGTGATGCGCCGGCCCCGCGGGCCGGCCGCCGGATCTCAGTAAACTTCCTTTTCGAGGAGGGCGAACAGCTCCGCCTCGTTGATCCGCTTCTGCGTCATCGAGTCGCGCTCGCGAAGGGTGAAGGTGCCGTCCTTTTCGATCGTCTCAAAATCGATCGTCACGCACCAGGGCGTTCCGATCTCGTCCTGGCGGCGGTACCGCCGGCCGATCGCGCCGCCCTCGTCGTAGAAGACGGCGTAGCGCCGCTTCAGCCGCGCATGGAGTTCCTCGGCGCGCTTCACGAGCTCGGGCTTGTTCTTGAGGAGCGGAAGAACGGCCACCTTGACCGGGGCTATCCGTGGGCTGAAGCGAAGGACCGTGCGCTTCTCGACATTCCCCTTTTCGTCCTTCACCTCCTCCTCGGCGTAGCCGGCGCAAAGGAGCGCGAGAAAGATGCGGTCGACGCCGACCGCCGGCTCGATGACGTGCGGGGTGAACTTCTTCTTCGTCGCCTCGTCGAAGATCACCTGCGGGACGCCGGAGGCGTTGGCGTGCTGGGTGAGGTCGTAGTTGCCGCGCGCGGCGATCCCCCAGAGCTCCTGCACGCCGAAGGGATAGCGGAACATGATGTCGGTCGTCCCCTTCGAGTAGAAGGCCAGCTTCTCCTTCGGGTGGTTGTATTCGGAAAGATGCGACTCCGGAAGCCCGATCGAGACGAGCCAGCTGCGGCACCAGTCGATCCACTCGCGGTGGCACTTCGCCCAGTCCGCGTCCTCGTGGATGAAGTACTCCATTTCCATCTGCTCGAATTCGCGGGAGCGGAATATGAAATTGCGCGGCGTGATCTCGTTGCGGAAGCTCTTTCCGATCTGGGCTATCCCGAAGGGAAGCTTGACCCTACCCGTGTCGACGACGCCCTTGAAGTCGGCGAACATGCCCTGGGCCGTCTCGGGCCGCAGGTACGAGATCGCCGAGGCGTCTCGCAGGGCGCCGACGTAGGTCTCGAACATCATGTTGAAGGCCCGCGGCGGCGTGAGGCTCCCGGCTTCGCCGGTCGCGGGGGAGGGGATGAGGGCGATCTCCTCCGGCTTGGCCTCGGTCATGTCGCGCGGGGTGACGGGAAGCAGCTGGCCCCGAACCGCCTTCTTCCGTTTGAGCGACTCCGCCTTTTCCTGGAGCTCGGCGGCGGTATTCTCGCTTTCCAACGCGGAGACATAGCCGATGACTTCGTCATTCGGAGAGATCGTCGCTTGCTCAATGGGAACGGAAATGCTGACACCCGTGGTCGTGATGGTCTTCGTTCCTTCGATTTCCTCGAGTTGCAAGCCCTTGCGAACGACGACCGGCGAGAAGAAGAGCTGGTCGGCCCGGTACCGCTGCTTGGACACCTTGCAGTCGACCAAGGGATCCGTGAAGCCGGCGACGTGCCCCGAGGCCTGCCAGACCTTGGGGTGCATGATGATGGAGCTCTCGATCCCGACGACGTCGCTCCTGCGGCGGACCATGTCGTTCCACCAGCAGTCGCGGATGTTCTTTTTCAATTCGGCGCCCACGGGTCCGTAATCGAAGAACCCGTTGAGCCCGCCATAGATCTCCGACGAGGCGAAAACAAAACCCCGCCGTTTGCACAGCGAGACGATGGCTTCCATTAGGTTGGGCGATTCGGAGGGATTGGCCATGGACGGACGAGGGATGGATTCAGCGGGAAAAAGGCCGAGTGAATGGTTTCTTCGCGGGGGGGTCAACCCATCGATACCGCGAGTGGCGAGTTTCTTCTGGAATAGGAGTGCGGCCAATGGCATGACTTGGAAACAGTTGCCGCAGGACCCAAAGCCATCCATTTTTCCCGCGACCCAGTGGACCGCGCTGGGAGGCGCCGCTGCCGGCGGAACGGAGGACCTGGACCGGCTCATCCGGCTGTATTGGGCTCCGCTGAGGATCTTCTTTGTGGCGACCTTCCCCCGGCTTCGCCAGGACGCCGACACCTGGCTGCAGGACTTTGCCGAGGACAAGATATTGAAGGCCGGCTGGCTCGCGCGGGCGGACCGCGACCGCGGGCGGTTCCGGGACTTTCTCAAGACAAGCCTGCGGAATTTCGTCTTCGACAGGCTAAACCTGGCGGCCGCAAAGCGGGTGCCTGTCCCCCTTGACGAGGCGGAGCCGGATTTGGCGCAGCCTATGCCGCCGTCGGAGGCGTTCGATCTCATGTGGGTGAGGACGGTCCTGGCCGAAACCCTGAAACGAATGGAGACGGATTGCCGGGATGCGGCCCTGGACCAGCCGCGGCGGACATTCATCTGGGAGATGTTCCAGGTCCGGCTGCTCGATCCGATCTTCAACGACACCGAGCCCCCGCCTTACAGCGAACTCATCCGCCGTTTCGGACTCGTTTCGCCGACGGACGCCTCCAACCTGCTCCTGAGCGGCAAGCGCATCTTCAAGTCCCACCTGAACCGGGTGATTCAGGAGTACTCCGGGCGGGACGCGGCGACCGCCGCGGAGATCAGGGCCTTGGAGGAATTTGTGGCCGGCCTTGCGTAGGCCGCCTTTGCAAGATCGATGCCGCAATTCCGTAGTAGCCATTGAAGAACCCCCATGCCTGACCGCGACTACAGCGAAGCCGCCCTCCACAGCCCCCCGAAGAGGCTCGCCGCCCTGATGAATTCCGGTTCGGCTGACGCTCGGCTGTGGCGACCCCAGGAACTGGCGGCGATCTTTCGACACCAGCTGACCGCCCCCGTCCTTGTGGACCTCGGCGGATTCGACGTCGGGAAGGCGGCCCGGCTCAGGGAACTGACGGATTCGCAGGGGCTGCTCCTGAAGAGCTTTTCGGAGCTTTTTCATCATCCGACCCCGCCCGTCGAACTCCTGGAATTGGCCAAGGACTTTGGCAAGGCGAACATGAACCACCCGGAAAGCGCCCTGCCCCATGAGATCGCGACGGCGATCTATTACCTGAGCATCGCTGCGGCCTGGGTGCGGCTCGGCGAACGGATTTCAAGACTGCCCGACTCCGATCTGCGGCGGGGCTTCTCCTGGGTTTGCGCCCAGGACTGGATTGATCCGGAAACAAAGGCGCTGCTGATGAACGCCGGCGAACGGCTGCCCACTTCGAAACAGGGCGGCACAGGCTCCCCACCATGAGCGGCGAAGGTTCTCCCGGGGGCCCGGCGGCCTTCGACCCGGCCAAGTCGTCCTTTGCCGGTCCGATCGCCGAGCTCGTTGCGCACAGGGTGCTTTCGCCGCCGGCCCGTCCGGGCCTCCTGGCCAACCTCGGGCGCTTTGAGATTCTCCGGCTGGTGGGGGAGGGCGGAATGGGTGTCGTCGTCCTCGGCCGCGATCCCGCCTCCGGTTCCTCCTTCGCGATCAAACTCGTAAAGCCCGGGCTGCTGGGAGATGCGCAGATCAAGCACCGCTTCCTGAAGGAGGCGGCGCACATGCAGAAGCTGGAGCACCCCGGAATAGTCCCCGTTCTTGAGATCGCGGAGTCGACCGACGGCCCCTACTTTGTCATGCCCTACCTTGAGGGGGGCAACCTCTCGCGTCGGATAGCGCCGGACCAGCCGATGGAACCGGGCGCCATTCTCGACATTGCCCAACCGGTGGCCGAGGGGCTGCGATTCGCGCACCGCCGGGGAATCATTCACCGGGATCTGAAGCCGGGAAACATCCTTCTGGACTCCGATGGAACAGCGCGCCTGGCCGACTTCGGTTTGGCGAGGACGGTCTTCAACGACACGATCGTCGATGCGGGAAACGAGCAATGCGAGGGAACCGCGCCCTACATGTCCCCGGCCGTGGCGGCGGGTCTTGCGGAGGACACGCGATGCGACATCTACGCCTTCGGCGCCCTTCTCTATGAGATGCTGACAGGGCACCCGCCCTATGAGGGCCGCACGACCTGGGAAGTGCGCCGCCAGATCGCCGCCGGTCCGCCCAAGGCGATTCGTTTCCTGAATCCGAAGGCCGATGAGGGACTCGCAGCGGTTGCCGAGGGCGCGATGGGACGGGAGCTCCGGGACCGGTATGCCGACATGGATGACATCGTGGCCGATTTGAAGAGGATCCGGATGGGAAAGCGTCCGCTGGGGCCCCATGGAATGGGACGCCGGATCCGCGACCGGCTCGGAGGAAGGCCCGCGGTTGCCCTGGTCCTTCTCGCCGTCGTCGCCGCAGTCGCCCTTGTCGTCGGGCCGAGATTGCTGCGGACAACCCATTCGCCGGTTTCCCCGGCGGCGCCGGCTCCAGCGGCCTCCCCGGCGCCCGTCCGTCCGTTTCATTTTCGCAATGCGACCGGCGTGGCCTTCGATCCCGATGGCAACCCCTATGTCGCCGACCAGGCCGATGATGTGATCTACTCGGTCGCTCCCAATGGCCGGGTTTCCCCAGTCGCCGGGACCAAGGGAATCCTTGGTGGAATCGACGGCTCCGGAAGCGCCGCCCGGTTCAGCCTGCTCCGCGGAATGGCCTTCGACCCGACGGGATTCATTTTCTACATGACGGACGGCTATCGCATCCGAATGCTCTCGCTCCACGGCCCGGTGTGGACCCTGGCCGGCTCGTTCCGGAACCCGGGCGGCATCGATGGCCCGGTGCGCCAGGCACGCTTCAAGACTCCGGCCGGCATAGCGATCGACAAGGCTGGCAATCTTTACGTGGCCGACCTCTACACAATCCGGAAGATCACTCCCGGCGGCGTTGTCAGCACGCTTGCGGGGCTCGATGGCCACGCCGGCCGCGCGGACGGCGCGGGTTCGGCCGCCCGCTTCAGCGATCAGGAGAAGGGCCTGGCCGTCGACGGCGACGGAAACGTCTTTGTGGCCGATGGCATGAATCACCGGGTGAGGAAGATCAGTCCGGCAGGCGCCGTGACCACGCTGCCCGCTCCGTTTGTCCGTCCGATCGGCGTCGCCGTGGACAAGGCCGGAAACCTGTTCGTCTCAGACTCCGGCAATCACACCCTCACAAAGATTGCACCGAACGGGGCGGTCGTCCTGGTGGCTGGCCAGGCCGGCGTGCCGGGCAATTCCGACGGCATTGGCGCGGCCGCCCGGTTCAACCGGCCCAAGACTCTGGCCATCGACCCGGCGGGCACGATTTGGGTGGCGGACCTCGGCAATCAGGCATTGCGCCGGGTCACCCCTTCGGGAACAGTGACAACCGTTTCGCTTTCCGTGCAATAATCCCTCCGGTTTTCCGTATGGGTAAGTGACGGTGCAAAACAAGACTTCCAACAGGAGTTGCCTATGAAACTTCCACTCTTCCCCAAGTCCCTCTTCCTCCGGGCCATGGCGAGCGCTGCGGCCGGATTTATACTTTTTGCCGCAACCCCGCTATGCCGCGCGCAGGCCGCGGCACCCGGCGACACCCCCACGATTCCGCAGGATCTTCCGCCGGGCGCCCAGGATGTCGTCAAGCTGACCCAGGCCGGCCTGAATGAGGACGTGATCATCGCCCAAGTCCGCAGCGGCGGTCACATCTATCGGCTGACCGCGGACCAGATCATCGAGCTCACCAATGCAGGAGTTTCCCAGAACGTGATCAGGACCCTGATTGGCGGAGCCGATGGAGCCGCCGTCGAGCCTGCTTCCACGGCCACAGTTTCCGAATCTCCCCCGGTCCCGGCTGTGTCGGCGACCCCGGCCATCGCGGACGGCGCGGCGATTCAGGAACCCGCGGCCGCAGCGCCGACCGCCGCCCCGGCCACTTTCGACTCTTTCATGGACGAACTCTCGCCCTATGGAATGTGGGTCCAATCGCCCGACTATGGCTGGATCTGGGTTCCCTCGGCCGCAACGGGCGATTCAGCCTGGCAGCCATACTCCGACCAGGGTCAGTGGCTCTACACGGACCAGGGTTGGTATTGGAATTCATTCTACCCATGGGGACGCATCGCCTTTCATTACGGCCGCTGGGCCAGGATGGCCGGATACGGCTGGGGCTGGATTCCGGATTACACATGGGGTCCGTCCTGGGTCTGCTGGCGCCACGACGAGGCGGGCGGCTTCTGCGGCTGGGCTCCGCTGCCGCCGGGCGCCGTGTTTGTGGCCGGCCGGGGCCTGTTCTTTCACGGCCGCCTCGCCGGGGACATCGACTTCGGGCTGCGCTGGGACTCATTTGTCTTTTGCGGCTACGGCCACCTCCTCGACAGGGATTTGCGCATGAATGAACTCTCGCGGGAGCGGGTCGCGCGTGTCTATGACCACTCCGTCATCCGGAATAACTACGAAGTGGTGAACGGCCGGGTCGCCGTCCAAAGCCTTGGGCGGGACAGAATGCAGGCGCTCAGCCACCGGGAGATTCGCCCGGTTTCCGTCGGGGTGATTCGCGCCCGGGAAGACAGGGGGCGGGCCCTGCAGCCGCGGACGAACGTGCCGGGCCGCAGGGACGCCGGTCCCGCGGAGAGAGGCGGCAACCGGCCTGAGAACCGCGCACCCGAAACACGCACGTTCAATCCGCGAACGCCCGCCGCACCCGGCGATCACGCCCGGGCCGAAGAGGTGGGCCGCGGCGCCCAGCAGCGTTCGCCTTCTGGGCCGGGAGCAGCCCCTGTCAGGGATTCCGGCCACAGTGCTCCCGCCAGGGAGCCGGCGCATGCCGCCCCCGCCGCCGAAAAGGGATCTGCGCCCGCTCCGTCAAGGGACGGAAACTCGTCGGACAAAAGAGACGGCAAGATGCCCGACAGGATGAAATAGGCCGTCTGCAGTTGCGAAACCCCCAGTATTGAGGCATGTCCTAGCGTGTTATGACCTCAAAGCCGTTTTCACGAATCCTATTGACAGTCACCATGTTGGTGCTCGCCGGTGGCGGCGGGCTGGCGGTTTGGGCGAAGGACAAAGACAAGGACAAGGCTCCGGTTCGTCCCCCGCTCAAGCTGGAGGTAGATGCAACCCCCATCGATCGTGAAGCCGGGGACCGCGTGAGCTATGCCCCGATAGTCAGGAAGGCTTCGCCCAGCATCGTGAACATCAAGTCCAGCAAGAAAGTGCGAACGGAGACGCCGCAATTCTTCAACGACCCGATGTTCAGGCATTTCTTCGGAGTTCCGGGACAGGGCGGAGGCCTGCCCCAGAACAGGTTGGAGCAGAGCCTCGGATCCGGCATCATCGTAAGCCCGGACGGCTACATCGTCACGAACGACCACGTCGTCGACGGCGCCGACGACATCCAGATTTCATTCGGCAAGCCCGAAAAAGAGTACAAGGCGACGATTGTCGGCCGGGACAAGGAGGCGGACATTGCCGTCCTCAAGATTAATGCCTCCGGTCTCCCCGCCGCGACCCTCGGCGACAGCGATCAACTGCAGGTGGGAGACACCGTGCTCGCAATGGGCGATCCCTTTGACGTCGGCCTGTCCGTCACGCACGGGATCGTGAGCGCCCTCGGCCGGAACGACCTGAAGATCGAATCGTTCGAGGACTTCATCCAGACGGACGCCCCCATCAATCCGGGCAATTCGGGCGGGGCCCTTCTCGACTCAAAGGGGCGCGTCGTGGGCATCAACACGGCGATCCTCAGTGGCAGCGGAGGCTCGAACGGGATCGGGTTCGCAATCCCGGTCAATCTCGTGCGCTCGGTCGTGGATCAGCTTGTCCGCAACGGGAAGGTGTCGCGCGGATTCATGGGCGTCGGTCTCGAGGAGATCAAGCCCGACCTCGCCGAGCAGTTTGGAACAACCCACGGCGCATTGGTCACGGACGTGAATCCCGGCTCGCCGGCCGAAAAGGCCGGGCTCAAGAGCGGGGATGTCATCACGAAGCTGGACGGGAAGCCGGTCGACGACCCCGCTGCGCTTCACCTGGCCGTGAGCGAATTACCCCCGGGCACAAGCGTGAGCCTGGACTATCTGCGCGACGGAAAAACCGCCACGGTGACCCTGAAACTGGCCGACCGTTCCTCCTCGAGCCTTGCCCAGAACGACCACACAGGTTCGGACAGCAAGGACGAGGGGGTGCTGAACGGCGTCACAGTCGGCGACATCACCGCGGATATCCGCGATCAACTGGGCATCACGGACGGGAGCAACATCAAGGGAGCCGTGATCACCGATGTCGATCCCGAGAGCGCCTCGGCGAAAGCGGGCCTCGCCAAGGGAGACGTCATCATGGACCTCGACCGCCACCCGGTGCACAACGCCGACGAAGCGGTCAAACTGAGCGCCGAGATCAAGGGTCCGAAAGTCCTCGTCCGCGTATGGCACGGCGGATCGAGCCGGTACGTAGTCGTGGACGAATCGCAGCCGTGATTCAGGCCGGCCGTGTTTCGACGGCCTCCTGAAGGGCGGCCAGGTCCGGCTTTCCGGAACCGAGGAGGGGGAGCGCAGCCAAAAGCCTGATCTGCCTCGGCGCGCTCAGTTCCGCTAGTCCTTTTTCGCGAATCGCCTTTCGGATGGCATCCAGGGTCAGGCCCGGGTCGGCCGTGCAAACGACAAGTTCCTCACCCCGGGTCGGATTGGGACGGCTCACGACCGCCAGCGGCCCCGCGGTTGCGGAGGAAATCGCCTCCTCGACCGCGGCGAGCGACACCATTTCGCCCGCAATCTTGGCGAAGCGCTTTGCCCGGCCGAGAATCGTCACGTAGCCCTGGTCGTCGACCGAGACGATATCGCCCGTGTCGTACCACGCCTCGGTGTCCGCAAGGACCCCGGGATTTCCGGGTAGGTAGTAGCCCATCATCCGGTTCGGACCCCGGAAATGCAGCCGCCCGCCCGGCGTGCCCGGGAGGGGCTCGAGGCGGTATTCGATTCCGGGGAGGAACCGGCCGACCGTGCCCGGCGTGTACGCCAGCGGGGTGTTGATGGCCAGCGCGGGCGATGCCTCGGTCGTGCCATAGCCTTCCAGGATCCGTATCCCGAACCGGTCCTGCCAGAGTTTCTGCGTGGCCGGCTGGAGCTTCTCAGCCCCGGCGAAGACATGGCGCAGGGAGTGGAAGTCATACGCGTTGGCCTTCCTGGCGTAGCCGTTCAGAAACGAATTCGTGGCGAAGAAGATGGTCGCATTCGAGTTGTAGACGAAATCCGGAATGATCCCGTAGTGGAGGGGGGTTGGATAAAGGACGGTGCGCACGCCCGAGAGGAGGGGGGTAAGCATTCCGCCGGTGAACCCAAAGGCATGAAAGAGCGGCAGCGCATTGAACACGCAGTCGCTGTGGGTGAAATCGATCCGCGAGCGAAGCTGGGCGACGTTCGACAACAGGTTTGCGTGGGACAGCACAACGGCCTTGGGAAGGCCGGATGTGCCCGATGTGAAGAAGATCGCGCAGCGCGGATCGCGGCCCGATCCGATCCAGCGGGACTCGTGCCTCGCATAGGCCGAGGTTAGGCTGAAGCGGATCCATGCCGCTCGCAGCCTCCACATCGCCGAGGGCCTCAGATCCTCGAGAAAGACGACTTTGATCCCCTGAGCCGAGATCGCCTGGATCCGGTCGCCCAGCCGGGCCGTCTCCACAAAGGCGCGCGACGTGATCACGGTGCGGACCTGCGCCGTGTGAACGCACGACACGAAGGCCGGGAGCCCCATAGAAAAATTGAGCCAGACCGGGACGCGGTGCGCGAACTGCAGGCCCCAGAAGGCGAGGGCGCCCGGGATGCTGGTCGGCATCAGGATTCCGACCGCCGCGCCCGGCTCCGTCAGGCGGCTGAAGCGGGTTCCCAGGTATGCGGAACTCCCGAGGATCCGCGAGTAGCTGTAGCCTCCGGGCTCGCGGCCCTTCCAGATGATGCGCCCGGCGCAGTGCCGCCGGGAAGCGGCGACCACCTCGCGGAAAAGCGAA
The DNA here is from genome assembly GCA_964605835.1 of uncultured Opitutaceae bacterium. Classification (GTDB taxonomy): domain Bacteria; phylum Verrucomicrobiota; class Verrucomicrobiia; order Opitutales; family Opitutaceae; genus Palsa-1447. The sequence continues at coordinate 22,708 of CAZSEH010000019.1, forward strand.
TGGTCCGTAACCTGCGCCGAGAAGGCCGCATCGCAAAGCAGATTGTAGATGAAGGGAGTCCGACTGCGGCGGTCCGTCTCCTCGGGCATGATTCGGGGCGGGCTGATCGTGAGGGTGATCCGCGGGAAGAACTGGCGCCTGTACTTGTGGGACAGGCGCGTGAAAAGAGACAGGTGAGCCCCGTCGATATGGACCGTGATGATCGATGCCCGCGTCCTGTGCGCGATGAACCCCGGCCCGTCGTAGATCTTCATCAATCCTCCGGTCGTCGTCAGCCGGCCTTCCGGAAATATGGCGACGACATCCCCGCGCTCGACACAGGCGCAAAGCGACTTGATGGCCAGCGGGCGGGTGGGGTCCACCGAATAGGTGTGGAGCCACTTCAGGAACGGGCGCACCCAGCGCAGCCGGGCAATGTCGGTGTTGACGGCAAAGACCGGCGGTTCCGGAAGGAAGACGGCGAGCAGCGCCGCGTCGAGCCACGACGTGTGATTGGCGATGACCAGCCTCGGCCCGGATTCCGGAAAATTCTCCAGGCCGCGCACCTTCACCCGGAAGATGATCCGCAGGACAAGGCGCGCCACGGTGTGCAGCACCGATTCGGGAACGAGCCAGACCATGTAGATCGACACGGCCAGGTTTATCAGCCCGAGGACCCAAAGAAGGGCGACCGGCCGCGGGTCGATTGCGGCAACGGCAATCGCACCGGCCGCGCCCGCGACCATGAACAGCGCATTCATGATATTGTTCGCCGATATCACCCGGCCGCGCTGGTCCGCCGGGCTTCGGTGCTGCATGAGGGCGTACAGCGGGACCGAGTAAATGCCGCCCGCCAGGCCTATCCCGGACGTGATGATCGTGAGAAGAAGGTCGAGCCGGGCCCTCCAGAAGACATCGGCGGCGACCCACAGAAAGATGAAGAGGCTGATCGCAATTCCCGCCAGGGGAACGAACGTCGCGCGGATGCGCCCCCGGGTCAGGACAAGGCCGAGAAACGACCCCGCGCCGACACCGACCGCAAAGCAAAGGAGAAAATGGGTGACGCCGCCGGCGTCCTGATGAAGGACATCCTTCACATAGGTGGGCAGGAAGGAGAGAAGCACGGCGCCGATGCACCAAAACCAGGAGATTCCGAGGATGCTCCTCCGCAGGACCGGAGCCTGTCGGATCGTGCGGATCGCCTGCCGGGTGCTGCGGAAGAGCGAACGCGGGTTCCAGGGCGAGATTTCCTGGTCCGCGCAGGCCGGCGCTGCGGGAAGGAAGTATGTGGAGACGCAACCGACCAGCCCGAGCGCGAACAGCAGGACCCCGACGTCGACGCGTCCCGCGGGGGACATGGCGGCCTGCGCGCCGACCATCATTCCGGTGACGATCGCGACGAACGATCCGGCCTCGAACCAGGCGTTGCCCTTCACGAGTTCATCGTCGGCGAGATAGACCGGCAGAAGGCCGTACTTGAGCGGGCCGAACAGGGCGGAGATGAACCCGAGGGCCACGATGATCGCCCACATTCCGAAGAAGCTGTTCGTCCAAAGGGCGACTGCCGCGCCCAGCATGACGAAGGCCTCAAAGGTCTTCAGCGTGCGCACGAGGGTGTGACGGGCCCAGATGTCGGAGACATAGCCGGCCCAGCCCGAAACAAGGGCAAACGGGAGGATGAAAAGTCCGCCGATCAGGTAGACCGCATAGGCGGGATTCCAGCCGTTCGCCGCGGCCAGGCCGAATGTGCAAAGCAGGACAAACGCGTTCTTGAAGACATTGTCGCAGAAAGCGCCGATGAACTGGGTGATGAAAAGCGGCAGAAACCGTCTGGAGGTGAGCATGGCGGTGTTGAAAGGGTTCCTCAGGGCGCCGGAGCCGGGGTTGTCGCCGGAAGGCGCAGCAGGCCGGCCGCCCGGGTGAAGCTTTCCTCGGGGAATCCCATGGCCCGCTTCAGCTGGCAATCGCGCTCGATCGGGTTTCCCTCCCGGAGGCTGGAGCGGAAGGCGCGGCGGCTGACCTGGCCCCGGAATAGCGCCTCGTGGCCCAGGACGGGAACGGGGGTGTCGCTTCCGTGCAGGATCCGCCCGAAAAGGGGTTCCGCAAGGCAGCGCTCGAGATGGCGTCCATTCAGGCGGCCGTTGGGCGTGGCAAATGCGCTGTTGTCCCCGTAAAGCGCCGGAAACTTCCCCACGAGTCCTTCGAAAACGCCGAAGTAATCCCGCTCGAAGGGCCCGCTCGCCGTCCCGCAGTGCGCGGCGATGCAGGTGACTCCGATCTCGAGCGGACGGATGAGGACCCGGGGATCCGCGAGGCGCTTGTCGATGACGGGAAGGGTGTGCTCGCTTCCGGTGTGGGCGAGAAGCGGCAGACCGGACTCGGCCATGCGCTCGAGGAAGCGCGTGTAGCGCCTGTCCGACCAGTCGATGTTCTGGCAGTTGGGCAGGCACTTCAAAAGCGCGGCCCCGGCGGACAGGCATTTTTCGAGCTCGTCGAGGGCGTCAACCCGCGCAGGGTGGATCGACACACCGGCGAGAAACTCCGGATGGTTTTCAGCCAGCCTGAGGACGTACTCGTTCGGGACGTAGAACGATCCGACGCCCTCCAGCCTCCGGCCTTCGCAGTCATGCGGTTCGTCCTGGGCCAGCAGGACGACCGCATCGATCGAGGAATCCCGGACGAACGCGAGCAGCCGCTCCGCGTAAAGCGCGTCCAGATCCTCCCGCAAGGCCCGGTGGGGAAGGCCAAAATTGCGGAGCATCAGCGGCTCGACCCACTTCGTCCATCCGCGCGGCCTGTACCAGCACCCGGAGCCTCCGGCGCCGTTGCCGACGATGTGCACGTGCAGGTCGATCTTGAGGGGCATGGGGCGATCTTCGGACTAAATATTTGATATGTCAACTAAATTATCGGGAAATCTGTCCCGTTCCAGGTCAGCCGGTTGTTGGCCGGGTTATTTCCAGGAAATTCACATCCCTTATGTTCGGCTTGCAACTCTCGCCAGGGGCGTGATTTGCTGCCTTGGATGAAGCACAGGTACGTCATCGAATGCATGATTGACCAAAAAGGGCGGACGGTGCTGTGCAAAAGGGGAGCCGGCTGATGGGATACTCCTATCCATACTCGATAGACGAGGTATGCCGGAAGGCGAGTTCCCTGCCTTGCGCCCCCAGGCTGCTTCCGAGGCTCATCGAGGCGATGAGGGATCCCGATGCCGCCGCCGAGAAGATAGGAAACATAATCCTCCTGGACAGCGGACTGGCCGCGAGCACGCTGCGCGTTGCGAATTCGGCCGCTTACGGACGGGAGATGCCGATCGCCGACGTGACCCAGGCCATTGTCGTCCTCGGCGGGCGCGAGATCTACAGGATCGCGGCGGCGGCGATGCTCGCGCGCTGGGAGGAAATGCACCAGGATCTGCTGCCCTGGAGCCCCGGCGCCTTCTCCCGGCATTCATTTGCCGTCGCAGTCGCCGCGGAGGTCGCCGGAAAACACGTCGGCGTTGGCGACGAGACCAATGCGTACTCGGCCGGTCTTGTCGGCGATATCGGCCGCCTTTCGCTCGCATTCCTGTGCGCCCCGGCCTACCCGGAAATCGGAGGGCTGGTCCGCAGCGGGCTGTGCCGCTGGGAGGAGGCGGAAACGAAGGTCCTGGGTTACAACAATCGCGACATCGGGGTCATCCTGATGAAGTCCTGGAATTTTCCGCCGGCATTCGTGACGATGGTCCAGTTCATCGGGAACCCGGATGGGGCCGACGAATCGGACCGGCCCTTCCTCGCCCAGATGCACGCGGCCAGGTACCTGGCGAACTCACTGGACCCCCAGGGAACTCCGGACGAGTTCCTGTTCGAGCCCAACCCGGAATTCCTGTCGCGCCACGGCTATACCGAAAAGGTGCTCGAGCAGGCCCTCGCGAAGGTGCGGGTGAAGACGCAGGGGCACTTTGGCCAAGAGGTCGGCTGCTAAGCCGCTCGCGGCTGGCAGAAACGGGCGAGCTGCCGGTCGGTTGTGATGGGATGGGACTTTAGGTCGATGATTGAGGCCGGCTCCCACAAAAGGGCGCGGATCGGCTCGAGGAACCGCTTGGGAAGGTCCGGAACGCCGATTTGCCGCAGGATCGCCAGCGTCTGCCGCGACGCCGGCATTCCGAGCCACTCGAGGACTCCAAAGATGCCGTTTCGCTCGTGAATGGCGCACAGTTCCTCCCAGCAGGGCATGGTCGCGCCGCGCAGGCCTGCGTGGCACGCGACAAACGGTGTCAGCGCCGGAGTTTCATTCAAGTCGCCGAGAATCCCCGGGCAGTGGCCTATGACCTGGAGCGCCTCGAGCCGTCCGAACCTGAACTGCTCGAGGAATTCGCGCACGGCCGAGGGCACAAAGTCGAGATAACGCCACCAGGAGGCGGAATCGAGGCTGGCCGCGGCGGAGGCGCAGGCTTCCGCGCTCGGCGACTCCTCGACCCAGCCCGAGTCGGACAACCGCTCGAACCGCACTTCCGGCCAGGTGGTCACGCGATGCGGGACACCGTAGTGGGACCAGGCGAGTTCGACCGGGGCGGCAATCGTGAATCGGGATGCGGGTTTCATGGGCGCACTCTAGCCGACCGGGTGAGACAATGCTTGTCCCAGCCTAATAAAACCGCTCAATTTTCCGCATGAACCCGCGAGTCCAGCTTTCCAGGCCCCCGCTCGAACGGATGCTGCGGATTCACGGGATCCTCCGCCGCAACACGCTTGTGAACTGCACGCGGCTGGCCCGGGAGCTGGAGGTCTGCCGCAAGACGGTCGTCCGGGACATCGCCTTCATGCGCGACAGGCTGGACCTGCCGATCGAATTCGACACGGCGATCCAGTCCTACCGGTACACGCAGCCCGTGAACTCATTCCCGACCGTGCAGGTGACGGAAGGCGAGCTTGTGGCGCTGCTTGTTGCGCGCCGCGCGCTTGAGCAGTACCGGGGGACTCCCTTTCACAGGCAGCTTGAAATTGCGTTCGACAAGCTGGCGGCCGGGCTCAAGGACCGCATTTCCTTTTCGCCCGCCGACGAGTTGAGCGCGGTGTCGTTCAAGAATGTGGGACTCGGCAGGACCGATCTCCTGGTTTTCAACGCGCTGAGCGGGGCCGTGCTCCGCCAGGAGGAGGTGAGCTTCCAGTATCGGAAGCCGGGCGATCCGGGCAGATTGACCCGCAGCGTCCAGCCGTACCATTTGGCGCACCGCGAGAATCTCTGGTACCTTGTCGGCTTCGATCTTGAGCGGAGCGCCCTGCGAACCTTTGCGCTTCCGAGGATCGATGGCGTCCTTGTCTCGAAGAAACGGTTCGTCAAGCCGGCTGATTTTTCTCCGGAACGGTTCTTTTCGAACGCGATGGGCGTTCTGGGCGGCGACGGCGACCACCGGGTCGTTATCCGGTTCAGCCATGGGGTCGCCGACCGGGTGCGCGAGCGCGAGTGGCATGAATCGCAGGAAATGCGCGAACTTCCCGGCGGCAGCCTGGAACTCCGGCTCCGGCTCGGTGCCCTCGCCGAGGTCGAACAATGGATCCTCGGCTGGGGCGCCTCGGCCGAGGTGGTCGAGCCGCCCGCGCTCCGGCAGCGCATCCGCGAAACCTCCGTGAAGCTGGCGGGCATGTACCGCCGATCAGCCGTGGCGGGAGAGGCGGACGAACATCACGACGGCGATTGAAAGGCCGATGAAGATGACGAATCGCCGGACCGCCGTCCGGCCGATCCTGCGCGCGATGCCGGCCGCGCCATAGCCGCCGCTGACTGAGCCAACCGCCATCGCCAAAGCGTATGGCCAAAAGACAAGGCCCGCCCTGGCAAAGATCAGGCCCGCGACCCCGTTGACGCACAGCGCAAGAAGGCTCGTCATCGCGCTCATTTCCAGAATGTCCGTCATCCCGAGAACGCCGAGAATCGAAAGCATCATGATGCTCATCCCGGCGCCAAAATAACCCCCATAGACGGCGACGACCGCCTGGGTGAACATCGCAAGGGTCATCCACCGGGTGCCGGCCTCGTGCGCGGCCTCAACCGACTTGAGCATCCTTTGGACCGGCGTCTGAAGGATGAAAAGCACCGTGGCAAAAAGGATGAGCCAGGGAATCAGGCGGTCGAACACTCCCGGGGAAGTCAGGCGCAGGAGCATCGCGCCCACGGCGCCGCCCAGGCATGCGGGAATCAACAGCCATCGCATGACGCCGGGGATTCGCGCCAGCTCCCTCCGGAATCCCCAGATGCTTCCGACCGAGCCCGGCCAGATGCCGACCGTGTTCGTTGTGTTTGCGATGATCGGCGGCAGTCCAAGGGCCATCAGCACGGGGAAGGTGAGCATCGTCCCTCCGCCCGCGACCGAATTGATGGCTCCGGCGATGAAGGCCGCCAGAAAGGCGCAGAAAATGTGATAGGCGTCGGTTGTGGCCATGGAATCCGGCTACGCGCGGTGATGCTCCGGCTTGAGGACGAAAGACATAATTTCAGGACCGCGATTCGATGGCCTTGAGAATCCGGTTTCAAGTTTCCGGATTTCAATACTGGAGGCTGTCATCTATAACTTCCACCGGAAGCGCAAGGTCTGCACCCAGCTGCGCGCGCTCGGTCCTAGGACCCGGCCGATTTCATAGTCCCACTGGAAGTTGCTCGACGCCGACAAAGTCGCACCGGCGTTCAACGTTCCCCAGGAAGAGCCGGATCCGGCCGTAGAGGTGCCCAGGGTCGCCTCGGCATAGCCGCTCAATTTGCCCAGGACCTCGGCCTGGATGACCCCGCTTGCATACAGGCGGGTGTCGTAGCGGGTGTTGGCCGCATTGCGCAGCTCGTCGATTTCCGCCATTGCGCCCGCATTCAGGCCCGGGCCCATATGGGACGACCAGGGCAGGATCAATCCGCCTTCGGTGTGGCCATTGCCGGTCACCGCCGAGTGCGTCGGCAGGTTCACGTACGGAATGATCGCCGCGGCCTGGTCCAGGGTGGAATCGCGCCAGAAGGTCCATTTGGTCCGAAACGTGAAATCCCCGACCCCGCTGTGGGTCCGGTTTGAGCCCAGGGCCCGGTCGTAGGTGTCCTGGACAAAAACCTGCGTCCCGAATTCAAAATCGACATTCTTGGTTATTCCTCCGGAGAGAAGCGCCCAGCCCAATCCGAGCGCCCGGTACTGGTTGGGCGCAGGGCTGTCCGGATTCAACCCCAGCGAGATTGCATCTACCTTCAGGAGAAAGTCACCCGGGGCCATCGTCTGCGGCGTCTCGGTCACCTGCCCGGCCAGCCGCAGTCCGAATGCGCCGACAAGCAGGCTGAGAACAATCAGCGGCCGCGGCTGCAGGGGGGTGGGGGGCATGGGCTCACCGTTCACCAGAGCGTGCGGGGGCGCCAGCCCAAAACTCATTTTGGAAATTCCCGCATCGGACCGACACCTCGCGTTCCGCGACCGGATAAACGACTCCGAGGAATTCGGTTGAGAATCAAGGAGCCCCCCGGCACGATCCGCAGGTTCTTTTTCGGGCCCTTAGCTCAGCGGTTAGAGCAGGGGACTCATAATCCCTTGGTCGTGGGTTCGAATCCCCCAGGGCCCACTATTTTTCAATACTTGCAGGCCGGTCAGGCCGATTCTGCTCTCGTGATCGGAATCTCTGCGCGCACAGTCGTGCCTTTGCCGGGCGCCGATTCGATGGCCAGGCTTCCGCCGACCATTTCGAGCCTCTCTTTCATTCCGATAAGCCCAAGGCGTTTTGGGTTTTTGGCCTCCAGGGCTGTCCCTACCTGGAACGCCCTGCCATTGTCGCTTATCTCCATCCGGATCGCACCCGGTATTTCACGAATCGTGACCTTGACCTTGGTGGCCCGCGCATGATGGGCCACATTGGTGAGCGCTTCCTGCGCCACGCGAAACAGCACCGTTTTTCCGGTGTCGTCCAGGGCCGCGACGCTGCGGGATGCCGTTATATTGATTCTAAGTTTTCTTTCCACCGCCAGGCTCTTGCAATACGCATGGAGCGCCGGAATCAGGCCGAGGTCGTCCAGCACCGCAGGCCGCAGCCCGCGGGCGAACCGGTGCACCGCGTCTATGGAATCCGCCACCAGCCGCTGAATCCCGTCGAACCTGTCGCCCGGCGTCGGGTCGCCAACGCAGCCCCCCCTGCGCAGTGCCGACAATCCAACATTGATGCCGACCAGGGTCTGGACGACCCCATCATGCAGCTCATGGCTGATCCTCTTGCGCTCCTCTTCCTGCACAACAAGCAGCTGACGCGTCAGGAGCTGGAGTTTTTTCTGCGTGTGATGGGATTGTTCCACCAATTGGCGGGCCTGCGCCTCGCTTTCCCGCAGGGCTGCCTCCGAGGCGCGACGCCGGACTATCTCCTCATCCAACTTCCGGTTCGTCGCAGCCAGGAAAGCGATCCGGCGTTGCGCTTCCTCCGCCTGCCTGCGGGCCGAAATGTCGGACACCGCCATCCGGCAAAGTCTTCCCGCGGCATGTGGGCCGGTGGCGGACATGGCCTGCAGATCGGCCCAGAAAGAGGCGCGGCCGGTGTTCAGGAGCAGCGCCTCGCAGGTTTGCTTTTCCTGCTCGGCGAAAACTCTTTCAAGAAAGGCATTGAAGTCCGCACGGCTCTCCGGCGCGACAAAAAGCTGGAAACGGCGTCCGGCCAGGCGGGATCTTTCTATTCCGAGCAAAGCGGCTCCGGTCAGATTCACGTCCAGAATCAAGGCCTGTTCATCGACGGAGAAATAGCCGACCGGAGCGAAATCATAGAGATCCGTGTATCTCTCCAGGCTCGCGTCGACCTCGGCCTTTGATTGCTTGAGCTGCTCATTTTGCATTTCCAACTCGATCTCATGAACCTGCAGCTCATGGAGGATTCGTTGCGCGTCGGCCTTGGTTTCGATCCGCGCGCCCCCAATCGGCTGATCGCGCAGGCGACGTTCTGCACGCCGGCGCAGCTCGGCGGCTCGTCCCGGGTGTTTCGGCTGCTTTTTCATGGTTTGGGCTGTCCTGCGGTGCCGGCGGATTTCCGGATCTCCTTGCCCCGGGTCCGGCCACGCTTCAGCTCGGCGTCAGCCACCTGCAGGCGCCCCATGGCCCGATCCAGCGCGGAACCCTGTTCGGCCGATCGCCTGGTCAAATCGCCCTGGTCCGATCGCAGTTTGGACTCCACTTTCTTCGCCGCTGTGATGTCCGCGAAGGTGATGACCACGCCGTCAATCCGATTGTCCATGGTGCGGTAGGGCATGACGCGCACGGTGAACCAGCGCCCGTCGGAGGTGCTGATCGATCTTTCCACAAACACCAGCGTCTTCAGGACCTCATTCGCGTCCGCAACCAGCGTGGGATAGAGAAGGTCGGAGGCCAGGTCGGTGATCGGCCTGCCCACGTCGCTCGGGATGAGCTTGATGATCGTTTGCGCCTGAAGGGTGAACCGGCGCACGCACAGATTGTTGTCCAGGAACACCGTGGCAATTTCCGTGCTGTTGAGCAGATTCTTCATGTCATTGTTGGTTCCGGAAAGCTCGTCCAGCTTGGCCTGCAGCTCGGCGTTGACCGTCTGCAGTTCCTCATTCAGCGACTGCATCTCCTCCTTCGAGGTCGTGAGCTCCTCGTTGGTGGATTGCAATTCCTCGTTGGTGGATTGCAGCTCCTCGTTCATGGACTTGAGCTCTTCCTGCGACGTCTGCATCTCCTCGCGGCCCGCCTGCACCTCCTCCCGGGCGCGTTGAAGTTCCCTCTCCGCCTCCCTCTGCCTGGTGCTGCGGACCGTGGTTTTCCCGGCGCCCCCTCCCGGGCTTTTCTCGGCCGCCTCGGCGGTGTCGGAAAAGACGATGAGCACGCTCCCGAGCAACTCCTTGGGTTCATCGAGCGCCTCGACCGCCAGATCCACGTACCGCGCGTCGGCGCCGGTCCCGACCTTGATTCCCTGGACAGTGACCGCCCCCTTCTTGTGATGCGCCCGTTGGAGGGCGCCGGAAAGTTCGTAGCGCAGCCCCTCGTGGGCCATGGCAATGACGTTCCAGTTTGCCTTGCCGGCCGCCGGTTCCAGATATTTGCCCGTCCGTCCGCTGATGTAGAGGATGTCGCCCTGACCGTTCACGAGCACCGCAGGCGGGGCGAAGCGCGCCTGGAGCAGTTGATCCGCCAGCGACTGCAAACTGGGGGCGGACCTGGGTTCCGTCATCGGTACTTTCCGCCGGTTCGCCGGAATCGGAACAAAGGCGGAAGGAAAATCGATCTGCTTGCCCGGCACGATGGACCCGTTTCGTTGAAAAATCCGCTCCTTTAGCGCAACGGGTGTGAACAAATGGCCGAAGCCTCCGATGCTCTCGGCGCTGCCGAGAAACAGCAAGCCTTGGGGATTCAGACTATAGTGGAAAAGGGGCCAAAGCTTCTTTTGCAATTCCGGCATCAGGTAGATCAAAAGATTCCGGCAGCACAGGATATCCAGCTTGGTGAACGGCGGATCCATGATCACATTCTGCGGCGCGAAGACCACCATTGCCCGGATCGCCTTGCTCACGCGGTAGCCGTTCTGCTCCTTGACGAAGAACCGGGCGAGGCGCGCGGGCGAAACGTCGGCGGCAATGTTTTCCGGAAAGAAGCCCCGGCGCGCCTTGTCAATGGCGTCCTTGTCCAGGTCGGTGGCGTAGATCTGCAGGGATACACCATCCGCGCGCTTGATCTGCTTCAGCGTTTCGACGAACACCATGGCCAGCGTGTAGGCTTCCTCGCCCGTCGAACACCCGGCCACCCACGCCCGCAGCACGCCGCCCGCGGGCCGGGCGGCGAGCAGCGCCGGGAGCGCCTGCTTCGCCAGTTGCTGCCAGGCCGCTGGGTCGCGGAAGAAACTCGTCACCCCGATCAGCATTTCCTTGAAAAGGATGGCCACCTCCTGGGAATTCTCCTGCAAGTACCGGACGTACTCGCCGATGCTGGCCACTTGGTGGATGCCCATGCGGCGTTCGACCCGCCGATAAAGCGTGCTGCGGCGATAAAGGCTGAAATCATTGCCGGAATCGGAGCGCAGGAGGATCACGATTTTTTCCAGGGCGCCCTGCGCCTGCCCCTCCAGGGGCAGATCTGACTTGCCGATCCGCGGCAGATGAGTCCTGTAGGCGATGAGTTTGCCGGGCAACTCACCGGCCGGGGCCACGAAATCCGCCAGCCCCGCATCTATCGCGCTGCGCGGCATGGAATCGAATTTTGCCGTGGCCGGATCCTGCACCAGCGCCACCCCCGCCTTGTCCTTGATGGCCCTGAGACCCAGCGTGCCGTCACTTCCCATGCCTGACAGGATGATGCCGACGCTGCGCTCATGCTGGTCCTCGGCCAGCGAGCGAAAGAAGAAATCGATAGGCAGGCGCAGTCCGCGAGGCGCGATGGGCGCGAGCAGGTGCAGCGTTCCATGGAGGAGCGACATGTCGCTGTTGGGAGGAATCACATACACGCAATTCGGCCGGACTCTCGTGCGATCCCTCACCTGCATCACCTTCATGGCGGTGACGCGCTGGAGCAGTTCGGGCATCATGCCCTTCTGCGTCGGGTCCAGGTGCTGGACGATGACAAAAGCCATGCCGCTGTCCGCCGGCACGTGTTCGAAGAACTGCACCAAGGCCTCCAGTCCCCCGGCGGAGGAGCCGATGCCGACGACGGGAAAGGATGAATCGGCGCTCCGCCTGCCTTTAACCCGCGGGGTGGATCCGGGTTTTGGAGAGCCACGGTCCGTTTGATGCTTCGACCGCCTGGGTGAAACCGGCTTTTTCATGGATTGATCATGCTGCTGCCGATGGATCGGCGTCCGCTCTGTCTTCAGTAAACATCATGGGCCGCAAACTGTCGAGCACTCTCCCGGCCGGGTGGCGGTCCAAGCAGAAACTGGAAACCATGCAGGCTAGTCTTTCAAAACCATGAAACTGAACAATGAATACCCGCTTGGCGTGGCCCTCCGCGTGCCATACATGCGCACATACCTCGCCGGGGTTGTCTTGAAGGTCTCATCCGTCACGGAACAGGCCGAGCCGAGGCTCGTGGCGAATGCGTCGGTCCAGGCATTGGCATCGGTGGAGGTCTGAATCCTGAATTCCCTGGCGGCATTGAAGTGCCACTTCAGGATGACCCGGTTGATGTCCCTGGCCTCGCCCAGGTCCACCATGATCCACTGCGGGTCGCTGGCTTCGCTTTCCCACCGGCAATTGGTGTAATTCTGGTGGGTCGTGGCCGCGGTCACACTCGCGGCGGGGTTGGGGCCCGAGGCGGAGGAGGCGGTGGCCGCCTTCCCCAGGGCGAGGTTTCGGGCGGGATCGAATTTTCGCCAGGTGCCGGCGGTCAGGTTGATGTCCCAGTCCTGGTAATAGTTGACGATGGGCGTGTCGCCTTCGAATTCGAACGGGAGCCAGGGATAATCGCCCTGGCGCGCCTCGGTGTGAATCCAGCGGTCCGCGCAATAGACATAGGTCGTGCCCTGAGTGCCCTGGATCGGGAGGACAAAATCACACTGGGTATCCCAGGAATTGTTCGAGCCGGGGGTGGAAAGCACGATCGGCGGCGACCACGGCCCGGCGAGGTTCGTGGCGGTGTAGTAGTTGGTGGCGGTGGAGCGGATGCCGGCCGTGCGGGATGTGAAATAGTAATAGAGATTGTTGCGCTTCATGATCATCGGCGCCTCCCGGCTTCGGATGTCAAAAAGGCAGATGCGCTTGTCGAGCGTCAGATAATCGGGGGACATGAGGTAGATGCCATGCTGCCGGTTGGGGCCGGTCTTGTCCCACACGTAGCACAGGTACGCCTTGCCGTCGGTGTCCTTGAACATGGACGTGTCGCCGATCTTGTAGCCATCGACCAGCGTCTGGCTCTTGAACGTGAACGGGCCTTCGGGCTTGTCGGCGGTGGCGATTCCCAGGAAGGCGGCATTTCCGTTGTACTTGAGGAACATGACGTACTTCCCGGTCGTGTCATTGTAGAGCACGTCCATGCGGTTGGCATCGACTTCCGTGCGAAGCACCACGCCCTTGTAGGTCCAGTGGACCAGGTCCGTGGATACATAGCAGGTCTGGTCGTAGCCTGGGGCGCCTCCGCCGTACCAGTAGAACTTGTTTCCGAACTGGCAGATGCAGCCGCTGCGCGTGGCGATGCGGTTTCCGTTCTGGTCGGTCCAGAAGAAATCGTTGTGAATGGTCTGATAGCCCGACGGGGACGGCAGCACGCTGCGCGCGGGCGTGGCGGCCGTTGCGGATGGGGGCGCAGGGGCGGCGGCGGCGCCCGGCACCCCGGGCGGGCGCGGCGGCGGCGTGCCTTGCCCGTTGAGATTGCCAATGGCCAGGGCGGCCATGCCGAGAAGCAGGAAGGCGAGGGGGGTTCGCTTGATCATCGGATTCTCCTTTCTGGGGCTGCGGACGCGAGACGGACAGGAGATCAAATAATGGCGACAACCCATGCTGGCCATTCAAAACAAGTTCCGGGCGACGCTTCTCAAACCGGTGACCGGCGGGATTCTCAGTACTTGCAGGCCGGGTCGTTCACCCAGGCCTTAAGGAAGGCCAGGACCTTTTCCGCCGAGTGGTGATCGCCCTCCTCGAGAAGGCCGCTGTTATAGGTGACGAGGGGGGTGTCCTTGTTGCTGATGACGACCAGGGCCGGGTAGCCGAATGCGGCGACGCCGTACTTGGCGACGACAGCCTCGTTCCGGCTGACCGACTTCCCGCTCTTGTCCCGGCCGCCGACGTCGACCATGACGACGACGTAGTTGTCGGCCGTGAACTTGGCGATGGCGGGATCGGTTTCCATCAGCCGGTGCAGCCGCTGGCACCAGATGCACCAGTTGCCGCCGAAGAGGGCCAGGACCCTCTTGTTTTCGGTCTTCGCCTTGGCCACGGCGTCGGTGATCAGCGCCGAGGCGTCGGCGTTGATGTCGTAGATGTCGGGGCCCATGTTCGGATACTCGGCGCCAGGATACGTCGGCGCGGAGGCGTCCATCTTCGGCTGGGCGCTGGCGACCCCGGCCGGCGCGATCAAAAGGACAAGGAAGGCGAAGATTCGCGTGGCCGGCTTCATGGGCATCCCACGATCGACCGGCCAAAATGCTTTGTCCAAGCCAAAACGGATTCCGACGGTTTCAGTAGGTATCCCGATCCTTGGTAACGGTCGGGGCTGCCATGTCCGTCGAAAGGCTGAGGCACTGCTTCGGGCATGACTCGACACAGTAGCCGCAGCTGATGCAGCGGAGGCGGTCGATCGCCCATTTCTTCAGGTTGCGGTTCACCCCGATCGCGCCCGTGGGGCATTTCTTGCGGCAGACGCTGCAGTAGATGCAGTTGTCCTTCGTGAACACCAGAAGACCCCGGGAATCCGGGATGACCCGGCGGGGTCCGAGCGGGTATCCGCGGGTCACCGGCCGGCGAAGGGCCGATTTCAGCGTCAGTTTGGTCATGCCGAAATAAGACATGTCACCTTTCTGTGCAGCTGATGCACGGGTCGATCGTCAGGACGATGACGGGGACGTCCGCGAGGAAGGAGCCGGGGAGCATCTTCACGAGGGCGGGCAGGTTTGCGAAGGTGGGAGTGCGGACACGGAAGCGCTGCAGGTTCTTCGTGCCGTTGGCCTTGAGGTAGTAGGCGACCTCGCCGCGGGGCTGCTCGGTTCGAGCAAGGTACTCCCCGCTGGGGTTGCCGGTCACTTTTGTGGCGATCAAGCCGTCCGGGATCTTCGCAACCGCCCGGCGGATGATGTCCACCGACTGGAAGAGTTCGGCGCAGCGGACCGAACAGCGGGCGTGGCAGTCGCCTTCCGGGCGGGTGATCGGCTCGACGGAGATCTCGTCGAAGGCCGCGTACCCCAATTGGCGCATGTCCTGGGAGACTCCGCTCGCGCGCAAAGTCGGGCCGACGCAGCCCAGCGCGTGGGCCTCCCCCTTCGACAGGATCCCGACTCCGACCAGCCGTTCCTTCACCGTGCTGTCATTGAGAAAGACTGTGACGATTTCCCGCATGTCCTTTTCGATCAGCCCGAGCTGCGCCAGCATGGCCTGGAACGCCACCGGATCGATGTCGCGCCGGACGCCCCCGATCTTGCACGAGCCGAAGATCACCCGGCCGCCCGTGGTCGCCTCGATGATGTCGAGGACCTTCTCCCGGATGCGCCAGGAATGCATGAACAGGCTCTCGAAGCCGAAGCTGTCGGCGAGGAGGCCGAGCCAGAGCAGATGGCTGTGGATCCGGGACAGCTCGCCCCAGATCGTGCGCAGATAGCGCGCCCGGGGCGGGACCTCGATCTTCATGATGGTCTCGATCGCCTGGCAGTAGGTCTGGCCGTGGATGAAGCTGCAGATTCCGCAGATTCGCTCGGCCACGTAGACGAACTCCTGGTAGTCCTTCCGTTCGACCAGTTTCTCCAGCCCGCGATGGACGAATCCGATGGTCGGAATGACATCGACAACCCTCTCGTCCTCGATCGCGAGTTCGAGATGGATCGGCTCGGGCAGGACCGGATGCTGCGGGCCGAAGGGAATGATTGTGCGGGGCATGGTCGGGCTCAGGGTTTTCGGGAGGCAAAGGGAAACGGGACCGTCGTGCGGTAGAACTTTCCCTTGAAGTCGATGGCCATCCCGTCGACCTGGATTCGGAAAAGGTCATGCATCTCGTTTTCGTACAGAAACGAGCAGGGATAGATGGATGAGACGCTGGGAACCCGGGGTGTTCCCTCGGAGGGAAGGGAAACCCTCAGGTTGGAAAGACGGCCGCCGAGGTCGAAACTGTAGGTTATCTCGATGGTCTCGCCCAGGGCAGCGGCCCCGATTTGCACCAGCCTCCAGCCCTTGTCGCGAAATCCCAGGACCCTGGACAGGAGGTCTTCGACCGGGACCGTCGTGAAGGTTTGCTCTTCGTTCATTTGCGCTCCTTTTGCAGGTAGACCCACTGGATCGTCGGCAGGAACGGCTCCGTCTTGTAGACGGCATAGCCGAGCTTCTCGCACATGGCGATGTTTCGGCGGCTCTTGTGCCCGGTCAGGGTCTCGAAGCGCGTGACCTCGGGAGGGAACGTCCGCTCGGCCTCGGTGATCAGGCGCCGAGCGATTCCGCGCCGGCGAAAATACGGGTGGACGATGCAGCGGCGGATGAAACCCGTTGTGCCTTCCATCCGGCAGCGGATTGCACCGACAATCTTGCCGTTGATCACGGCCTTCACGAACCACCATTGCGAAAAGTCGGCCTCCATCTCGGCCAGCGTCTGCTGGAGGGCGGGAAGGCTGTCGTCGCCGTAGATTTCCGCCTCGCTCTTGTAGGTGACCATTTGAAGGGCGAGCAGCTCCGCAACGTCCGCGAAAACGGCCTGCTCGTACACCATCCGGTCGATGCCGCGGGCGGCCTCCATCATCGACTTGTGCTTTGATTCAAGGAGCTGCACCGCCCGGACGACCCCGTCGATGATCGCCTCCGGCCGGGCGGCGCAGCCCGCCACGTACACGTCGACCGGAATCACGGTGTCGACCCCGCCGCTGACGTTGTAGCACTCCCGGAAGATCCCGCCGCTGGCGGCGCATGAGCCGATGGCGACAACAACCTTGGGCTCCGGGAGCTGATGGTAGATGTTGCGGATCACATCGCGGCTTTGCGTGTTGACCGCCCCGGTCACCATGAAGATGTCCGCATGCTTCGGGTTGCCGGTGTTGATGACCCCCAGGCGCTCCGCGTCGTAGATCGGCGTCAGGCAGGCCAGAGTCTCGATATCGCACCCGTTGCAGCTCGAGGCGTCGTAGTGGATGATCCACGGGGATTTCTTGAACGCGAGCATGTCAGAAAAAGCTTAAGGCCATGATATTGCCAAATCCCAGGACCAGGGTCGTGAGCCAGGCCCATTTGAGCATGAAGGGCCACTTCACCCGGGCGCAGGCGTTGTCGACCGCCACGATGAGGAGGAAGACGGCGAGGGCGGCGAAGACGCCGGCGATTGGGGATGAGGCGAAGAAGAGGAAGACCCAGCCGAGGAGGAAGACATTCTCGAACCAGTGCGCCACCTCGATCATCGCCAGGGTCCGGCCGGAAAATTCCGTCAGGATGCCCCGGACCAGCTCCTGGTGGGCGTGGTGGGAGCAGGAGAGGTCGAAGGGCGACTTCCGGAACTTGATCACCAGGCAGAAGAGGAATCCAAGGAAGACCCCCGGCAGGGTCAGCAGGAGCATCCGCGGGCGGCTTGCGATATCGTGCACGTAGAAGCTTCCCGAAACCATGTACATGCCGACCGCCGTCAGAAGCATCATCGGCTCGTACGCCATCATCTGGATGAGCTCGCGCTCCGCCCCCACGAAACTGTACGGCGAACTCGCCTTGTAGGCCCCGAGGACGAAGAAGATGGCCGCCAGGGTCAGGGCGAAGACGACCAGCAGGAGGTCCGATCCGGCGAAGAACAGCCCGCCCGTGAAAATGACCAGGACCAGGAAGAAGAACACGTAGTAGTCCTGTGAGCGGCGGACGACCATGTTCTCCTTGTCCCAGAGTTTCATGACATCATAGAAGGGCTGCCAGAGGGGAGGCCCCTTTCTCGACTGCATCCGGGCGGAGATCTTGCGGTCGAGCCCGGCGAGCAGGCCTCCGACGAGGGGGGCCGCCACGAGATAGACGAGGAGTCTGGCCAGGGGTGTCATGGCAGGAGAAGGAAGGCAAACAGGAGGATCGAAAGGGACAGGCCCGCGATTACGCCGAACCGGAAGACCCTGGGCTCGTTGAATGTCTCCTTGAGGTAGTAGTTGGCCATCCGGACCTCCTGGACATTGCCGGCGGAGTCGGCGAACCGGCTCTCCCGGGTGGTGTCCATCCCGCCGAGGTACGGGTCCAGGACCTTCACCCGCCGCCCGTAGTTGAAGAAGCTCAGCGGGAAGAGGGCCACCATCGCGAACATGATCGTCATGATGACAAAATTGCCGTGGGCCAGCCGTCCGGACTGCCCGTAGACGCCGATGACATACGGCTCCACGAGGTAGGTGGAGATCAGCGGGAAGAGAATGCAGGTGAGGGCCGTGATCCCGGTCAGGAGGGACAGGGCAAACCACTCTCCCCGGCCGATCCCTTTCTCGACGTTGACGATGGGCTTGGTGACCTCGAGCAGCTTACCCATCCATTTCATCCAGAAAAAGAGGGTGGGCGCGCTTCCGAAGACGACGAAAAGCATGATCGCAGGGTAGGTGTCCACGACAGCCTTCAGGACGGCCCACTTTCCGATCAGCATGCCAAACGGCGCCAGGAACATGCCCGCGATCCCGATTTGGATCATGATCGAAAGCCGGGGCATGCTCAGGATAAGGCCGGACATCTTCTCAATGTCGCGGCTGTGGAGCTTGTGCTCGACGACCCCGACGCAAAGGAAGAGGAGGCACTTGGCGACGGCGTGGAATACGATCAGGAGGACGCCCGCCCAGACGGCCTCGTGCGTTCCGATCCCCCCGCAGAGGACGATCAGGCCCAGGTTTGCCACGGTCGAATAGGCCAGGACCTTCTTCGCGTCGCTTGTGCACACGGCGGCGAAGGAGGCGGTTGCAAAACTCACTGCGCCGACGAGCGCCACGACGATTCCAATCCGGTTGCCCTGGAGGATCGGAGCCAGGCGGATCACGAGATAGACGCCCGCCTTGACCATCGTGCTCGAGTGAAGGAGCGCCGAAACGGGCGTCGGCGCCACCATGGCCCCCAGGAGCCAGCGCGAGAACGGGAACTGGGCGGCTTTGGTGATCCCGGCGAAACTGAGGAGTGCGGCGGGCGCCAGTGCGACCGCGGGGATCGACTTGATGAGGACGCTCAGCTCGATGCTGCCGCTTCCCCGGAAAAACAGGATGATCGCCCAGGCAAAGGCGAGCCCCCCGATCAGATTGAAGGTCAGCGCCCGCAGGGCGTTGTCGATCGATTCGGGGTCCTGCCGGTAGCCGATGAGGAGGAAGGAGCAGAGGGTCGTTATCTCCCAGAAGAAATACAGCCAGACCAGGTTGTTGGCGAAGACGATCCCGTACATCGCGCCCAGGAAGACGAAGAGCAGGCAGAAGAAGAAAGGCCGGCGGTCCCGGCACTCCGGGTGGTGCGCGCCGTGGAATTCGCGCATGTAGCCGAGGGCGTAAAGGCAGATCGACCCGCCCACGATTCCGTTGATTAGGGCCATGATCGCCGCAAGCCGGTCGATGACGAGATTGCACCCGGCGTGCAGCTGCCCGCCGTTGTGCATTTCCCATCCGAGCATCGGCAGAAGCTGCGCGAAAACAAGAATGACGATCAGGGGGCGTCGCCGGCGGACCCCCACCCACGCGACATAAAGGCCCATCGCCACTTCCAGGAGGAGCATGGCCCCGCCGGCGGCTTCACCGCCAAAATGGGGGATCTCAAGCCGGACCGGAGACCAGCCCGCCGTCAAGGCGATGCTGCCCGCGGCCAAAAGCACCGTTGCCACCGCCACTGTCCATCGCCGAAGACCGTCGGATCTTATGAACAGCAGCTTCAGTCCCACGACCAGGGGGACCAATATTAGAAAGGCTGCCAAACTCACATCTTTGATTATCGAACCCCGCCGCGGGCAACCCAACCCGAAAGCCTGCGCAGAAATTGTCTAAGTCTAGATATTTCAAAAGATTATCAGTATTCCATGAGTGCTTAATAACGCCGCGGACCGATAACGGAAAGTGATTTGCCAAATGCCTTTCCGGGTCCAAAGTGACACCGAACCTCGATCTGGGGCCTGTCCCCATTTACCCCATGCCCGACACCGTTTCCTTTCGCCTCAACAAACAGCCGGTGCGGATCAAGGTCGCGCCGGATCGGACGCTTCTTTGGGTCCTGCGCACGGACCTTGGACTGACCGGCACCAAGTACGGCTGCGGCATCGTCCAGTGCGGCGCCTGCACCGTCCTTGTGGACAACAAGGCCGTGAGATCGTGCTCGGTCGACGTAAAGTCGGTCGAGGGCAGGGACGTGACGACGATCGAGGGCCTGGCTGAGGACGGAAAGCTTCACCCGCTCCAGGAAGCCTTCGTCGCCCACGACGCCCTGCAGTGCGGCTTTTGCACTCCCGGCATGATCCTGACGGCCTGTGATCTTCTGCAGAGGAACCCCAACCCGACGCGGGAGGAGGTCATCGCGGGGATGGAGGGAAACCTCTGCCGCTGCGGTGCGCACACGCGCATCGTCGATGCGATTCTTTCCGCCGCGTCCGTCATGAAGGGAGGAAAGGCATCATGAGCACCAAACCAATGGCTTCCCAGGCAAGGCGGTCCGCGGATTTGGAGCCGGACATGCACCCCCCGACCCGCCGCGAATTCTTCAAGCGCTTCGGAACCGGCCTGATGGTCTGGGCCGTCCTCGGACCGAGGATCGGCGCCCAGGAGTCCGAGGCGGCGCGCCCGGCCACGTTCCGCCCCAGGCAGACCAACGATTTCAACGCATTCCTTCACGTCGACGGGAACGGCCATGTCACGTGCTTCACCGGAAAGATCGAAATGGGCCAGGGAATCATCACTTCTCTGCCCCAGATGCTCGCGGAGGACCTCGATGTCTCACTCGACGACGTCGAGATCGTCATGGGAGACACGGAACTGTGCCCCTTTGACGGGGGCACCTTTGGCTCCGGCAGCACGCGCCAATTCGGGCTGCTTTTCCGGGCGGCCGCGGCGGAGGCGAGGGGCGTATTGATGGAGATGGCCGCCGGCAACCTGCAGGTTCCCGTGGCGCAGCTGACGGTGCAGCAGGGTGTCGTCGTCGATTCCAATGATCCGTCGCGCAAGGTCAGCTACGGCCAGCTGACCCAGGGAAAAAAGATCGAGCGGCATCTGGTCGTGAAGCCGAACCCAAAGAAGCCGGAGCAGTACAGGATCGTCGGAAAGCCGCTTCTTCGCCGGGATTCGCGCGACAAGGTGACGGGCAAGGCGCACTTTTCGGGCGACCTTCGCCTGCCCGGGATGCTCTACGCCCGCGTGCTGCGGGCTCCGGCGCATGGAGCCAAGTTGAAGGCGGTCGATGCCTCGGCCGTGCGCCAAATCGAGGGTGCAATACTTGTCCAGCAACCGGATCTCGTTGCGGTTCTCCATGAGCTTCCCGATGTCGCGGAGGACGCGCTCGGCAGGATCCACGCAGAATTCGAACCCTCGCCGTCAAAACTGGACGACAAGACGATCTACGACCACCTGCAGCAGGTGAAGACGGAATCCCGGGTGGCGGCCCACGGCGGCGACATCGAAACGGGCAGGGCCCAGGCCGTTAAGCGCTACGACCAATCCTACCGCAATCCCTACGTCGCCCATGCCGCGATGGAGACCCACACGGCGCTCGCCAATGTGGAGGGGAACAAGGCGACCATCTGGGCCTCGACCCAGACGCCGTTCCCCGCGCGCGAGGAAATCGCGCGAACGCTCGGCCTGCCGATTGCGAACGTCCGGGTCATAACGCCCTTTGTCGGCGGTGGATTCGGCGGCAAGGGATTCAACCTGCAGGCGGTTGAGGCCGCCCGGTTGTCCAAGGCAACGGGGCGTCCCGTGCAGGTCATGTGGACGCGTGAGGAGGAGTTCTTCAACGACACGTTCAGGCCGGCCGCCGTCGTGAACATCCAGTCGGGACTCGATAGCGCGGGCCGGATCGCCTTCTGGGACTATGAGGTCCGTTTTGCCGGGGACCGCGGCGCGGCCCAGCTCTACGACATACCGCATCATCGCACCTCCTCCGTCGGCGGCTTCCAGGGCCCCGCGGGAGTGCATCCCTTCGCCGTGGGAGCCTGGCGCGCGCCGGGTTCGAGCACCAACGCCTTTGCCCGCGAGTGCCACATCGACCAGCTGGCCTCGATGGCCGGAGTCGACCCGTTTGAATTCCGGCTGAGCCAGACCAGGGACCCCCGGCTGATCCGGGTCCTGAAGGCCGCAGCCGAACACTGGGGATGGAAGCCCGGAAAGGGCCCGAGCGGCCGGGGGCTCGGCGTAGCCTGCGGATCGGATGCCGGCACGTACGTCGCGGGCATCGCCGAGATCGAGGTCGATGCGAAGCAGGGAAAGATCTCGGTGAAGCGCGTTCTCTGCGCCCAGGAGATGGGGCTCGTGATCAATCCGGCCGGCGCAAGGATTCAGATGGAGGGCTGCATAACGATGGGCCTGGGCTACGCCCTTTCGGAGGAAATCCACTTCGGAAACGGGGAAGTCCGGGACAAGAACTTCGACACCTATTCGCTCCCCCGCTTCTCCTGGCTGCCGAAAATCGAATCGATCCTTCTCGACGCCGACGACACCCCGCCGCAAGGCGGCGGCGAACCCGCGATCATCCTGATGGGAGCGGTCCTCGCCAACGCCCTTCACGACGCGACGGGAGCCCGGATGCTCGAGCTGCCGATGACGCCCGCACGGGTCAAGGCGGCGCTCGCAAAAGTCTA